>CAZVFJ010000019.1:0-13988 GCA_964625825.1 uncultured Leptospirales bacterium | reverse complement strand
TACGCCTCTATCTGATGACGACTTCCTTCGTGCTCACTGGATAACCTATTTTAAGTATTCCCGTAGAAGTGGGAACGATTATATTCATTTCCTATTAGACAAATTCTCTGCAAAGAATATATTCGAGAAAATTGCAATAATTGTTGAAGATGACGGAGAAGAAGAACTCCTTTCAGATTATGAGGTGGATGAAGATATTGAGATATTTACAGATTCTCTCCTCAGCGATGTTCGTGAACATGTAGGAGGAATGGGTGCTATTGATGATATTTCCATTCTTGTAATTGAGCTGGCATGGGATGAAGCGATTGACATAATAAAGTATTCCAAGAAACTGGTAAGCAGTCATAAATATCTTGAAGCTATAGAAATGCTTGAGTCCGGGCTAAATAAATACCCTGATAACCAGAAGATTCTTTATAATCTTGGTAAAAATTATTTCAGAATCAATAACTACAGTAAATCAGTACAGACTCTTGACAGATATATTGATAATGACAATAAAAATAAATTTGCCTTTTATATAAATGGGGCAGCACATTACCAGATGATGGATTACAGGGCAGCAATAGAAAAATTTAACTTTGCGCTCGGGATTGATCCGAACATGACAAATGCTTTGTTCGCTTTAGGAATGTGCTTCAAAAACCTCGGTGATTTTGATGAGGCAACACAAATATTTGAGCGTGTGATGAATATAGATACAGGTAATAAAATGGCTCTCTTTGAGATAAAACAGATTGAAAAGCTTAAAGGAATGGAAATTTCCACATCATAATATAACCGTAAGCGCCCCTCCGGATTATTAACGTTCTCCGGGACGAGCATAATCCGGAATAAAATTATCATTTAAAAAAAATCTATGAAAACAAGTATTAAAGACTATAATTATGAAGAGCTCCTTGATATTTTTACCTCTATGGGTGAAAAAGAATACAGGGTTAAACAGATCATTAACTGGCTATATGAAAAAAATATTGATGATTTCAGCCTGATGACTAACTTTTCGAAAGAGCTGAGACGGACTCTGGCAGAGCGTTTTATTCTTTCACCTCTCTATCTTGAAGATAGAGAAATATCATCAGTTGATGCAACTGAGAAGTTTCTTTTCAAAACAGCCGATAACCATTACATTGAGAGTGTTCTGATCAAAAACGAAATGTCAGATGACGGGAGACTCACAATCTGTATCTCATCACAGGTGGGATGCCCAATGGGATGCAAATTTTGTGAAACTGCCAAACTCGGTTTCATAAGAAGCCTTTCAACCGGAGAAATACTTGACCAGGTATGTCAGGTGAGACGACTTTCCGGGCTTAAAAATAACAATATCGTATTTATGGGAATGGGTGAACCCTTTGCCAATTACGATAACGTTCTTAAAGCAGCTGATATTATGAATTATTCATTCGGTTTTCACCTCTCTGTGAGAAAAATTACAATATCGACAAGTGGACTACTACCAGCAATTGAGAGATATATTGATGAAAAGAGGCCCTACAATCTTGCTCTATCACTTAATGATACAGAGGCATCAAAAAGAATAATCAATATGCCGGTTGAAAAAAAATATCCTTTCCAGGCAATAGCCTCAATGCTAAACGAAAAGTTTCCTGTATCACGTAACAGGCTTACCATAGAATATGTTATGAGGAAAGACAATATATCTCCTGATGATGCGAAGCGGTTGAAAAAGATGTTTAAATATACACGTGTCAAACTCAATCTAATTCCTCTTAATCCCGGGAATCATACTCTCCCTATCCCGGATCAAAATGAAATTGATGATTTCATAAAAGAACTTGAAATTATGAATATACCAATCTCTGTGAGAAAGAGTATGGGAAGCGATATATCCGGCGCCTGCGGTCAGCTATCAGGGAAAAAATACAGGGATTCAACAGGCAAGGAATGTTAATTTATGGCATTTATTAGATGGATACTAAATCATAAAGCACTCTGTTTTGTTTATCTTCCCGTTACTTTTTTGCTTATAATGCTCCTTTATTCAGGTTATATATATACAGAATGGCTTTCTGACAGAAACAGTTCCCTTGATAGACTTGCACGGTATAAACAACTTATAGACCGGACAGAAGAAATGAGGAAGGGATACCCGTACTCACGGAATGAAGTCGATGTTAATGCGAAAGCTGTTGACATCCCTACAAGGATATATGACAGAAACGGCGATATAATCGGCGAATTCTTTGAAGAGAAAAGAGAGATTGTACCATTTGATTATATCCCGCAATGGCTTGTAAATGGCGTTATTTCGAGTGAAGACAGAGAATTCTATAAACATCGGGGTATTAGCTTCACAGGTATTTTCAGGGCTATGATTAAAAATATCATGAGTTTTAGTGTAGTGCAGGGGGGGAGTACAATTACGCAACAGCTTGCGAAGGTTCTCTTTACAGATATGGAACGCAGTCTTAAAAGAAAAATTTATGAAGCTTACTGCGCACGTGAGATTGAGAGACTTTATGATAAGCAGGATATACTTTCTATGTATCTCAACCTTATTTATTTCGGGAATGGTTCTTATGGAGTTGAATCAACATCGAAAATGTTTTTTGGTAAATCAGTTAAAGATCTTGATGTTGTAGAATCATCCATGATTGTTGCGACTATATCTAATCCGGCTTATTATTCACCTCTCACAAATATTAATAATTCAATAAATAAAACAAAGAGGATCCTTTATTCATTAAGTGATGCCGGCTATCTTAATGAGAATAAAATTGAACCGTTATTCGAAAATTTTTTGAGGAAGTGGGAGGTAACATTTGATGAAAATAAATATGTCACAAAATCAAAAATCGGAAGTTTTATATATAGTTCATACAGGATAAACCTTTCGCCATTTTTTAATGAGAGGATACGGAGAGAGCTTGTACAGCGGTTTGGTGAGGATGCTGTTAAAAAAGGTGGGCTTGCGGTCTATACTACTCTTGATGCAACGAAACAGGCCGCTGCTATTAAAAGTCTTAGAAATGGAGTGCAGTCGCAGAGGGAGTATCACATTAAAATATCTGATAGAATAAAAAACATTTCGAGATCCCAGAAAGAGATCGCGAAAGCTGACGATATAGAAGGGGCGCTAATATCACTGAATCCTTATACAGGTGAAATACTGGCTTATGTAGGAGGATACGATTTTACAGCCACAAATCAGAATGACAATGTGTACCAGAGCAGAAGGCAGCCCGGTTCTTCAATTAAACCACTGGTCTATACCGCTGCAATAGAAACAAAGACAATTACACCATCAATGATCTTCAATGATAAACCTATCATATTTAAAAACGGATACTCACCTCAGAATTACGGCAAAAAGTATTATGGAGAAATTATCACAAGGCAGGCTTTGATTAAATCTCTCAATACTGTCGCTGTTCAGATCCTCGAAAAGACAGGTTATGACAGAGTATTCTCATACATACAAAAATCTCTTTCTCTAAGTGATTCTGAAATGGAAAAAAGATTCGGAAAAACTCTTTCCTTTGCACTTGGCGCCTACGAAATATCTCCTCAGGAAAGCGCGGTTCTTAATTCAGTCATTGTTAACGGTGGGAAATACATAATACCTTATGGAATAAAAATTGTGAAAGATTATAATGGAAATATAATCTGGAACAACGAAAAAGAGGTACTTGAAAAAATTTCCGAAGAAAGAGATAAAACAGGAATAATAATTGATCCTGCTGCCGGAAGAGTGACTATATCTATGCTCGAAGGAATCAACGAGGCAGATTCATCGGTAAGCTGGTTGCTTAAAAAATATGGTATAAACTTCCCGTGTGCCGGTAAGACAGGAACAACTTCAAATTATTATGATGCATGGTTCGTTGGTTATAACAGTGATATGGTAACAACGGTCTGGATAGGGAATAAATCAGGTTCAATTTCTCTGGGAGAGGGCAGGTCTGCCAGCGGGATTGCTGCTCCAACCTGGGCCGAATATATTGCCGCTGTTTATAAAAATGCCCCGCCGGCATCATTCAATTCATCAATGGATAATATAACTTCAGAGCTTATCTGTATTGATTCAGGAGAAGTCGCAGGGAAAAACGGAGAATGCAGCAGAACGGCTGTACAATTTTATCTATCCGGTACTGAGCCTGGCAAATTCTGCCATTTGCATGTAAAACAATATTAATACGGAGTTGTTATGAACAAAAATTTACTTCTTGTCTCATTGCTTATTCTTGCATCATTCAATTTATCTTTCAGATGGCCTGTTACAGATTCAATATTAACATCAACTTTCGGTGAATCAAGGGGTGACCACTTCCATGATGGAATAGATTTGATTAGTACTAATGACAGTGTTTATCCCGTTGATCCGGGAAAACTTCTGTTTGTTTGGAATAAAGCCTTTTTTCCTCTGGAAAACTACTGGGGAGGAGGTAACTATAAAATAATCAGTCATGAAAAAAATCTTTTTTCCGTGTACATGCATCTTGCTGATGGAGATGATCTTAAGAATGAATATGGAAACTCAGATATACTTGGACATATAGGGAATACAGGTCATTCCTATGGAAAGCATATACACTTTTCAATTCTTGATAGAGATAAAAAAGAGTCGATCAATCCTCTTATTAAACTGCCTTCTTTTACGGATACAAAGGCTCCTGAAATACTTTATTTTTATATAAAAATCGGTGATAAATATATAAGACTTAATGAAAACTCAGATATAAGGCTTACACAACACTATCCATTACTAATAGAAATTCACGATAGTCTAACAGGGAGGGAACATTTAGGTATATATAAAGTCAAGGCACTTATAAATGGTGAAGAGCTGCTCGACACAGACTTCGGAAGTATAGGAATTGCCGAAAATGGATTGACAGTACATAATTTTGGATATAATAATATATTTGATGAAAAAGGGTATTATAAGATTAGCGGGATCAGGTATCAGGAAGGACTGAACAGTTTTGTAATACAGGCATCTGACTTCAGCGGAAATACTACCGAAAAAGTTTTCGCTATTAACATTGATCTTGATGTGAAATAGAATTTATACCCTGCTCTTATCCGGAGGACCCTTTTGGAAAATCTGATACCCATACTCAGACGTGAAAAAAAGATTAAGCAGCTTGATCTCGCGAAAGCTCTTGATGTTTCGCCTTCATATTTATGTAAGGTTGAAAAGGGCCTTGTTACTCCCACGGAATCGTTCAGGGAATTATGTGCGGCTTTTCTTGGTGAAAAAATCGATTTTATTTTTCCTCCACATGGTGAAAAAAGAAGCATTCAAATCAATGAACTTACTGCAGCGAATAATATATGGAACGTGAGACAAAAGAAAAATATAAAGCAGAACCGGCTTGCGGAACTTCTTGATTGTTCTCCTTCATATCTTTCTAAAATTGAAAAAGGATTACAACAACCAAATGAGAAGTTTAAAAAAAAATGCGCGAAAATCCTTAAAATTAAGGAAGCGGAACTCTTTCCTGATATGTAATTTATGCAGATGAGCTATTTAATCAGTCACATGGCAATAGCCTTAGTGTTCCTTATGCTATCAGCTTTTTTTTCGGGCACTGAAACCGCATTGTTTTCATTAAAGAAATCAGATCTTCACCGTCTCTCAAACTCACCTCAGGGTAGCGAAAGAGCAATTTCGTATCTCATGAATACTCCCGATGGTATTCTTGCGACTCTTCTCATCGGAAATCTTTTTGTAAATCTATCATTGACTGCTATTGTAACAAACTTTATGCTCGGATACTTTGGAGAATATGGACATTTTATCTCTATATCAATAATAACTCCACTTATAATCATACTTTCAGAAATAACTCCTAAAATTATAGCCGTTAACACTTACCTGAATTTTAGCAGGGCTAGTTTTCCTGTTCTATTATTCTTTCATAAACTTTTATACCCTGCACGAATCATTATTATGAAATATACTGATTTTATAACAGCTATATTTAAACTTGATCTTAAACATGCAAGTCTTACAGAGGAGGAACTCAGCCATGTAATTACCTCCAGTGAAGAAAGAGGAATTATTGATAAAAGAGAAAGTGATATTATTAAAAATGTCATGAGGTTTTCAAATAAAGAAGCCTCAAATATAATGTATCCAAGGAATAAGGCATTATTTATACAATATGGTTCGACAATCGAGCAGGCTATGGAGTTGATACTTGAACACGATCTTATTAGAATTCCTGTCTATAAATCTGATTATGATGATATTATAGGTTTTATTGATTCAAGGGATCTGATGAGTCCATACCTTGGTTTCAAAAGATCAAAAAGTATAAATAGATTTATCAGGCCGATAGATTTTTTTCCTTTTTCAAGAGATCTTACAGAGCTACTGGAAGATTTTCTAAAGAAAAAAATTCAGATTGCCGTAATTGTCGATGAATATGGAGGCACTGCCGGAATTGTAACGCTTAGTTCAATTCTCTCATCGCTTCTTGGTAAGGAGTTCGGTAAATGGGAAAATTACCGGAAAAACAAAATAAGAGAGATTGAAGAAAACCGGTATCTTGTATCAGGTGAACTCCAGCTTGATGAATTCAATCTTATTTTTAAAGAAAATTTTCACAGTAGTAATTCAGATACAATAGGGGGATATGTCATTGAGCAGTTAAACAGCATCCCTGAAAAAGGTGAAAAAATAAGGATTAATGATCTCGAAATCACTATAAGAAGTATTACTAAAAGAAAAATAACAAACCTTGACATTACTGTTAAGAGGACAAATGACTGATACTGGTATTTACTATATTTATAACATTCTTATATTTATATGTATACTCTCTTCCATGTTTTTTTCAGGGTTAGAGACTGCAATAGTTTCATCAAGAAGACTTGCTCTTGAAACTTTAAGCATCAGTGGCCGGAAGAGCGCATCAAGAAGTCTTACCATTCTTGATAATATGGATAAAGCACTCAGTATGGTCCTGATTGGAAATAATATCGCGAATATATGCTCAACAGCTTTCATAACATTTATTGTAACAAAAGCCCTTCATTTTAATGATACAGAGCTGCTTGCTGTAACATTAACACAGACCGTTTTTTTCCTTTTGGCATGCGAAATTACTCCTAAAATGATATCAAAGTCTAAAGCTGAAAAATTTCTAATGTTTTTTTCAATTCCCACACTTTTTCTTATGAAAGTACTTACACCATTAATAAAATCATCACTTTACCTTTCAGAGAAGCTCACAGGAAGATTTAATATCAGCCATACAGAAAAAGGTCCTGTAAAAACAAGAGATGATATTGATACATTTTTTCAGATCGGGCTAAAAGAAGGTGTAATAGATGAAGAAAGGGAAGAGTATATACGGGAGATACTTTCATTTAAAAATACCATGGCTCATGAAGTAATGACTCCCGCAGTCGATATAGTCTCCATCGCACTAACTGATTCCATAAAAGACATTGTTAATCTTATTACAAAAACAAAATTTTCAAGAATCCCGGTTTATGAAGAAAACGAAGATGAATTTATTGGATATATCCATTACAAAGATATTATTGTCTCAAAACCGGAATCACTTAAAGAGATTTTAATTAAACCGGAATTTATTCCTGAAACAAAAAACATCTTTGAAATATATAAAGATATGCATAAAAATCGTACACCTCTGCTTTTTGTAATAGATGAATATGGAGATATAACCGGACTGCTTACATTTGAAGATATAGTAGAAGAAATTGTTGGAGATATACAGACTGACGATCACCCGGCAGAAAAATTTATAACAAAGATTTCAGACCGTAAATATATCCTCAGTGGAAGAATGGATATTGATTACTTCCAGAGATATTTTTCAATTCTGGTTCAGAAGCGACACTTTGAAACGCTTTCAGGTTTTGTAATGAATCTTTCAGGGAAAATTCCGGAAACAGGGGACAGAATTAAATATGGTGATTATGAATTTATCATAGAAGAGATGAGAGGAAGGACGGTTGATAGCATACAACTCCTCCTCCCCGTAAAACGAAAATAATTATCCTGTGATCATTGGCCCCAGGTGGTCTTTACCACCGATAATATGCATATGAAGATGCGGAACCTCCTGACCGGCAGACTTTCCATTGTTTATAATGATCCTGTAACCTTTGTCAATCAGTGCCCGCTCTTTTGATATCTCCTTAGCGGCAATAAATAATTCGGTAATATGAGGAGTATCTTCACCTGTTATATCCTCTATATTACTAATATGCTTTTTCGGTATTATAAGGATATGCTCAGGCGCTACAGGGTTTATATCTTTAAAGGCAATAACATTTTCACTCTCATAGACTTTTTCTGAAGGTATCTGTCCTGAGGCAATTTTACAAAAAATGCAATCCATTATATTTCCCCCCTGATTTTATTCGCAGACTTTATAGATATAATCTATTATTTCATGTTTAAAACGGTTCTTCTGTTTATTGTCAAGAGTTTTGACATAATCTTCAAGAAGCGCTTTTAATTGAGTTTCTCTGTCACTAACATCCTGTTTCTGTTCAGATATATTGCCAAGAAATATTCCCGGGATTGTTTCTTTTGTTTCATAACTATTATTTACATATTCCGATATATTTTCATCGGTTTTAGGAATATAGAAGTCTAACTGCTTAAACAGGTAGTCATTTGTGGCAAAATCAATTTCGATCATCTTCATTGTCTTCTCACCGGACATAATGTTTAGTTTAAACTTCATTTTAGTTTCATCTAAATAATCCTTTTCAAAGATTATTGAAATTTTGTTTCCATTATTATTTGATTTTGAATTCCATGAAAAATTATTATTTCTGAAAAATCCCTTAGCTTCAAGTTCAGAAGAGCTCCCCTCCTTTACGAATCTGTAATAATCGCTCATATCGATCTCAACGTTATATCCTTTTGAGATGATATACATTAACTTTTTCACAGGAAAATTTTTCATATCTTCATAAGCGGACTTGTTATCCTTAGCTGGATAAAGATATTTGAATCCGGTAAAATAAAATTTTTTGTCTGTAAGGTTATTCCATTTAGAAGTATTATTTAATAAACTGGCGCATCCGGGCCAGATAAACAAACTGACAAGAATGAAAATGAAAATAATCTTTTTCATAAAATATAACTCCTTTATTTAAAGAAACTGATAAGAGCCGGAAGAGCTATAAATGTTCCAAGAGATGAACCCAGTGATGAAAAAAGAAATACGAGAAAAATTTTTGTAAGTCTATTTTTCCACCATTGAGAAAAACGCAAAGTGTTTCCGTTCAATTGTTCAAAATCTTTTATCCTTGGTTTAACAACAATCGCCTGGACAAGCGCGGTTACAAAGCCCGCACCAATAGTCGGATTAAGGCTGGTAATAGGGGAGGCAATAAATCCGCTTATTATAGTGATAGGATGAGCAAGTGATACAACACATCCCAGAACAGTGAAAAGACCATGAGCAAGAATCCAGATCAGGGCGAAATTCTTTGCCACATCTTTATTTCCGGAATAGAATCCCCAGACAAAAACAGATAAAATCAGAGCAGGAAAAAGCCATTGCAGGATAACTCCTGTTTTTGTTTTTTCAGGGATAAAATCGATATCTTCTTTTTCCTTGTCTGTTATATGGTTCCGCAAATAACTCAATATTCCGGCAACGTGACCGGCACCTACAACCGCTATTGTTTTTTGATGAAGATTTTTCTGAATTCCATAAGCAAGATAGAGGTCTCTTTCATCAATAAGCACTTTCTTGGTCTCGGGTAACTCTTCAGAGAAGGACTTGACAAGGGTCTCTATTGCGTCGCTGTTTTTAAGCTGTTCTATATCCACGTTATCAAATTCATCATCATTGCTGAAAATAAGGCTTCCCAAAAATTTAAATTTATGTTTTAGAGGGGTGAGCCTCCACGCTCTCTTCAATGTAGTTCCAATATTCCTATCTATAAGAGCAAGAGGAATTCCCTGATCATCAGAAATATTTATAGCTCTGATAAATTCCTCTCCCGGTTTGCTACCTGTTTTTTCAGAAATTTTTTTCTGGAATGAAGCCATGATAAACTGGCCGATAAAAAAGAAAAGTTGTCTGCTTTTTATGATTTTAAAAATATCAATATTTTCATATTTGTTTCGGTTTTTAATATTCTGAAGTCTCTGTTCGTCGAGTTCAATGCAGACAATATCAGGCTTTATTTCGAGAATTTTTGACTCAACAAGTTCGGCTGAATTCTTTGAAACATGTGCTGTACCTATAAGATAAAGTTCTTCTCCGCTATTAAAAATAATCCTATTGACATTCTGCTCAATCTCTTCGATATTTCTTATTGAAAGGGTATTCATTTTAATATTTTCCGTTAGTATGTCATTAAATAATTAAAAAAGATTTTACTTTTTAAAAAGTGATGTTATTATACTTTCTGGCAATAAAAAAAAATAAATAAAAAGTTTTTTGAATAAAATATGATTTAAGGGGGGTTTTATTGTGGGAAAAGATAAATTTTCTAACATTTTCGATGAAAATAACTCTATATTAATTGGTAAAATAATACCGGATGTCGTTAATAAAGAAGATGCAAAAATGATTTATTCTCTTATGGAAAATTCATTAAAAGAATTTCCAGATTATAAGGATTATATCCTCGATGCCGGGAATGTAAGTGATATCACAATTGATTCATTCGGATACCTTATGAAAGCTCTCGGCATAGTGAAGAGGACAGCAAGTTATATGATACTTGTTTTGAAAGAGGAAATTTTACAGAAATTCATGCTTTCAAATCCTGAAATGTTTGACTATTACGCTGTGTTTTTCAACAATTCGGAAGCCGTTGAATATATACTATCAAAAAGATAAAAAATGAGTGAATATAATATAAAATTTTTAGAATTAAATCTTGCGGATTTGCGGGAAAATCTTCACAGAATACTCAATAATAATATTCCGGTCTGGAGAAGGAACAAAAACGGTAATCTTGTTATTATTCCACTGGATCGACTTGAACAGTTTATCGGGAATAATGATACTGTTTCTCTAATTTTTTACATTGATGAGAAATGGGAAAGCATGGTGGAGATTCATTCATCACCGATAGAAACGTCATCTTCAACTGTGACATCTTTCCCATGGACTGACAGAGCTCCAACGATTGACATATATAATGAAAGAAGAAAAATATTCCTTGATATGTCTCCCGAGAAGAGGGAAGAGGAGTATGATGCTCTGATAAGCGAATTAAACAATGCAAATGTTCAGAACAGTTTTATCGATAGTAAGGCTCTTCTTAATCTTATAAATGTTGTATCTGATGCTTTTGTTATTGATAAAGCTGCCTTCGACGATTTTTATGATGAGTCGAAAGAAATTTCTCCTGAACACATTAAAAAGGTAGCTAAAAATACCACAATGCTTGTTCAGAATATTATGGGAATACTTAAAAATAATAAAGCAGCCAGTAATTTTATCAACATGCTTGGGGAGAAATCAACAGGTTCTACTATTGATCACATGAATTGTGTTTTTCTTATTTATCTTACTCTATGCTACTTTTATAATACCTATTTTGCAAAAGGAAAAATTGCCAAAATCCGTGGCGAGTTTAGATCAAAATATTACAGATTCTATAAAAAAATTATTCCATGGGCTCCTCCCGAAAGTCTGGAGGATGTTTTTAAAGGTGGAATGAGGGAGATTGATCAGGAGAAAATGCTGCATTACGGTATAGGGGCATTTCTTCATGATATAGGTAAAGTTGATGATATAGATTATTTCGAAGGAGAAGGTAAATACGACAGAAAGATTATAATGCGTCATGCCCCAATAAGCTATAATATGATTGTAAAGACAAGAGAGTTTGATCACGATGTGGCCTATCTTGCTGCACTTCATCATGAGTATTATAATGATCAATCAGGTTACGGCATAGCAAAACTTCTCTTTCCTGATAACATGAAAAAATATAAAGAACCTTTTTATTGTCTGTCATATGATTTTGAAGATATTAAAACAGGACTTTCTCTTGCATATGTCCCTATTAAATTGCTTGAAATAGTGGATGTATTTGATGCTCTGACTGACAACAAAAGACGCTACAGGGAGAAAGAGTTTACAGCGGATGAAGCGCTTGAAATAATGATGAATGATTTTATTGAAAAAAATACTAAACTTGACCCTATACTTTTTTCAATTTTTGTTGATTTTATCAACACGCACTCAATTTTAAGAGATAAATCAATTATAAGTAAAATTGTGATTAAATAATCCTTCGGTAAAAATATTTGAAAAAATTCAGCGATATAAAGGTGATCCTATACCGGTATGATCAACTTAAATACAAAATAGCAGAGCGTATAATTGCTTCCGCACTTAAAACCGGAAAAGAAACAGTTATATATAAAGATGAAAATGAACTTGGTCTAATTCTTGAAAAAATTAAAAATTCATATGCCTCAAAAGAGGTATTGATCCTCAAGGAATTTCTCGGGAGAAAATTCCAGAAATGTCCGGGATCAAATAATGTAATATGCTGTAATTACTATCTTCTGAATACATGTTTCAATTGCCTCTATGATTGTACTTACTGCTTTCTTAATTCATATCTTAATTCATACGGTATAGTGCAATTTGTTAATCTCGATGAGCTCTCATCAACTGTTAACGAATTTTCAGCCAGTCACATGGAACTACTCCGAGTAGGAACAGGTGAATTCACTGATTCTCTGATGTTCGATGAAGTTACAGGTATTGCTGAAGAGCTTATCAATTCTACCGCCGGGAATAAAAGATTATTTCTTGAATTTAAAACTAAATCAGCAAATGTAGATCACCTGCTCTCCATCCGGGAGAAGGGCAATACAGTTCTCGCATGGACACTAAATCCTCAATATAACATAGATCTCTACGAAGCGGGAACGGCATCTCTGGATGAAAGACTGGCTGCTGCAAAAAGCGCACAGGATGCAGGATACTACACTGCATTTCATTTTGACCCTGTAATTAAATCTGATAATTTCATAATGAAATATTTTGATGTAATTGATAAAATGCGTGAAACTCTTTCACCCGAAGGTATTCTCTGGATTTCACTGGGATGTTTTCGGTTTACCCCCGGTTTTAAAGATATAATAAAGCATAAATTTCATGAAGAGAAGATGACTGTTGAGGAGATGTTCCCGGGCGTTGATGGTAAGCTGAGATATCCTACGCAGGACAGAATTTTAATATTCAGAGAACTATCATCAAGGATTAAAAAATTTTTTCCTCAGGCTTTTATATATTTATGCATGGAAGATTCATATGTCTGGAATGAGGTTTTTGGCGTTGATTATCTAGAATCTGAGGAGCTGGAAAAAGCTTTATCCGCGCACCTCCAGAAAATTTCTGAGCTGCGATAAACGGTGATAGAAAATGAATTCGAAGTGTCAAAGAGCATTATTTTAATTTTAAGTTATCTAATCTATTATGATTGACCGTTCTGAGAGTTTTTTTAAAATGACGCGTCTTATTATTTAAAATTTATAGGAGTTCCTGTTTTGCAGAATATCGATGTGAAGGAAATACAGAAAGAGTTATCTTTTCTTAAAATTAAAGTAGATGAACTCTATAATTCAGTCGGTGTTGACAGAATAAAAAGGGAGCTGACAGAACTTGAAGCCCGGGTACAAAGGGATGAAGTCTGGAAAGACCAGGCAAAGTTTACTGACTTGAATCAGGAGATCAGTAAACTTAAAAGAAAAATTGAACCATGGATTTCTATTAAAACCGAAATCGATGAATCAATAGAACTTGTAGATATGGCTGCAGAGGAGGGGGAGAGTGATATACTCGTTGAAGCCGCCGGGAATCTTGAAAAACTCCGGAACCGTTTTGATGATCTTGAGACAAAAGTACTCCTTTCAGAAGATGATGATATAACTGATGCGATCCTTTCGATCCATCCCGGCGCAGGTGGAACAGAATCACAGGACTGGGCAAGTATGCTCTTTAGAATGTATTCGAGATGGGCTGAAAAAAATGGTTTTGAAA
>CAZVFJ010000018.1:0-26130 GCA_964625825.1 uncultured Leptospirales bacterium | reverse complement strand
ATACTTCCATATGTCCTTGTTAGGCGCAGTTCCGTGGCTTCATATTCATTTGATCCTGAGTTGTAAGTGTTAACATCAAAGTCAAAGATCCAGTTAATTTTGCCATACATATCGACGTAGAAATTTTTTTCTTTGAGAGTATCCCACCTTGAGATATAGAGATCCTGAACGGTTTCAGCCCTGGAGACTGAGTTGTACAGAGTTGATGCTTCATACACTGCGGATTGAGCAGGTAAAACAACAAAAAGCGTAAGGAGTGATACAATTAAAAAAGTTAGTTTTTGTTTCATAATTTTATACTCAAATTTATTATAAAAATAATAATAAAAATATTTATTTAAACAAAAAAATATATACTTTTATTATTTTAAAGTAAGGTAAATTTTTAAGGGTTTAAAATAATATATGAAGCATTAAAAATCAATATATTTTTAATTAGTTTAATTATGAAAAGATTATTTCATTATAAAGGATTTACAATAATCACAAAGTCCGGAAGGTAGCAACAGAAATAGCTTAAGGAATAAATGGTGAAAGATTAATATTTTTGATTGCCTGAAATGATTCTCTAAAACATAGATTTATTAAGGCAAATTTATGTTTACATTGATATTATACTGCGAAGTAATTAAGAAGGGTATTAAAAATTAAGAGGTTATGGCATTAGAAGGATATAATATAAATGACTGGCTCCCTGTGACAAAAAAAGATGCGGAGAGAAGAGGGTGGGGAGAGCTTGATGTGATTCTGTTCAGTGGGGACGCGTACATTGATCATCCTTCGTTCGGAAGCGCTGTTATAGGCAGGATAATTGAGAGCTGCGGGTTCAGGGTAGCTATTGTTCCACAGCCGAACTGGCGCGATGACCTGCGTGACTTTAAAAAGTTCGGCGTTCCACGTCATTTTTTTGCAGTAACATCCGGATGCATGGATTCAATGATTAATCATTATACGGCAGGTAAAAGGCTCAGGTCGGATGATGCATATTCTCCGGATGGGAGAGCCGGTTTCAGGCCTGATTACGCTGTTACAGTTTACACAAAGATTTTGAAAAATTTATTCCCTGATATTCCTGTCATTGCCGGGGGAGTAGAGGCATCTCTCAGACGATTTACTCATTACGATTACTGGAGTGATTTGATCAAGCCGTCTATCCTTGAAGAAAGCGGAGCTGATATGGTCATTTACGGGATGGGAGAAAAGCCACTGACTGAAATTATCCGTCTACTTGATAAAGGGGTTCCTCTCACCTCTTTAAGAACAATTGAGCAGACAGCTTATGTTGTAAATTCGCGTGAAGAGATAAAGAAGAGAAGGGATTGGAGTGATATTGAACTTTATTCCCATGAGGAGGCTCTCGCTGATAAAAAAAAATTTGCTGAAAACTTTATTATTATAGAGAGAGCCGTTCTTTCGGATGAATCTGTACGCCTTATACAGAAAACCGGAGATAGATTTGTTGTCGTCAATCCGATGTACAGGGATCTGGCTCCGTCTGAGCTTGACAGGGGCTTTGATCTCCCGTATACAAGGCTGCCTCATCCAAAATATAAAGGGAAGATTCTTCCGGCATATGAAATGATTAAACATTCGGTTACTTCTCACAGGGGGTGCTTCGGGGGATGTAGTTTCTGTGCGATCACATCACACCAGGGAAAGAGAATAGTAAGTAGATCGGAGGATTCTCTGCTGCGTGAAATAAAAGCTGTAACAGGGATGCCTGACTTCAAGGGGTATATTTCTGATATTGGCGGCCCTTCTGCTAACATGTACAGGATGCACGGAGAGGACCGGTCTATCTGTGAAAAATGTGCCAGGCCCTCATGCCTTTTTCCCACTCTCTGCAGCAATCTTGTTTTTGATCATGCGCCACTGATAGATCTCTATGAAAAATGTGAGAAAATTAAGGGAATAAAAAAAATATTCGTTTCAAGCGGTGTCCGCTATGACCTTCTTCTTTGCGGTGACAGGGAGAAGCGGAAAAGATATTCATGCGATGAATATATGAAAAAACTTATATCAGGTCACGTTTCAGGAAGGCTTAAGGTCGCGCCGGAGCATACATCTCCCGGTGTACTTAAACTGATGCGTAAACCCTCCTATGAACATTTTGTAAAGTTTAAAAAACTTTTTGATTCTATCTCTGAAGGAGCGGGCTTGCGACAGCAGCTTGTTCCATATTTTATTTCGTCTCATCCCGGCTCTGAACCGGAGGATATGGCTGAGCTTGCTGCTGAGGCAGCAGGAGAAGGATTCAGGCTGGAGCAGGTTCAGGATTTTACTCCTACACCGATGACTCTTTCAAGCGTGATTTACTATACGGGCTTTAATCCATATACCGGAGAGAAGGTCTACTCTGCCAGGACAAAAAAAGAACGCGAAGAGCAGAGAGCTTTTTTATTCTGGTATAAAGATGAATACAGGGATAAGGTAAAATTACGTTTGAGGAAAATGGGGAGAGAAGATCTTATTAAAAAACTTTTCGGAATGAAATAAAGGATAAAAAATTTAAAGGGCACCGAACCTCAGATTCATAATTTCATTCCAGAACCATTTTTTTTCAGCGGGATTTTCAGCAAAATATAGTAAAGCCTGATTATTGTCTAAATTATTGATTCTAATAATTATACCGCCGTTATTAATCAGCATCGATTTTGCATCTGATACTTTCAATTTTGTAGTGACAACTGGTATATCCGTAATTATTTTCATGTTTAAAAAAATGCCGGTTTTGACTCTGCGTATTTTTGCAACAGCTTTGAAAATATTTTCTTTATCGTCGTCACATAACAGGTAATAGCCTTTATCCAAAACATCATCGGCAGCGTTGTTGATTTTTATACTTTCATGAAGGTACATAAGAATTATAAATATACCCTGCGGCTTAACTTCGGGTATAATTACCGGGATATCCTTTAAAGCATTTATGCGGAGGGTTTCGTCATATTCGATAGAGAGGGCCCTGATCTTTACTTTTTCACTATTATTTCTTAATGCCAGGTAAAATCTAAAGTCTGTGTGATAATTCGGAATGAATTTTTTCATCCCGCTTTTAAGTATGAAAAAAATAATAAGGCCCTCGCCTGTTTTGGCAAGTGCTTCTATATGTTGAGATGCTCTCTGGCTGACAGCATCGGGGAATGATGCTGTTTTTTTATGAAAAAGTGTACAGGATTTAAGTTCAACGAAGAGATTCTTGTTATCTTTCACAAGGAGAAAATCAAACCTGTGATTGCCGTAAGCGGGTTCTCTTTTAATCAAAGTATGTTCTTCAAGAGAGGGGACTTTTTTATTTAGAATAAGTTCCTGAAACAGCCTGTTGCTGTATGTTGAATCGATCATTACGGGAAAGTCTGAATTTATGATGTAGAGTATTTTATATCTGAACTTTCCCTTTATTGGTGAAAGAAGTACTTCCGCATATGGTAGTGCGAGCTCAGACAGACGCCCTGTGTTTGGGACATATACAGTTTCTTCCAGGTCATTAATCAGTACATCTGCTACAAATCGGTTTATTCTGCGGAGGAGGGTGGCCCTGGTTAAATAATGAGGGAAGTTCTGCATGATTACTTATTGAAATAAATTAAAAAAGAGTTCAAGTTATAATTACCTCCCCTCATGGCATGGAGGGGAGTATAACTTTTTTTCAGAAAAATTATTTATCGTGGAAGACGCCTTTTCTTTTTTCAATGAAAGCTTTAACAGCTTCTTCTTTATCTTCGCTGCTGAAGCAATAAATTGATTGAGCCTGCTCGAACATAAGTGAAGCATATGTATTTCCCTCTGCTGCAACGTTTATGCCCCACTTCCCGAATCTTACTCCTGCCGGTGGAAGCCCCGCAATTCTTTTTGCGAGTCTGGTAGCCTGTCCCTGAAGTTCTTCAGGTTTAACAAGATATTCCACGAGTCCGATTCTATAAGCTTCAGCCGCATCAACCTCTTCACAGCAGAGGATCATTTTTTTTGCCTGTCCTATGCCGACGAGCTTGGTCAGCCTTGTTGTTCCTGTCTGGTCAGCTGTAAGCCCGAATCTAACTTCGGGAAGAGCGAGTCTCGCTCCTTCAGCCGCAATTCTGATATCGCAGCTGAGAGCCAGTTCAAGCCCGGCTCCGTAGCATATACCGTTTATTGCACAGATTACCGGTATCGGAAATTCCTGGAACCTGCTGAAAGTTCTCTGTAGAAAATTGAGGTTATCTTTTACAAACCTGCTGTCAACTGTCTGGAGAAATGAGAGTTCTACGCCTGCGGAAAAATGCGGCGCGGAAGACTGGAGTACAATAGCACGGAGCTGGTTATCCTTTGATATCTCCTCCTGTATGTCTGCGAGACTCATAACAACATCGTTATTCACAAGATTAAGGCCACTGGGGTCAGTAAGTGTAACATATGCTATGTTGCCTTCTTTTTTGAGCTGTACTCTTTCGCTCATAATTTTACCTCATCATAAAATAGGATTAACAGAAATGCCCGGGTAAATATTTTATATTTTTCAGACAGTAAAATCATTTTAATTACTGTGCAGGAGTACAATTTATAGTTGTTAATATTTTATTCAAGGAATAAAATATTTAAAATCGATTTTTATTCTGAAGTATTTCCCGGCTTCAGGATTTTTTATTTTTCTTCCCTGATGTTTTTTTTGTAAATATTTTATGCCAGTAAGAGATTTCGTCGTCGGTGATAGAGGGATTAATTTTTTCTGCCTCCTCTCTCCGGTTATCCTCTTCAATACGGGAGGTCTCAAGTGAGCTTTTTACGGTCTCAGCAAATTTTTCACTGGTAATATTCTTTGCTCCAAACCTGTTGATATAGAATATAATATCTTTGTCTGAGGTTATAACAGTAATCATTTTAGGGTTCATATCTTTTTTTATGAACTGTTTGATAATATAATCAGCGGAGTAGTCGAGTGAGTAGTAGACATCTATTGAACCGGATTTTTCGCTTCTTATTTCGCGGGAAGGCTCCTTTTTTCCGTCAAAAACAACGGTTATTCCACCCTTCCTTATTTTTTGATATTGGTGGAGAATTTGAATAAGTCCATCCCTCGCGTTATTTAACTGGCCCAGGTACATATATGATTCAAGCTCAGGGAACTTGTAAATCAGGTTGAATCCGTCTATCAGAAGAGTCATGGGAGATTCCGTTAAAGATTTTTAATAAAAAGCTCAATTCTCTCAAGAGCTGTTTTAATATTATCCATTGATGTCGCGAAGGAACAACGTATATGATTTTTTCCTGAATCGCCGAAAGCAGTTCCCGGAATGACAGCAACTTTCTGTTGTTTAAGGAGTTCAAGTGCAAAATCTCTTGCGGAGAGCCCGGTTGATGAAATTTCAGGAAACGCGTAAAACGCTCCTTCAGGATAGAGACATGGGAGTCCGATGTCGTTGAAAGATTTTGCTATGTAGTTCCGTCTCCTTGTGTATTCAACGACCATTCGCTCTACATCACTATCTCCGTGCTGTAATGCTTCAATGGCGGCATATTGTGATATTGATGGAGCACAGAGGCCGGTGTACTGGTGAATTTTAAGCATTATATCCAGAATATATGTCGGGGCAGCGGCAAATCCAAGCCTCCACCCTGTCATTGCGTGTGATTTGGAAAAACCGTTTAGAACAATTGTTCTCTCTTTCATTCCGGGTATTGTCGCAATTGATAAATGAGGCGTTCCGTATGAAATCGCAGAATATATTTCGTCAGAGATTGCAAGCAGGTTGTTTTTTATTGTGATGTCAGCAATTTCACGTAGAAGTTCTGCGGGGTATGAAAGCCCTGTGGGATTTGACGGGTAATTGAGTAGAATTGCCTTGGTCCTGCCGGTTATCGCTTTTTTTAATTTGTCGGGGTCGATACGAAAACCTTCACTGAAAAGAGTGGGTATAATAACAGGTACGCCGTGAAGCATTTCAATATTTGCAGCATAAGAAACATAGCATGGTTCAATTACAATAATTTCATCCCCCGGGTCTATAATACTCCTGAGAGTAAGATCAAGGGCCTGGCTTACACCCATTGTAACAAGTATTTCTGTGTTAGGTGCATAGTCAAGGTTGTATTTGTCATGAAGATAATCTGAAATCAGATTTAGAAGTTCGGGTACACCCCTGTTCGATGTATAATGAGTAAATCCGTCTCTTATAGAATTTATACCTGTGTCTGAAATTCTCCATGGAGTTTCAAAGTCGGGTTCTCCAACACCTAATGAAACACAATCTTTCATGTTGTAGACAATATCAAAAAACTCCCTTATTCCGGAAGGTTTGATGTCGGCTCCGCTTTGGGATACAAGCATGGATGGATCGGCGTTTTTCAGTGAATGTTTCAAATTGATGCTCCGGTTTTTAAGGTTCCTTTCTTATAAGTATCATTCTATTCTCGAACTGAATGAAACCCCTGTTGCAATAGAAATTTAAGGATTCTATAGTACAACCTGAAAGGGCAATAAAAAAATTTCTGGATAATATTTTTTTCCCACGAATAACAAAATTTTCAATTAATGCGGAGCCAATACCTGAACCGCGGAATTTATCATTAACAAAAATATATTTAATAAAGGAATTTTCTCTGTCTGATTTCCCGGCAATAAAACCCAGCACCTTTTTTTTTCTTACAGCTGTAAACATTATTGAATTGTCTGACATAAAAAGATCTGCAATGATTTCGGCATTAAATTCTGCTGAAATGAACAAAGGATTGTTATAAACTGAGAGGTATATACTGCGGAGGTCTGCCTCGGAAGTTTTTCTTATAATTATTCCTTTTTCAGAAAGTTTCATACCCGTATTATTTTCCTGAAATTTTCTGATACAGAATCCTCCAGTCTGGATTGAGGTATTTTTTTAAGGGCAGAGACAAATTTATATGTGTGTTTTATGTATTCGGGCAAATTCGGCTTACCACGTAACGGTATAGGAGTGAGAAAGGGAGAGTCTGTTTCAACTAATATCCGGTCAAGAGGTACATATGCTGCGGCGTCATGAAGTTCAAGTGAATTTTTATATGTGACATTTCCTGCGAAGGATATAAAGAATCCCATGTCAAGAACCCGTTTTGCTGTTTTCGAATCGCCTGAGAAACAATGCATTATACCCCTGTCTGCTTTTTTCTTTTTTAGAATTTCAATACCCTCATCCATTGCATCCCTTATGTGAATTATTAGTGGGAGTTTATATTTTTTAGCTAAATCTATCTGATATTCAAATGATTTTCGCTGTATCTCTTCAGGCTGGTGCATCCTGTAGAAATCCAGCCCGCACTCGCCGATGCCCAGTATCAGGTGTCCGTATTTTGAACTTATCTCCTTTCCGGTAATTTCGGCGAGTTTTTCAAGGTCGGCATCATCGGCTTTTGATGAAGGGTGTATCCCCAGGGTGTAGTATATCCCGTTTTTATAATTTCTTTTTGTAAAATCTCTGGACCATTCAAGGCCTTTCGATTCAATTGAAATTTGTACGCTGTATTCTATATTATTATATCTGAGAGACTTGATCAGCTCCTCCTCGGTAATTTTTTTATCCTCAAGAATCAGATCAAAATGAGTGTGTGAATCAAGCAGCATTGCAGGCCTTCTTTTAAGTTATTCAATTTAAAAATTATAATTACAATTTTATAAGAGAGAGGTATAATTCAAGTAGAAAATGTCTGAATTATTTATTGCTGAGAAGTGGAGGTTTGACCTTTGCTGAAAAGGATTGACACTTTCCTGTATAATATAGATCTGTAATAAAAAGGAGAATATTTTTGGATGAGTGAACAGATAAGTCCTCTATTCATAGATGAATCAGCGTGCAACGGATGCGGCAAATGCGTTAATGCCTGTATGATGAATGTTATTGAATTGAGAGAGAGGACTGACGGTGTCAAAGGAAAGGTTGTTACAGTGGTAAGGCCTGAAGACTGTATGTTCTGCGAAGCCTGTGTGATAGGATGCAGGCGTATTGCTATTTTGCTCAATCCTATGGCAGGGAGTTCAATGATCAGAAGCATAAACGAAGAAATAATTCAACCTGAAAAGAAAAAATTCAAGTTCCGGAAATGAAGATCTGTCTTATAAATCCGCCTATTGAGGATTTCTATATAACACGAGTGAGGCGGCAGCCATTGGGGTTGCTTTATATAGCGGCATGCCTCAGGGATGCTGGGTATACTCCTGAGCTTCTTAACTGCCATTCTGTGAAAAAAAGTATTTTAAATCTCCCTGAAGAATTTAACTACCTTAAAAAATATATCCTTCATCCCGAACCTGAATTTCGTTTCCCTTTCCGGGACTATTCGCATTACGGCATGAGCTGGCAGGAAATTGAATCCAGAATAAAAAATATCCGAGCTGATATATACTTTATTTCATCTCTCTTTACAACATATTATCAGGAGACAGAAAAGGTAATCAGTATAATAAGAAAACATTCTAAAAACGCTGTAATTGCAGTTGGGGGATACCACCCTTCATTGCATACGGAGTATTTTCTGCGGGAGACTGAAACTGATTATGTAATTAAAGGTGAAGGTGAAATTGCCGCAGCTACCCTTGTGAAAGTTCTGGATAGAGGCGGAGTCCCTGAAAATGTCCCCGGTGTTATTTCACGAATGAGTAAAAATGACCTCCTGCCAACAGGAGAAAGTCCTGATATAAACATGCTTCCTCTCCCTGCAAGAGATATGCTCCTTCAAAGGGATTTCAATGCATACAGAAATAAATTTGTATCCATGATTACATCGAGGGGGTGCCCGAACAGGTGTAGATTCTGCACAGGGAAAACAGTCTGGGGAAACAGGTATAGAGGAAGAGATGTTTCTGCTGTAATTCATGAGATTATTGAATGCAATGAAAAATATGGAGCGGGGATTATTAATTTTGAGGATGACAATCTTTTCCCGTCGCAAAAAAGGGCGATGGCACTTTTATCAGAGATAATTGCTATGAAAAAAAGTAAAGGGATAGAAGTGGAATTCACGGCAATGAACGGTATCTCTTTAGAAAGGATTGATGAAAAAGTCATATCTTTTATGAAAGAAGCGGGATTTCGCAACATTGATATATCACTTGTATCTCAATCTTCCGAAGTTCAGGAGATGAACTTCCGTCCCTTTGATTCGGATAAGTTCAGGAGAATTGCAGAAGAAGCAAAAAAAAATGGCCTTAAAGTAAGGGGATATTTTATTCTGGGGATGCCCGGACAGGACAGGGAAGAGATCGAGGAGACAATTAAGTTTATGAAAGGGCTAGAAATACTGGTGTTCCCCTCAGTGTTTTATAACGTTTTTACATCGAGAGAGGAGTGGAAGATGCAGAGGTCATCCGCTTTTTATAATGAAACACCGGGACTTGAAAGAGGCGACCTTATACGATATTTTAATATATGTGGTAGAAAGGTATAACCATGACTAAAGATATATTTGGAAGCATGAGAAAAAAAGATTAATTGGAGTGCCGGAGATCTTAAAAAATTGATATCATAATTCAATTTTTCTTGATCAAAATCAGGCTAATGTGACATAAAATCGTTGACATTTTTTTAATCCGGGAGCTATCCTATGGTCATGAATGCACTTAACAGAAAAGATCTTCTTGATATCAAGTCGCTCTCCCAGGAGGAGATAATTTTAATATGTGAAACTGCCAGGTATTTTAAAGATGTTTTCACAAGAGATGTGAAGACAGTACCTGTCCTTCGCGGAAAAACAGTATGTACACTTTTTTATGAGCCTTCTACAAGGACTCGATTGAGCTTTGAGCTTGCGGCCAAGATGCTTTCGGCCAATACAATAAATGTTCCGGTTACCACTTCGAGCGTGGTTAAGGGGGAGTCGCTAATTGATACTGTGCGAACCCTTGAGGCCATGAAGGCTGACTATATAGTAATGAGACATGCGGCATCTTTAGCGCCGCATTTTTTGTCTAAAAATATAGACGCATCCGTTATAAATGGCGGGGACGGATTCCATGCGCACCCGACTCAGGCTCTCCTGGATACTTACTCTATCATAGAAAAGAGGGGTACTCTGAAGGGACTTCATATCGGGATAATCGGCGATATCAAACATTCGCGGGTAGCAAGGTCTGACCTCCTGGCATTCAAAAAACTGGGCGCGAAGGTTACGCTTTGCGGTCCGTCAACACTCCTGCCGGATGAGTTTGAGCAGTATGGTGTTGATATGACATATGACCTGGATGAAATACTCCCTGACCTTGATGTTGTAAACATGCTCCGTATTCAGAGGGAAAGGCAGAAAGGTTCGCTCTTCCCGTCGATAAGGGAGTATAATCTCCTCTATGCACTTACTAATGAAAGATTCGCAAAGTGTAAGTCTGATGTAATTATCATGCACCCCGGACCGATGAACAGGGGGATTGAGATAGATGATGCTGTTGCTGAGCATCCCAATTCAATTATAAACGAACAGGTCACAAATGGCGTGGCTGTGAGAATGGCTGTATTTTATCTTCTCGCGGGCGGGACTCCTTTCAAAGATGAAGAGAATCAGGGTAGTTAAAAGATATGAGAACTGTAATTAAAAATGGAAGATTGATTGACCCCGCGTCAGGAACGGATGACAGGCTTGATCTTGTTATAAGCGGGGGAAGGATAGACGAAATCGACCGCAGCATAAAGACGTCTAAGGATGATGAAGTGATTAATGCTGACGGGTGTCTGGTTCTTCCGGGACTTATAGATATGCATGTTCATTTCAGGGAGCCCGGGCGTAAGGATGTTGAAACAATAATCGGAGGCTCAAAGATTGCCGCGAAAAGCGGTTTTACATCTGTATGTACAATGCCGAATACAAATCCGGTAATTGATAACCAGGCCCTTGTCCGGTTTATCATTATGGAGGCAGCAAAGGGCCCTATCAATGTATTTCCCTCCGCGAATATTACAAAAGGCGGGAAGGGTGAAGAGATATCCGAGATGGGTGAACTTGTCAAGGGGGGGGCGGTCGCTTTTAGCGATGATGGTCAACCTGTGATGAGTTCCATTACAATGCGGAGGGCCCTCGAATATTCAAGGATGTTTAACACTCCTATACTTGCACATTCAGAAGATAAAGCCCTTGCGGATGAGGGGCTCATGAATGAGGGGGTTAATTCTACGAGACTCGGACTTAAGGGTATACCGTGTGAGGCTGAAGAAGTCATGATCGCCAGAGATATACTTCTCACAAGGCTTACAAGAGGGAGGCTCCATGTCTGTCATGTGTCATCAGCCGGTTCTGTTGAAATAATTCGCAGGGGAAAAAGTGACGGTATAAATGTCACATGTGAAACGGCTCCTCATTATTTTTCTTTGACTGATGATATAGTTGAGGAGCAAATGTCAATGGCAAAGATGAATCCTCCACTCCGGACAGAAGCTCACAGAAAGGGTATAATTGAGGGGCTCAGGGACGGTACAATAGATGTAATAGCTACTGATCATGCACCTCATGCAATCAATGAAAAAATGCAGGAAATTGAGTACGCCCCGTTCGGAATTATAGGCCTTGAGACTGCCGTATCATTAATAATTACTGAACTGGTCAGGAATAATAATTTTTCTTATATTAAGGCTTTTGAAAAGGTCACATGCAATCCTGCAAGAATTCTAAACCTTGACAGGGGATCTCTTAAATCCGGTGGACATGCGGATGTTACAGTAATTAATCCGGATAGAAAGATCCTTGTTGATTCATCTTTTATTAAGTCCAAATGTAAAAACACACCATTTATGGGGCGTGAACTTTACGGTTCTATTGAATACACAATATGCAATGGGAAGATGGTTTACCGCAGAGGGTAAGCAGGCCTGAATGAAACTTTCTTTATCCGGTAAACAGGTGCTTTCCAGTTCTGAAACAGCTAAGATGCTGGGTATATCTGTGTCTTCAGTGAGAAATTGGGTACGTCACGGTTTTATCCAGGCGCTACCCCATGAAAAGGAGTATACCTTTCTCAGGGATGATGTGCTTATGCTCCGTAACCGAATTGAAAGGGGTGAGCTGAATAGACTTAGCAGCCGTGCAAACAAAACGGTCTCATCAAAAACTTTTCTCCCGGATGAACTTTTTGATAATGATACCGCAAAAAAAGAGGTTGCGGCTCTTTCTGATTATATCAGGGAGAAGGGGATTGATCCTTCGCTCGCGATGTTCATTGTATCACTTAATATTTTAAAACTGCATGGACTTATTGATAATGTTCAGCAATGTGACATAATATCAAAAGACGCTTTTCAACTTAAAAAAAGAAAAAATCTTACATTGATTCTTCAGGAATGGAGAAGGTCCGTTGCCGGGGGAATTAATGATCAGGTGATTAAGATTCTTGAGTATTCTCTCCCTGTTCAGGGTAATATAGCAGGGATTATATATCAATCGATTCTCGTGGAGGGTGAAAAATCCAAGTTGGGTTCATATTATACTCCTGACTGCATTGTGAACCAGATCACTGAAAGGCTCTCTAAAAAGGGATTAACATTTCTTGACCCTTGTTGCGGAACGGGGCAGTTCATTCTTGCCTTTGCTCAAAAGAATGGGGACCCTTCACAGATATACGGAATTGATATAGACCCGATAGCAGTTAATATCGCGAAAATCAATATTATGATGAAATTTAGTAATATAGATTTTAATCCGAATATTTATTGTAATGATTCTCTGATGAATTATAATGAATCATTACTTTTTGACAGTATTGAATCACTCCCGGAATTTGACATTATAGCTACAAATCCTCCATGGGGCTCACATTACAGGAAGGAGGAGATTGATATGCTGAGATACCTCTATCCTGAAATCACATCAGGAGAATCTTTTTCATGTTTTTTTGTAAAAAGTATGCGGATGCTTAAGCGGGGAGGGACTCTCTCCTTTGTTCTGCCTGAATCGGTATTGAATGTAAAGATACATCATGATATACGAAACTATATTCTTAAAAATGCGCAGATTAAGAGGATAGAGAAGGAACGTAAAATTTTCAGAAATGTTTTCAGTTCTGCTATCATAATTGATATAATCAATGAAAAAGGGCGCGGCTCAGTTGAAATAGTTAACAGGGATAACAGGTATTTTGTAAGGCAGGATAGATTTATGCATGGGCGGAGTAATATTTTTGACATAGATATTACTCCGGAAGATGAAAGACTTATAGGGATTGCCTATCGCAGGGAGCATATATCACTTAAGGATAACGCGCAGTGGGCGCTTGGAATAGTAACAGGAAACAACAAGGAGTACATAAAGTGTGATTATGAAGCCGGGTATGAACCTGTTATAAAAGGGAAGGACCTTACACCATTCAAAATAAAAGAAATCGGGGCATATATAAAGTTTAAGCCTGAAAAATTTCAACAGACAGCTGCGGAATGTTTTTACCGGTCAAAGGAGAAGCTTGTCTACAGGTACATTTCGAACAAGCTGATTTTTGCGTGTGACAGGGATAGCAGGGTAACTCTGAACAGCGCGAATATTATCATACCGGAACTGCCCGGTTATCCGGCCGAACTTATTTTGGGACTGTTTAACTCGGAGATCTATCAGTTTATTTTCCAGAAGAAGTTCTCATCTGTAAAGGTTCTCCGCAGCCATCTCGAGGAACTTCCTTTGCCGGTGTTGAATAGCAGGGAAAAGAAGATGCTCCTTGAAACCGTGGCAATCGCTGAAGGTTCGGGAGACCTCTTACCCCTTAATGAGGCTGTATACAGTTTGTTCGGATTTACTGAAGCAGAAAGATTTTATGTAAAAAACAATATATTATGATTTTTACTTCAATGATGCATCCATGAATGTCATTACAGGCTCAACCTGTGCTCTCCAGTAAAGCCAGCCATATCCTCCTGTTTTACCCTCTTTGTAGGTTATATTGTATAATGAATCTTTATTATGAAGTTGTTTAAGTCTTATTGCCATGAGTTTTGACTGTATAGGATTGAATGCGTCATTTCTTTCGCCGTGATAGATATATACATTAACGCCTTTTAGTTTTTCAGCAAGCTTAAGGGCGTTATCTTCATTACCCCACCTCAGCTGGTTCTTCCTGTAACTGCCGTATACAGATTCAATCATTTTATTTGTTTGCATTGTTGACTGATCATAATAGCCCGAGATTCCGGCTGCGGCTCCGAATCTGTTGAACTGCTCCGCGACAAGTATTGCGCCGCGTGCTCCGGCTGTGACACCCATAATTCCTGTACCCTCTTTTTTTGTCGCGAGAGAAAATTTATCATTCAAAAAATTGATTAATGTTTCACCGACAAACTTTCCTCCCGGAATGATATTCCACCGGTAATCGGTTTCGGGATAGTATGTTGTTTCATAAATAGATTTGTTCATTGCAGGACAGACAATAACCATGTTATATCTGTTTGCAAAGGATTCTATGGAGGTATTTGTTTCCCAGTCGGTTTCTCTTTCATTATACTGGTGAAGTGCAATTACTGTGCGGTGATATTTTCCTTTTACATAATTTATCGGGAAAAATATCTGAATCCTGGCTGATGAGGTTTCTCCTTCATATAAAATGGGAACTTGAATATTTTTTAGCCATTTACCCGGCTGAATCTGGCTTAAGTAATCTGCCTCTTCTGCTTTTAATCCTGAGGAAAGCATAAAAAGAGTTATCATTAACATAGCTAAAGTCTGTTTCATTATTAAATCCCCAATTAAAATGAATTATTTATGGTCGGCCACAAATAATCCAGTGTTGCTGCAAGGATACTGTATTTGTGGCCCCAGTTGCCCTCCGGGGCTTATAAGGGGGTATGGCCCCTTTAATCCTGTAAAAAAGATTATTTTAACTCATTTTATAATTATAAAAAAAACGAGTCAAGTAGATAAGAGTGTATTTTTTCTATTTATCAATCGAATAAATAAATTGATTTTAACAATTTAAACGCCGGTTTCTGCTACAGATCCGGGATCAGGAGATATATCCATTCTCTTTCATACTGTAGTAAGATGAATCTGTCAGTATAATATGATCTACAAGCGGGATCCCGACAATTTTGCCTGCTTCAATCAGCCTCTTTGTGGTCTCGATATCCTGTCTCGATGGAGAGAGGTTTCCCGAGGGGTGATTATGTGTTACAATTATTCCTGAACCGCCCTCGCGAATTGCATCTCTGAATACTTCCCTGGGATGTACTATAGCTTCAGTTATTGTGCCTATTGAAACGATGCTTTTTTTTATAAGCCGGTTTTTGTTGTTAATGACAAGGACTCTGAACTCTTCTTTCTGGAGCCCCGCTGTTTCAGGAAGGAGAAGTTCCCAAACAGCAAGAGGGGTATTTAGCTGGTTAATGTAATGGGTTCCTGTTATCGCTCTTCGTCCCAGTTCAAACGCAGCCTGTATTTTTACAGCTTTTTTTAATCCGATACCTTTCTCGGCAGAAAGTTCTCTGAGTCCGCAACGTGATATCGCTGCAAGCCCGCCATTTATTTTAATAATTCCGGATGAAAGATCAATCACATCTTTCTCCTTTGTCCCTGTGCCGATTATTATCGCAAGGAGCTCTGTGTCTGAAAGGTTTTTGACGCTTTCTCCTTCTATACATTTCTGCACGGGGAGCCGGTAATCTTTATGAATTGAATTACTCATTTTTTTACTCCCGCTTTATAGACACGTCTGAACTCTTCTGTATATTTAGCCGCAATCTCGTTGCTTTCAAGTATCAGTATATTCTCATCGTTTCTGCTATTGGCATTTTTTGAAAAATTAAAGGAGCCGGTTATAACAATGGAATCATCGATGATTATCACTTTGTGGTGCATTATATACCTGTTATGGTCTTTAACAACAGGGAGCCCCTCGATCATCATCTTGGTGTATTCAGAGTATTCACTTTGTGAGCCTCTGCTTTCAAAAACACCTTCTATAGAAACTCCTTCTTTGAATTTTTCTATCATGGTTTCACCGATACAATCAGAGGTAAAAGAGAAAGCCATAAAACGGATAGTTTTTTTAGCTTTTTTTAAACGTTTGTTTATTATTCTTTCAACATTATCCTCCGGTGCAAAGTAGGCGTTTATATTTATTTCATCAACTTTCACATAGTATTTTTTTAAAAACGGGGTTAATGCGCCTGCTTCATATTTATTTCCGAACACGCCATGCATAAACATCTCATCAAATTCGGAGTTGTAGATTTCAGCAAGTTCAGGTGATCTGATCAGGATTGAGTTATTATTATTTCTGAAGACACCGTTGTCTGTGGCATTGGTTGATCCTGTATAAACAATAGAATCATCTATTATAGCAAATTTGTTATGCATTAATCCCTGATTTCTGTCATCTACTACAGGTATTCCTGAGTCGATAATATGTTCAATTGACTTCCCTGAAAAATTATCGCTATCTGTTACTATTTTTACAGAAACACCTCTTTTGTATGCTTTAATTAAAGCTTCTTCAACCCGTACTGATGAAATATCATAAAATGCGCCATTAAAACTGGAATTACATAAATTTATAGCCCTGATGAGCATTTTTTCAGAGTTATATGAATTTTTCCGGATCTTTTCGGGATCTGTAAAACAGACCTCCCAGTTTTTTTCGTATCCTGAAACCGGTGATGATATTATGATAAATAAAATTAAAACACTTTTTTTCACTTAAACTTCTCCTGGAAAATCTTTAAAATGGCCTGGAGGCCTTTAAAAGAATTAGGCCGCTTTTTTAATTTGTTATACGAAAGTTTAAGGGGGGTTATTAAAAATTTTATTTAGATTTAAGTTCTTCGAGCCTGTCCATAACAATATTTTCATACTCAGTGTATAGAAGCTGACCCTCTGTGCCGGGATTCATAGAGCTGACCTTGGAAACGAGCGTTCTGTATGGGGCGAGTTTTCTGTAATCTGTTTCCTTTTCAATCAGAGTTTTAACTGTATCACCTTCTCTCTCTATAAGGGCAAGGTAGAATTCAAATGAGTTTTTTAGGTCAAGAAGCATCTGCATATTTTTTGATATATCAATCTCGTTGCCTTTGTTTTTTACTATGTCATTCAAAAGGTGAATTATGTATTGAGTATCGAATGCAGAGATATTAAAATCGAGCAGGAGCTGGTTAAGATTGGAAAGTGCCATGTTTTTCAGGTGATATGATGCAAGAAATACCGCATTGTCAGACATGGTATTAATGTTAATATATCCGGATTCTTTTGATATTTCAGTTTCATCCTCTTCTTCTTTTTTCTGGCTGGAAATTGTAATTATCTCCATAGGTTTGAACCTGCTTGATATAACAGAGACTTCAGTTTCTGAGAGAGTTTCATCAACAATAAGATAATCGACATCTGTTCCTGCCGGTATTTCTTTTAACATGGAGGAATATCCCTTCACATGTGTAACTATGGAGGGGATTAGATCAGACTTTGCAAAGAGGGTGATAAAAATATATTTTTTTTTCTTCTCAATTATGTTCCTATACGGGATTATGAGATGATTCTCTCTCAGCTTGAGAAGCGAAAATTCACTGTCATAATCTCTTTCTATCTCGAAGGTGGTACCGAGAAAAATTATTGAAGGCATTTTATGCAGGAGACTTCTCCCTTCGTCGTCAGCTGATATTGATTCACCCTTATTATTAAAAACAAGGTATTTCATCTTACTGAACATGACTTTCAGAGTCAGCCCTGATGGTGTTCTTTCTTCTGAGAAATTCATTAAGTTATCCGAGGGTATTTTATATTTTTTTGCAAGCAAATATTTCAGATCTTTGCAGTGACATCGGAAGTCATGGGGTCAAAAATTTTTCTTATATAATACTGATATCCTATACCTGAAATCATCGCAGCATTATCAGTGCAAAGGAGCGGGGAGGGGATTATTATCTTTTCATCATGATTTTTTTCTTTATCAAGAAGCTCTCTCAGCCTGCCGTTGGCAGCGACTCCCCCTGCAATAACCATGGTCTTTATCCCTTCTTCCCGTGCTGTTAAAAAAAGTCTCCTTAAAAGAAGTTCAAGAGCTCTCTCCTGAAAGGAATAGACTATTTCAGGTATATCGTTTCCGGGATTCGCCTTAATATGATTTATAACAGCGGTTTTAATCCCTGAGTAGGAAAATCTTTTATCAGATGGATCAGTAAGAATTTTCGGGAAAAAAATCTTCTTTTTTACAGCCTGTCTCGCAATCTTTTCAATGACAGGCCCCCCGGGATAACCGAGTCCGAGGAATTTTGAAACCTTGTCGTAAGCTTCACCAACTGCATCATCAACGGTTTTGCCTATGAGTTTCATATTGCCCGGCCCTGCCACCCTGTAGAGTGCGGTATTCCCGCCTGAGATCAAAAGACCTATAAAGGGATAGTGGAGTTCGTGCCCTTCGAGGAATGGCGCGTAAAGATGCGCCTCAAGGTGATTGATCGCAATAAGTGGAATGTTAAGAGTAAAAGATATGGCTTTAGCACTCTGAAGCGCAATAAGCAGTGAGCCGATAAGACCGGGGCGGTTTGTGGCTGCAACATAATCAAGATCGGCAAAAGCAATTCCTGCTTCAGAAAGGGCTGCATCAATAAGAGAGTTTATATTTTCAAGATGTGCCCTTGACGCAATTTCAGGTACTACACCGGAATAATCACTATGAAGCTCAATCTGACTGTTTATCATGTTGGAGAGAATTGTTTTACCCTCTGATACTATTGCTGCCGAGGTCTCGTCACATGAACTTTCAAGCCCGAGACCTATTATCTTCCCGTCTTTCACTTTACAGTAAACATCTCCAGTGCAGTTACAAGCTGATTGTCAAATTCAAGATCATAAGGAATATTTTTATGATATTTACTTATCTCCCTTTTTAGTATCATATCTGCGGTCCGGTCAGTTATCTTTATGTTATGTGACAGAAGAAATTTATGAAATTCACTTTTAACAGATTCGTTATATACTGTTTTGATTGTCACAAACTGGCTGAGTAGTTTTTCTTTGCTTATTTTTTTTAGTCCCTCGGTATCAGATTCAGCGACATCTATATATTTAATTTCGTGGTCAGGAAAAATTCCCTTACCATGGATCATGGTGCCTGACGGCGTATAGTACTTTGCAATTGTAAGGGCTATGCCTAGTCCTCTGTCAAGAGAGTAAGTCTTTTGAACAGATCCCTTCCCGAAAGTTTTTTCTCCCACAAGAATCGCGCGTTTGTTATCCTTCAGCGCGCCGCTAAGTATCTCTGAAGCTGAGGCGCTCCCCCGGTTTACAAGTATTATAATCTCCCCTGAATATAAAGCGGGATTAGATGCTTTGAATATACTCTCCTTTGCATTCTCACCTCTTCCTTTTGTTGAAACAATTACTTTATCCTTATCGAGAAAGAAGTCTGAGATATCAACAGCAGCGTTGAGGAGCCCGCCAGGATTAAATCTAAGGTCAATTATAAGCCTGTTTACTTTATTTGTTTTGAAAAATTCCAGAGCTTTTTTAACGTCTGACGCGGTATCACTCCCGAAGGTTTTTATCCTGAGATAACCTGTATGGTCCTTATCAATAAGGGCATATTCTGTGCTTTCAATTTTAATTGGAGCCCTCTCAATTTCGTAGGATATCTCTTCATCGAAACCTTCCCGCCTGACGCTGATGTTAACTTTAGTCCCGGGTAATCCTTTTATGTTTTTTATGATTTCGTTTAGGTCCCTGTCTTTAATACTTTCATTATTTACTTTTGTAATGATATCACCTGATTCGATCCCGGCTTTCATTGCGGGGGAATTGTCAATGGGACTTACAACGACAATTTCTCCATCTTTAACTGCTATCTCAACTCCTATGCCGACAAATTTACCCGTTGTCATTTCCTGGAGTTCGGAGCTTGCTTTTTCATCCAGAAAACGGGTGAAGGGATCTCCGAGTGATTCAATCATCCCCTTTATCGCGCCATAGAAAAGTTTTTTATTATCGGGTTCATCTACATATTCAGATGTTATCAGTTGATAAACCTGATGAAAATATTCCAGATATTTATGAGTAGGCTCATCCGCTCTAGCTATGAATGAAAAATTTATTCCGAGGAAAAGTCCTGTCGCAAAAGCGAGTACAATAAGGTGAGTCTTTCTTTCAGAAATTTTTTTAAACATTAGAGGCTCCGGTAAGAAGATATAATATAAATTATATATGTATATTCAGGATAAACATGGTTACGGGGTGTGTCAATAAAATAATAAAGGAGTTTTGTCAGGCTTTGCAAACCTTTCTTGAAAAATCGGTAAGTATCCTTGCGGTCATTCCCCAGATCGTGCTCTTGCCGTAATTATAATAATATATGTCATAGTCACGGCCTTCATAAGAGAATTTTTCGCAGCGGTCATACTCCTCATTAAAGAATATGGAGAAAGGAACTTCCAGAATATCTTCTATTTCATCTTTACAGGGAGTGTAATTTACACGGTTGTTTAAAGCCCCTATATAGACATAGACATGGAAACCCGCGATTGAAATATATTCATCATATTCTCCAAGCACTTCAATATCTGAAGCCTTAATACCGACTTCTTCATCTGTTTCGCGGAGGGCTGTCTCAAGAAAATCTTTGTCTGTTTCGTCATAACTCCCCCCGGGGAAGGATACCTGCCCTTTATGGGTTGAAACCCGGTCTGTGCGTGTAGTCAGCAATACATGCGGAGAGTTATCTTTTTCCATAAACAGCATCATAACTGAAGATTTTCGGTAATTGGGAAAATCTATCTCTCTTTTATTTCTTGATGCAAGAGTCTCTTTTATTGCCTGTTTAAAATCGTGAAAAGCGTAGTTGTCTTCAAATTTAATTTTCATAAATGTCATCACCATAAATATCTATTGCTACAACAGCGGGAAAATTCTCAACATAAAATTCGAATATGGCTTCAGGCCCGAGGTCTTCAAATGCCACTACTCTTGATTTTATAATCCTTTTGCTGAGATAAGCTCCTGCGCCACCTATTGAACTAAAGTATACGGCTTTGTGTTTAACGAGCAGATCCCTGGTGTTCCGGTCTCTTCTCCCTTTGCCAATCATGCCTTTTATGCCAAGAGATAAAATCATTCCGGAAAACGGGTCCATCCTTGAAGAAGTAGTTGGACCGGCAGCGCCGATTACCGTTCCCTCTTTTGCCGGAGTCGGTCCGACATAGTAAATGAGTTCACCATCAGGATTAAAGGGTAGAGGTTCACCATTTTCAACCATCTGCCTGATCCTTTCATGCGCTTTGTCTCTCGCGGTTAGAATTTTCCCTGTTATCAGGCAGGGGTCGCCACATCTCAGTGACTCAATGGTTTTCTGATCAAGAGGGGCTGTGATTTTTTTCCATTCCATCAGAGTGTTACGCCCCCTTTTCTGAAGGAGTGGCAGTTAAGGTTCAGTGCAACAGGGAGTGAAGCAATATGTGACGGAGCCGTGAGAATATAAACACCGGCTGCTGTAGTCTCACCTCCAAATCCCATGGGCCCCAGTCCGGTCTGGTTAATTCTTTGTAGAATTTTATTCTCAAGGTCAGAATAAAACGGATCCGGGTGCTTTTCTCCTGTTTTGCGGAGAAGTGCTTTTTTTGAGTTGAGCATGGCTACATCAGCCGTACCTCCAATCCCGACTCCAAGAAAGATTGGAGGGCATGGATTCGGCCCGGCCTTAATAACTGTTTCTTCTATATAATCAATAATAAGTTCAACTGAATCTGTCGGCCTGAACATCCTGAAAGAGCTCATGTTTTCAGAGCCTCCGCCCTTTAGCATAATATCTATCCTTAGACTGTTTCCGGGGACAATTTCGGTATGTATAAAGGAAGGTGTATTTGTCCCGGTATTAATTCTGCGGAGAGGATCTGCTACAATCGATTTACGGAGATAGAACTTTATATAAGAATCAGCAACTGCTCCATTTATTGCGTCATAGAGGTTGTCACCCTCAATGGTAAGATCCTGCCCGATCTCAAGGAAAACTATTGTTGAACCGCAATCCTGGCAGAGCGGGATCTCCTCTTTCTCAGCAATTTCAGTATTTTCAATAAGTATGCGAAGAGTTTCAGATGCGAGTGGTTTTGTTTCCGTAAGTTTCATTTTGTTGAACGCGGATTTTATTTCCGGCGAAGCAATGAAACTGGCGCTGTAAATGAGCTTTTCAATCTCACTCCTGATTTTATCTGTATGAATTATTTTTTTCATTTAGTATTATTAGTAACATATTTGTATAAAAGACGTTAGGGTTATCGCACACATGGTAACCTTTTAATTAAAACTATGCTTCCATAATTATAGAGAGCCCTGTGGGGTTTCTAAAGGGGTTCCCACCTTTTTAGCCCTGAAAAAATGAGTAATTGCAACTATGCTCTTTGCGTATAATTAATTAAGGAATTCCGGGGGAAAGTATATGTCAATTAAATTATTTTATACCCCGGAAACTCTTCGGTTACTTTTCTCCGTAAGCAAGAAAGATCCCGAAGCTTAATTTATCTTCACAGGCTGATTCATATGAACATGATGGGGCCAGCACCTCAATCGAAATTTCCTTCAGCCCGGCTTTAACAAACCATTCATAAAGGTCTGGCATATTGAATCCCGGCCAGCGGTGATTATGTTTTTTAAGAAATTCTTCATTATCATACTCAGTCAGATCTGTTATAGCGAGTTTCCCGCCTGGTTTTAGTATCCGGCGCATCTCCTTTATTATTGAAAGAGGATCTTCCATATTGTGCAGATACATGTTTGCAAAAACATAATCAACAGAGTCATCGGAAATGTTAATTTTGTCCCGTGAGGTTAGAACAATCTGCACCTCTCTCAGGTGCCCGAATCTCTGTTTCAGAACTTCAAGCATCTCCGGTGATGAGTCTACGGCAATAACATTAAGCCCGGCATTGAGAAGACCCTCGGTTATAAATCCGGTATTGGCACCTATATCAGCAGCTGTTTTCCCGAATTCAGTTTTAACCTTCATTACAACTTCGTCCCTGATTTTCTCTGAAAAGAAGTAATTTATGTCTTCCATCTGCTGTAACCTCGTAATAAATTTGCTGTGGCTGAATTTCTTCAGGCCCGTACTGTGAGATGTTATATTAGTGTATTCTAAAAATATTTCTCTGAATATGGTTTGTCAATTCCATTAAATGAATATGAACTTTGAATGAACCAGGGAATAAATTCTGATATTTTATTAAAAATAATATTAACATGAATGCTCTATCAATGCCATAAAAGTTCCTGAAATTAAATAGTTATTTATATATTATTAGAGTCAAATGTTTGACTGGAGTAATTTTTTTGCATTTTTTGTGGAAATGTAGTTTTAGTATAAAAATTTAATTAGCTTTTGTTTAATTATAGAGTTTATTGGTGTGTTTAAGCGTTGTTATAATCATGGTGGTTGTACATCTTAATTTTTTGCACACTTCATGCAAAATAAAAATTATAAATTTTAAATTAAAAAAGATAGGAGTCGCTGATAATGAAAACCGGAAAGGAATATGAAGATAGTTTAAGAAAGCTGAACCTTGTTGTTTACCTCTTCGGCAAGAAAGTTGAAAACGTTGTAGATGACCTGATTATCAGGCCATCAATGAATGCTGTTAAAATGACCTATGAAATGGCTGCAATGCCTGAGCATGAAGACTTAATGACAGCAACTTCACATATAACAGGTAAGAAGATAAACAGGTTTACTCATATCCACCAGAGTACAGCAGATCTTGTTAAAAAAACCAAGATGGAGAGGCTTCTTGGGGCTCAGACAGGTTGCTGCTTTCAGCGATGTGTTGGTATGGATTCATTGAACGCCCTTTCAATTACTACATTCAACATTGATAAAAAATACGGAACTGAGTATAACAAAAGATTTCTCAAGTATCTTGAGTATGTTCAGGAAGAAGATCTTGTCTGTGACGGTGCTATGACAGATCCCAAGGGGGACAGGTCCCTTGCGCCGCACCAGCAGAAAGATCCTGATATGTTTCTTCACGTTGTTGAAGAGAAAGCTGACGGTATAGTTGTAACAGGTGCAAAAGCCCACCAGACAGGAGCTGTTAATTCACACGAAATTATTATTATGCCAACAATCTCAATGAGAGAAGAAGACAAGGATTATGCACTTTCATTCGCGCTCCCGGCAGACACCAAAGGGATAACATATATTTATGGAAGGCAGTCTTGTGATACAAGAAAACTTGAAGCGGGAAAGATTGACAGAGGGAATCAGCTTTTCGGCGGGCATGAAGCACTGGTTGTTTTTGATAAAGTCTTTGTGCCATGGGAAAGAGTTTTCATGTACAAAGAGTATGATTTTTCCGGTGAGCTGGTTGAGAATTTCGCATCATATCATAGGCAGAGTTACGCATGTAAAGCCGGGGTTGGTGATGTACTGATCGGTGCTACACAGGTTGCAGCTGAATACAATGGCGCTCAAAAGGCTTCTCATGTGAAGGACAAGATTATTGAAATGAATCATCTGAATGAAACTCTTTATTGCGGTTCTGTCGCATGCGCTACAGAAGGCAGTAAGCAGGCATCAGGTACATACCTTGTAAATACTCTTCTTGCTAATGTATGCAAGCAGAATGTAACAAGGTTCCCTTATGAGATTGCAAGGCTCGCACAGGACATAGCAGGCGGTCTCATGGTAACAATGCCATCAGAAGATGATCTTAATTCTCCTGAAATTGGACATTATGTAAAAAAGTATTTCAAAGGGAATGCAAGTGTTCCAACAGAAAGCAGGCTTAAGATTCTGAGACTTATAGAAAATATAACTCTTGGAACAGCAGCAGTAGGCTATCTGACAGAATCAATGCACGGTGCAGGTTCTCCGCAGGCTCAGAGGATCATGATAGCACGCCAGATTAATATGGCTGAAAAGATGAAAGTAGCCAAGAAGCTTTGCGGAATTGAGGAATAGACTCTGAAAGTCAGTCTTAAATATTGCGGCGGCTGTAACCCCTCATTTGACAGGGTGGCGGCCGTACAGAGAATATATCTTCTCTTTTTCATAGAGTTTTTTTACAGCCGGATTTAGTTACATTGTGGAGGGATTTTATTATACGGAGAAGTAACAGTCTGTATATAATAAAGCATAACCGGTTGATAATGCTTTTTTAATTTGATAGTTTTTATGAGATAAATTTTATATTGGCTTATTGTATAATTAAAAGCTCTTTTAATAGAATAAGCAATAGTACTAAATGCCGCGTATAATCTAAATATGCTTGCAGAAAATAAATAATTATTTTATTCTGAATAAGAAATATGTAATAAATACGGAGGATTTCTAATGAAAGAAGTGGTAATTGTAAGTGGAGCAAGGACAGCCATAGGTTCATTTGGAGGTAGTCTAAAGGACGTATCAGCGATAGAGATGGGTTCTCTTGTAATGAGAGAGGTATTCAGGAAGATAAATCTAAAACCTGTAGTATCAGGAGAACAGATAAGTTTGGCACCAGATAAACTCAGACATAATGGGCAGCTAGAACTTGAGAAAAAAGGGTATAAATATGAAGCCAATGCTAAAGAGATATCAGTTGATGAGACAGTAATGGGATGCGTTCTACAGGCAGCCCAGGGGCAGAATCCCGGTCGTCAGGCAGCAATATATGCGGGAATACCGAAAGAGGCATCTGGTTGTACAGTCAACATAGTCTGCGGGTCAGGATTAAAGGCGATTGCGATAGCGGCACAGTCGATAATGACGGGACAGTCGGAAGTAGTTGTTGCAGGCGGAATGGAGAGCATGAGTAACGCGCCGCTGGCACTTAAAAAAGCAAGGTGGGGCCACAGGATGGAGATAAGCGGCAAAGGAGATATCCACGACCTGATGGTGTATGATGGGCTTTATGAAATATTTAACGGATACCACATGGGTATTACGGCAGAGAATATAGCAGAGCTTTACGGGATAAGCAGAGAGGAACAGGACAAGCTTGGACTTCTTTCGCACCAGAGGGCGCTGAACGCAATAAAGGGGGGCCTTTTCAAAGAGGAGATTGTTCCTGTGGTTATATCTTCAAGAAAAGGAGATATAGTTGTGGATACAGATGAAAGGCCAATGGATACGACTCTGGAGAAGATGGGTCAGATGAAGCCGGCGTTTAAGAAGGATGGGACAGTTACAGCGGGTAATGCATCAGGGATCAATGACGCGGCAGCAGCAGTTCTGATGATGAGTGGAGAGAAGGCGAAAGAGATGGGACTTGAGCCGATAGT
>CAZVFJ010000017.1:22959-27580 GCA_964625825.1 uncultured Leptospirales bacterium | reverse complement strand
CCGATAGAGGCCGCTGTTATCCTGTTAAGGGATAAGGCACCGGCTGCGGCAGAGAAAAGTTCATTTATACTGAATGAGTTGATGCTGTTACTTATGAAGTTTGCGACTTCAATCTTTTCTGCTGCTACAGATGGTTTCTGTTTGGCTTTGTCCTCATGTTCTTTTACAACTTCGGTTTTACTGAAAACGGGCGGCTCAGGTGGGGCAATTATTTTCAGTTGGGGCCGGGGAGCTTCTGCGGTAAATTCGATAGCAAAATCTTTATGGCATTTACTGCACTTGTATTTATATCTTCCGCTTTTAATGTTCGCAAAAGTGATGGAGTAGAAAGACCCGCAGTGGGGACAGAACTGGAGCTTGATCTTTTTGTCGCATTTCCGGCAATGAATAACAGACCGTTCTCTATCCACGACCTGCTCATGTGTAACTTCGTGTGCTGTATTGCAATTTGAACAGAATACCTGCATAATCGCTGCTCCTGATTTTTATGTTCGACTTTCATTGTTATCAGTCGAAGAAGAAGGTCTCCTCTTCAAACTTTTCTTCATGAGTGTTGTCATTAAAGAGTTTTGTTCCTTTTCCGGATGTGTTTTTTTTCTTATTCCTGTTTATCAGTTCACGTATATTTGATAATTTTCCGTGTAGCCCGTCACATTTTTCCTGCGGCTCTTTTCCCTTTATAAAATATTCTTTTTTAACCGGACAACCGGGTTCAGGGATACAGCCTGTTATTGAACAGATATCCCTTTCAATGACACCGGCCGGTTTCCCGGAGAATGAAGATCGGGCTTTCGTTTTATATATCTCTGACATGAAACGTGCCCATACAGGAGCCGCAGAGGCTGATCCGCTCTGTCCTGACCCGAGTGAATATTCAGGGGAATCACAACCCACCCAGACAGCAGCAGTGATATCGGGTGTGTACCCGATAAACCATGCGTCCCTGAAGTCTGTGTTTGTCCCTGTCTTTCCCGCGCACTGACCCCTGAAACCACCTAACCTCCGTATAGCATAACTCGCTGTCCCTGAGTCAACAACATCCCGCATCATATCTGTCATGATAAACGCTGTCTTTTCATCAGTTGCCTGAACAGGATGAATACTATCTGAAGTATATATAATTTTACCGTCGCGGTCTTCAATTTTTTTTATTGCGTGAGGTTGTATCAGAACACCCCTGTTCGCGAAGGCCCCAAACCCGGCAGCTATTTCAAGAGGCGTGAGCTCGCTTGTCCCGAGTGAAAGTGTGGGATCGACCTGAAATCTTTCCTTTTTTACGCCAGTCATTCGCGATGCAAAGGAGGCAATTTTATCTCCTTCGGCAATATCATATATCTTTGCGGATACGATATTCAGTGAAAGCGCGAGAGCCCTCCTGGCCAGGACTCTCCCTGAATAGTCTTTGCCATAATTTGAAGGTGACCATGTGTCACTTCCTCTGCCATAAACAAGGGGTGAATCCTGGAATGATGTCGCGGGTGTAATTGTTCCTGATTCAATAGCTGCCCCATATACAAAAGCCTTGAATGATGAACCGGGCTGCCTCCTGCTCTGCACCGCACGGTTGAGCTGGTTGGCGGGATTAAAAGCGCTGCCGCCTGTTAAAGCTAGTATCTCCCCAGTGTGATGATCAATCGCAACCAGGGCTCCCTCGGCCACTGTCTTTGATATCATCTTTTCATAGTAATCTATGAATGATGAAATTTTTTTTTCAGTATATGGAAGATCAGTAATGAGAGAAACTGCCTCTAACTCATCCGCGACTGATTTTATAAACTCCCGTTTGAAGCTAATAGTTGCTGTCGTCCCCGCGTTTTTGAAAGATTTCTTTTCATCCGGGGGTAGTGCTCTCCCTGCGGTAGAAGCCTGCTGCTTCCAGAAACGTGACCTGTTATATACAGCTGAAATTCTGTTCTGTGCTTCGAGCTGTGATGCAATGAGAGAGTCTGAATATTGCTGGTAAGAGAGGTCAATGGTCGTTATAACTTTCATTCCCCCCCTGTAAACAGCCGCCTCTCCATACTTTGATATCAGCTCACGCCTGACATATTCTGTAAACCATGGAGCGCGATCTTTTTTCTCCCGCCTTATTCCTGCCTCGGGGAATTCTGTCTTAATTTTATCAGAGAGGGTCTCCCACATGGAGTTGAACTGTTTTGCCGCTTCATCCCTGTTGATATAACCGGATGCTATGAGGTTGAACAGTATAGATTGTGTCCTGTCATGCGAGTTTTGCGGATTTTTTATAGGGGAGAATTTTTCAGGCGCAGAAGGAATAGCGGCTAGAAGGGCTCCTTCAGCCGCGTTCAGGTCCTGAAGCTTTTTCCCGAAGTAATATTCTGAAGCGGCGCTGACTCCGTAAATTCCATGCCCCATGTATATCTGGTTCAGATACATTTCGAGTATTTCATTTTTGGAAAACCGTTTTTCAAACTCCCTTGCTATAAAGAGCTCCACGAGCTTTCTCTTGATACTCTTTTCCCTTTCTGTATATATCTGTTTTATCAGCTGCTGAGTTATAGTTGACCCGCCCTGTTTTAATTCTCCGCTTGTAATATCTACGATAAGTGCCCTCAGTATTCCCGGGATGTCAAAGCCCGTGTGCATAAAGAAGGAACTGTCTTCAGCTGCAAGGATAGCTTTTATCACTGTGTCGGGGATTTCGTTGAATTTTACATAGTCCCTGTATTCGTCATAAAGCTCTGATATAAGTTCACCGTTACGGTCATAAAGTCTTGTGGGGAGAGGCTGGTTAATGTTGTCTGATTCAGTGAATGCGCTGTAGCCTGCGGCATAAGCGAATACAGTGTACGCGAATGGTAAAAGCAGAAGCGCTGATAAAAGGAGATAGATAATTTTATTTCTTATTTTCATATTGAAAAATTTTTAATATTATTTAATATGCATATATTTAATCAGTTATTGTTTTTTAAATGGCGTCATTTTGAACTAATGTAAGAAATTTTAAATCACAAAAAAAATAATTAAAAGATTCTATAAAAGCTCTGATAAATTATCGGTATTTCTGCCCGGTAAGTTAAGCTGCATATTCCGGAGGGGTGAATGAAGCATATATTATTTTTATTGCCTGTTATATTCCTTTTCTTTATCACAGATCTTACGGCTGATGTAGGCGAAGGGGAGCTTGCAAGATACAGGTCTGAATTTATTTCGAGGATAATTGCGGATAATCCCGGACGGGAAGATGATATCCGCAGATGTCTGGACTATATGGTGAAAGATGGTAATGTCGGCTCCAGGCTTATTGACAGGTTTGGACTGTTTCTTTATGACAGCAGCAGGAACAGCCTGGCTCTTGAAAAGATAAGGTTTTTTAAGGACTCCGGAAATACCATTTTTTTTATTTTACTTAAGGATTCATCTGACGGGGAGCTATATTCTCTCTACCTTGAGTATGGTTTTTCGGGGAGCAATAATTTAAAGCTCAGGAGTACATATTTCTCAATGATCTACGGGGACAGGATTCAATCGGTAACAAGATTTTTCGGTGGGGAATGAATCTTCTTTATTTTTTATTAAATGCTTCGGCGACTCTTCTCAGCCCCTCTTCCAGTATTGATCGCGGACACGCGAGGTTAAACCTCATAAAGCCTTCACCTTCAGGGCCGTAGAGGTCTCCCTGGCCCGGGGCGACTTTAGCCTCGTCAATAAATTTTTTCAGAAGTCCGGCCGGGCTGAAACCAAAATCCCTGAAGTCTGTCCATACGAGGTATGTCCCTTCAGGTTCGATTACTTTAACCGCAGGCAGTTCGTTCCTGAAAAATTCTTTCAGATATTCAAGGTTTCCTTTAACGTAATCCATAAGCTCATCAAGCCATTCCCCTCCGTGGTTATAAGCGGCCTCCATTGCGTCTACAGCAAAGGAGTTGGGGCCGAATATACAGTTCTTAATAGAAGCTTTCGTGAATTTTTTACGTAGAGTTTCATCTGGGATAATAATATTCGAAAGCTGAAGCCCTGCCAGGTTGAATGTCTTGCTCGGGGCTGTGCATGTTATTATTCGATTTGAGTATTCCGGCTGCACAATAGGGAGCGGAATATGTTTTATACCTTTATATGTCAGGTCACAGTGAATCTCGTCCGATATAATTAGTAAATTTTTTTCAGAGCATATTTTTATTAGAGTTTCAAGTTCATCCCTCCGCCAGACTCTACCGGGAGGATTGTGGGGAGAGCAGAGGATTATCATTTTTGCTGAAGGATCTGCGACTTTTTCACGGAGGTCGTCAAAATCCATCTCGTATTTCCAACTGCTGTTAAGTTTTAAGGGGGAGTTCAGGAGTTTTCTCCTGTTCCACTCAACGACCCGCATGAAAGGGTGATAGACCGGCCTCTGAATTATTATGCCGTCCCCCGGTTCTGTCATTGACTGGACGATCAGGCCCAGGGCAGGAACGACTCCGGGGGAGTAGACGATCCATTCTTTTTCTATATCCCACTGGTGCCGCGTGCTGAACCATTGCACAACAGATTTGTATGCTGATTCTTTGTACTCGCTATAACCATAAATTCCGTGGGAAGCTCTTGCTGTAAGGGCTGTGATAACTTCAGGGGGAGCCTGAAAGTCCATGTCTGCTACCCATAGCGGGAGAAGTTCGCT
>CAZVFJ010000017.1:0-22882 GCA_964625825.1 uncultured Leptospirales bacterium | reverse complement strand
CGAATATTTCATCGCACATGTCCCACTTTTCTGACCCTGTCCCGCGTCTTTCTATGATTTTATCAAAATTGTATTTCATGGTACCCCCGGGATGAAATATTACATGTTGAGTAAAATATCAGTCCGGTTTTTTACAAGGATAAAATGTATCCCAAAGAATCGGAATGTTTTTAGTGTATTTGAAACCGGTTTTTTTAAATTTATCATACATCAGGGATGTAAATTAAGTTGACAATAAAATTTTATCTACAATATATTAAAGACTTTTAAAATATAGAAGGTATATCGAATGAACAGGCTCGTCAATTATTTATCTAATTTGAGTATTTCAAAAAAATTTGCATATATAGGGGCAGTTGTTGTAATAGTATTTCTCCTGATAATATCGCTGAGTATGGTATTAATTATAACCAGGGTCCTTGGAGACGATATTTCAGAAGAGGTGAAGAGCAAAGCAGGCATTTTAATTGAAAATTTTGAACTTATGGAACAGGAAGCCCTTGCTGCCGGTGAATGGTTTAGTTCATCAGAGAGAGTGGCAGATGCTTACACATCGGGTAACAGAGAGCAGGCTATTAAGGTAGGTAAGCTCGCTATGAAATCAATGGGGCTTGATTTCTTTATTGTAACAGATAAAACAGGTAAAGTCTTTATGAGAGCCCACAGACCTGAAAAATTTGGAGATAATATTATAAATCAGCAAAACATTCAGAGAGCCCTGAAAGGGGAAAACTCTGTGGGCCTGGAGGAGGGGGCAGACGTCAGGTTATCTATAAGGGCCGGCGCTCCACTTAAGGATAAAAGCGGAAAAATAATCGGTGCAGTTTCGACTGGCTATATCCTCAGAATTTGTGGACAGACAGAGAAATCTTCTGAAAACCCATATAACTGTTTTCCAGGGTGAAACTAGACTCTCAACAACTATAAGTGATAATAATGGAAGCAGAATTATCGGCACAAATCTCGGTATAAAGAAAATTACTGATAAGGTCCTTGGCCAGGGAGTAACATATTACGGTGATTCAACCATCCAGGGGGAGAAATACCTTACCGCATATATACCGCTCTCTGATGCGAATAAGAAAGTTATCGGTATGCTGTTTCTGGGTGAGAAAGCCGGAGTTATAAAAGGGCTTATTAACAAACTACTTTTTTATCTGACCATTGCAATATTTGTAACTGCTGTGTGTGTTATAATTTTATTACGCGGTTTTCTGAGGAGGACAATTCTGGCCAGGCTGCTTAGAATTAATACAAGGCTTAGAGAAATTTCAGAAGGGGATGGAGACCTCACCGTGCGGATAGATGAGGTCTCGGCGGATGAGATCGGTGGACTTGCTGACAGCTTCAACAGATTTGTTGAGAAGATAAGGAATGTGATCACAGATATACAAAAGGTTGCGGTTGACCTGAATAACATGGCCGGAGAACTGAATAAGGCTACGATTATCTTTTCTGATAATTCCCAGGCGCAGGCATCATCGGTTGAAGAGGTGAATGCAACGACTGAGGAACTCTCTGCGGGGATGGAAATGATTTCTGAAAATACAAAAGTTCAGACCAATAGCATGGATGCTCTCATGGGGAGGATGAAGGAGTTGTCATCCATCATTAATGAAACAGTGAGCCGCATAGATGAATCGCAAAAGCTCGGGGAAACTATGTCTGCCGAGGCGCGCAATGGTGAAAATTCTTTGAAATCAATGACCGAGAGTATGGGCAAGATCGAAGAGAGTTCATCGCAGGTATACAGTATAATAAAGATTATAAATGACATTTCAGAACAGATTAACCTTCTTTCCCTTAATGCCGCAATTGAGTCTGCACGGGCAGGGGAAGCCGGGCGAGGTTTTGCTGTTGTTGCTGATGAGATATCAAAGCTTGCTGACCAGACTGCGGGCAGCATCAAAGATATAAACAGGCTGATAAAGTCTAATGAAGAAGAGATCAGAAATGGGATAACAAGAGTCGGTGAGGCGGGTGGTATCTTTGGCGTAATCATTCATGGAGTTGAAGAGGTAAGCCGGATGATGATCAAGGCCGCGGAACTAATGGACAGGCAGGTCAGGTCGAGAGATGAGATGACGAAAGTATCGGACGTTGTGATGATAAAAACTGAAGAGATCAAAAGTGCGACAAATGAACACAGAGTATCCACTGAGGAGATAGTAAAGGCAACATCATCAATAAATGAAATGACTCAGACAATTGCAGGTGCAGCGGAGGAGATGGCATCAATGGCAGAGGAGATTACTGCCATGTCTGAAACTCTGAAGAGCAGGGTTGATTTTTTCAAAGTGTAGCATCATACTTGTGAAAACTGATGTGAAACAGGAGTTCCGGGTAGCGGAGTTGTCCGTAAAGGGAGTTGACGTAAAAAGTTTTAACATTACCTTTGTGAATATATTCAGATAGGAGCATGTCGCAATGAAAATAATTAAAATATTTTTGCCGGTATTAATACTTCTCTTTTCGCTTAATCTCTATCCTCAAACTCAGTCCGATATGACTTATGCAGCCCTTCAGGATTACAAACTTGCTGAAACTGAACTCAATGATATCTTTAGTAAAATTCTGAAAGAGTATAAAGCTGATAAGGTTTTTATAAAAAATCTGAAGGTGTCGCAGAAACAGTGGATTAAGTTCCGTGACGCCGAGGTGAGACTGAAGTTTCCTGATTACAACAGTAAACCAGGGACTGCCCATTCAATGTGCCAGCTTTTTTATCTGAAAGATCTGACTGAAACAAGAATTGCCTCCCTGAAAAAATGGCTTAGTGGCGCTGAAGAGGGGGATGTCTGCGCCGGTTCTATTAAGGTTAAAAATTAATTTTTTCAAATCATCAGGAGGGGAGCATTATTGCCTCGTGAACAATGCGGGATAGGTCGGTCATGTTGTAAGGTTTCTGCATAAACATGTTATACTCATATTCAAGAATTTTTATCGCATTACCCTGCATGACATATCCGCTTGAGAGTATGATTTTAACAAAGGGATAGATTTCTCTGAGTGCTTTCAGGACCTGAAAACCACTCATTACAGGCATGATCATATCAAGAATAACAAGGTCAATCAAAGTCCCTTTTTCCCTGTAAATTGATAATGCTTCTTCGCCTGAAGAAGCAATAAAAACGGTGTATCCCAGGATGTTAAGCATTTCCGAAGCTGCTTCAAGTATCGCTTTTTCATCATCCACAACGAGGATAGTTCCGCTTCCGTAGAATATATTTCGTTCGGGGAGATTATTTTTATTCTCAATTTTTTTTGACGATGAAGGGAGGTATATATTGAAAGTGCTTCCGTGACCCGGTTCGCTGTATGCTTTTATCATGCCGTTATGGTTGCGTATAATCCCATAGGCTGACGCAAGGCCCAGGCCTGTTCCGCCCTTTTCTGATTTTGTTGTAAAAAAAGGTTCAAAAATTTTTTTAATAGTTCCACTATCCATTCCTGTTCCTGTGTCAGTAACGGAGATTTTTACATAATTACCGGGCTTCAATTCAAAGCGGGTTGAGTCTTGTTCATCAATTGTTATATTTACTGTCTGTACAATTATTGAGCCTCCATCGGGCATGGCATGATCTGAATTTATTAAAAGATTGAGAATAACCTGTTCTATCTGACTAGGGTCTGCTTCTATAGGGAGGATGTCGCTTCCCAGTCTAAAGTCTATCTCTATGCCTTTTTTTGCCTCCATAAACAATTGCACGCTTTTCTGCAGAAGTTCATTGATGCATATAGTTGTTTTTTCATTTTTACCCTCATGTGCCAGGTTGAGAAGCTGCTTCGTCAGAGCAGCACCTCTCTGTATCTGGTCCTCAATTTTGCTCAGTCTGAGTCGCGATGGATCTTCGGGAGACTGCTTAATCATCATCAATGATACAAGTCCCTGTATACCGGTAAGAATATTGTTGAAATCATGGGCAACTCCCCCGGCCAGTTTGCCTATCGCATCCATCTTCTGCGAATGGTAAAGCTGCTGTTCAAGCCTGTGCTGTTCCTCCTCCATCTCTTTCCGTTCAGTTGTATCATGCATGATAAAAACAAGACAATCTTCATCTGCAATTGTTATTGTTATTGCTGAGTATACACCTGAACGGAGTGTCCCGTCTTTAAATCGGAATTTAAAGTCTTTATAGAAGATACCCCCCTTTGTCTTCAGTTCATCAAACATAATCTGCCTTGAGTCCGGGTGATCCCAGAATCCGATATCGAGTGTTGTGGCATTCAGAAGTTCATTTTTATTCCAGCCGGTGATTTTTTCAAATCCAGGATTTAGATCAATGAATTTGCCATCAGCAAGACGTGTAATCGCTATACCCTCCGGTGATGTCATGAATATTTTTGAGAATTTTTCTTCCGAGAGACGTGCCCTGGCTTCTGCTTCAATAAGTGTGGTTATATCCTCAATGGCCCCTTCGTAATAGAGAACTTCCCCTGTTTCATCCTTAACAGCTCTCGAATTGTTTGAGCCCCAGAACAGTGTCCCATCTCTTCGCCTGAATTTTGTTATGAATTTTTCGACTTTTCCGTTTTTTTCCATAAGTCTCAGAAATTCATCCCTGCTGGAGGGATCGGCATAATATTGTTCTCCTACATTATAGGTATTTTTAATCAGCTCTTCAGCTGTTTCAAAACCGTACATTCCGGCTAATGTTCTGTTCGCGCTAAGAAAATGCCCGTCAGGCGCACTCTGGAATAACCCCTGGGGCACATTTTCAAATATTGATCGGTATTTCTCTTCACTTTTTTTCAGTTCCTTTTCAACAGTTTCACGTGATGTTTTTTCGTTTAGAAGGAGCCGGTTTCTGTTAAGTATGAAAATGATAGAAACTGAGAGTGGTATAAAAATAGCAAAGAAAAGACCTATCGCTCCGCATTTTACACGTCTCAGTATATCCACCTGTTCCAGAATTGCCCTCTGCATATACATCCCGGTGCCGATGTAGCATTCAATCTCGGGGATACCTACTACATAAGCAAGTTTCTCCTGAACTGAATGAACTCCCGGGAGGTAGTAGTAATATTTAATAAAAGAACCTTCGGGTCTTTTCTGGGCAGCGCTGGCAAGCTCCCGTATTATATAAAGTCCGTTGATATCCTGGAAGTCCCACTGGCTGGTCATTTCTTTTTCCGGTTCGAACGGCTGAACAAGCATTGTACCGTCATAAGCGCTCATGAAAACGTAGTTATTGCCGTAGTCATCAATGTAGGTCATTGTCCGTGCTAATGCTCTTATTTGAGCTATTGCACCATTACGGTTGATTTTTCCCGCACGGAGCTTCGCCACTACCGGTTCAATGGTGTTTCGGGCTATTTGAACAATCTGAGATAGATTCTGCCTGTGCTCTTCTTCAATCCTTTCAGATAATGAATTTATCCATTGCTGATGAATTCCGATAAACACTCCTATCAATATAGCCGCAAGTATAAGTATTGAAACAATGGGTTTTATCAGAAGATCTCTTCTGTGAATCTTTTCAGACTTAATCGTCATAGGTCAGATAATATCTCCATTCCTGGCTGTTGTTTTAAAATAATAAATTAGTAGCTTAAAATCAATCCCGGGATATTTTTAAATAACCTTTAATATATTTGATTCTGTCTGGATAAGTAAAAAAGATTAAACTATAACCAGGAATTATGTTAAGAGTTCTGATTAAAGTTAAGTTTTAATCTTTCATTACTCTGTTTAATACAGTAACAAGCTCATCAATCCTGTATGGTTTGATGAGTCTGTCCCTGAAACCGAAATGTTCAGGATTGGCCATAACGGGATCAACGGAGTATCCGCTTGATGCAATTGCCACAATATCGGGATCGAAATTTTTCAGTATCTCAAGTGTCTTTTTCCCTCCCGGCCCCCCTTTGATGGTAAGATCGAGAATCACTGCTGTATATGGTAATCCGGAGTTATACGCCTCTATATATTTTGTAACTGCATCATCTCCATCCGCCGCAGTATCAGAACTAATCCCCATTGATTCAAGAATAGCAGAAGCGGTGTTTCTTACAAAATCTTCATCATCCATTACGAGTATTCTGCCGGTGAATTTCGGAATTTCTGTATTGTGAGATTCTTTGTGGATGTTTATACTCTCCGGGGCGGCCGGTATATAAAGAGTAAATGTACTGCCCTTTCCCGGTTCAGATTCTACGGTTATAGCTCCACCATGTTTCTTCATTATTGAATATGATGTGGCAAGCCCGAGGCCTGTACCACCTGCTTTTGTAGAATAGAAAGGATCAAAGATGCGTGAGACATTCTCTCTTGCGATCCCGCTCCCCCGGTCAGTTATAGAAACACGGACATATCTCCCGGGTAAAAGCAGGTTCGAACGATCTGTGCTGTCATTAAAATAATTATCCGCTTTGATTGATATTATGCCCCCGTCAGGCATGGACTGTACTGCGTTAATTATAATATTGTCGAGCACCTGGGCTATCTGATTTTCATCTGCAAGGCAGTGCCAGAGATTATCTTTTATATCAAAACTGCTGCTGACTTTTGCCCCGCTCAGGACAAATTGAGTATTAGAAATAAGCATACCTGAAATCTGTATATTTTTTTTATGAGGTTCTCCACCTCTGGCAAAAGTGAGAAGCTGCTGCGTAAGGGCTTTTGTGCGTCCGAATACCTGCATGGCTTTATTCAGGCTTTCGTCTAGTTTTGAAAAATTTTCTTTCTTTAACTGAATTTTCATAAGTTCAAGATATCCGAAAATCCCGCTTAGAAGGTTGTTAAAGTCGTGGGCGATACCTCCCGCAAGTACACCGAGTGATTCTAGCTTCTGTGAATTCAGAAGAAGCAGCTCGGTTTTTCTCTTATCAGTAATATCGCGGAAGACAAGAACTATGCCGGTTATGCTATTATCGCTCCCCCGGATAGGTGCTGCACTGTCTGCGATAAGCCTTTCGGTCCCGTCGCGGCTTAAAAGGAGTGTCTGCTCCGGGAGCTCAATAATGTTTTTCATTTTCATAACTTTTTTAGCTGGATTATCGCCGGGATCGCGTGTTATCTCATCAACTATATTGAAAACTTCCATGATGTCCCGCGTTTGAGCTTCTTTAGCTGTCCACCCGGTGAGTTTCTCAGCAACGCGGTTCATAAGAATAATTTGTCCGTTAATATCAGTGGTAATTACAGCATCACCTATGCTGCGGAGTGTTACAAGTAGTCTCTCTTTTTCGCTCTCAATGATTTTTTCAGCATGTTTTCTTTCTGTTATATCTATAGTATAGCCCGCAAGGTAACGGGGTTTTCCATCAAGAAAAATAGGAAATTTTATTGTTGTGTAATATCTGCCGTTAAATTCTTCATCTGCTGATATAATCTCCCCTTTCTCCAGTACGTGTTTGTCATCCTCGATCATGCTTCTGGCAAAGTCGCCGGGGAAGATGTCATACATCGTCTTACCAAGGATTTCACTGAGAGGTTTTCCGAGCAACTGCTCATAATTTTTGCTGAGCCTTATTGATCTTATATTTTCATCTTTGAAGAATACATAGATAGGGCTGTTCTCCATGAAATATCTGAAAATCTCTTCTGTTTCTTTTAAAGCCTCCTCCGCCTGATTTCTTCTTGTAATGTCTCTAAAAAATGACTGGAATGTTCCGTCAGGCATTTTTTTTGAATTCATTTCAACCGTTAGTAATTCTCCGGTTTTCTTTTTAATAACTCTCTCGGTTTTTAGTGTGTGTCCCAGGGTTACGAGATCATATCGCAGCGGTTTTTGATTAAGAATATATTCAGGGAAAAGATCTTTTATGTTCATCGCGAGGAGTTCCTCCCTGGTGTAACCTGTAAGTTCAATGGCGGCGTCGTTAGTGTTTATGAAGTTTCCTTCCTGGTCGCCATGAAAGAATGGATCTGGCGCAAGATCAAGGAGACGCCGGTACTTTTCCTCGCCTTTCCTCAGGGCATCCTCTGATTTTTTCCGTTCTGTTATATCTGTGGATATCCCGCAAAGAGCATAAATTTTTCCGCTGCTGTCTTTGATCGGGACTTTTATACTCTGATAACTGTGCATGCCATCAGCAAGAAAAGATTGCTCCTCTGTCTCAACAGCCATGTCATTCTTGAGAGCATAACGATCGTTTGCCATGAAGACCCGGGCGATTTCCTCCGGGAAAAAATCCAGATCGGTCTTTCCTTTAACTCTGTCATTTGTAGTGTTGAATATCCCGGCCCATCGGTTGTTAACAAAGAGATAGCGCCCTTCAAAATCTTTCATATAGATAAGAGCGGGGATGCTGTCAAATATTGTACGCATCTGTATTGCGAAATTTCTTACCCTGCTTCCGAAATAGCGGCTTAACCTTAAAACGATTAATATAGCTGAAAACGTCAGTGCTGCAATAAGGGATACAAGAACAATAAGGTTGATTTTTATCCACCATCTTGCCTGCTCTACGTTGAGCCCGATGCGGATTATCCCTGCGGGTGGGGCATGTGTTTCACGGCGGTAAGGGATTATGATTTCTTTAACTGCTGTATTATTATGTTTATGTTCAAAAACAATTTTATCATGCTTTTTAAAATCCTCCGGGGTAATAGATGGTTCCATATTGTTAATATGCGTGCCGTTGAGTGATGGGATGCTGTGGGCTATAATAATCCCTTCGAATGATTCAATAGAAACAGATTCGAGAGCTGATGTATTCTCAGTTATCGCTTTAACAAGTAGTTGTGTCTGATATTCTCTGGAAGAACTTATCCCTTTAATTGACTCACTCAGAACTTCAGCCAGTGCGCCTGAGAGGCGGTTCTCCTCCTTCATCTGCTGATAACTGTAAAGGTAAATCCCTGTACCCGTAATAATCAGCATCAGCACGAGTATAAGGGCTCCAAAGCTTAAGGCAAGGTTGCGGTCTTCATTGAACCCTGTTGAAGAATCATGCGTTTTCATATTTATGTTCCGGATAGCTCCTTCGTTATTTTAAATATATTTTTATCTTAAAAATAATATTAACCGGCCTGGAAAATTGTTCAGAATATTAAATTCGTTTCTGTAATAATATAGCAAAGAAATATTTTGTTTTCAATAAGCTTTTTCGCCACTTTGGTTCCAGATGAATAAGCAAAGCCTAATTAAGAGAACAAAATATAATTGGCTTTTTGTAATGCTATTCGGACCTTTCCCGCTCCGGCTTCTTGAAGCTGTGTCTCCCCCTGTAAAGCCGTTAAATTTTTTAATTTCGATGATAGTGCTGATTAAACTTACGGTTGAATCTTATAATTATATCAACTCAGTAATCGGAATTTGATTTTCTGCTCTTTTTTTATAAAAACTTTTGAAATGATTATTTATAAATCATAAAATAATACTACTTTAATGGTCACAATTCCCTCAACGCATCGGGCTTTCAGCCTGTGTTAAAACTAAATAATCAGGGGCACTCTATTCACAAACAGATTTTGAAAAATGTCTCACTGGTAAATGAAACCGGTATCTTGAGCTGTATCTGGTTTGTTAAATATGACAGGTATCAGATTGTTGTTACAAAGACAGGGACTTCTGCTGTAATACCGGATGAAAAAAAGGAGAACACTCCGGATAAAACTGAATCTTTTAAAATCGCCGGTAACTGGAGCATTAATGGCATAGAGAGCGGAGTGAAGATTACAGAAGCGGGATATGTTATTTATTACTTTTTAAGAATAAAAATTAGTTGATTTGTACTTTAATAGAGCTTAGCTTGTTTTATGAAATTATTTCATAGGGGAGCGTTATGAAGATAAAGATGTATTTTTTTTATATTCTTATTATTATATCAACAGGGTGCTACAGCTGGAACAGCATAAGTGACGGAGTTGAAATGCAAAATAATGGTGAAGAATCTGGAAATGAAAACTATACTGATGAAGAATATGTGAATGAGAGTTTTCGTGATGATTTTAACGGTACTGCAGTTGATTCCAGTGTCTGGCAGGTTGCAACATGGAGTGAACATAACGGGCAAACGAGCGCTGAAAGATGTTATGTAAAAGACGGGTATCTCACTCTTCTGTTTATTAATAATGATGGTGTATATTTAAGTTCAGCTATACAGACCCGCAAAGAATTTTTATATGGCAAGTGGGAAGCACGACTGAAAGTTTCGAATGTTCCGGGATTGCTTAACTCAATGTACACAATTGACTGGGACGATACTTCAAATAGCAGTAGTGCCAGCGACGGGACTAAGCAGGAGATAGACATAGAGTTTCTGACAAATACATTCAGCGGCTCTACCGGAGAGGTCCATGCCGCTGTCCATGCTGCAGGGAAAAGCAGTTCCTCCGGGGATTACAATCTGAGCTTTAATCCTTCATCAGGTTTTCATACCTGGGGACTTGAAATTACTCCAGATTATATTCAGTGGTCTGTGGATGGTACGGTTTTAGTTACATATACTTATAGTCAGTATGGTATCTATATTACAGCCCCCTATCAGCTCAAATTCAATGTCTGGACACAGGCGGACTGGATCGGAGGGCCTCCGGAATCCGGGGTAACATGTACTTACCTGATCGACTGGATACAATTTACTCCATACAGCAGGAAATAAATACTGATAATTTTTTTATTATTAAATATTTTTTTGACCAGGAGATGTTTAATGATTAAATTGATTCAAGATTCAGAATAAGTTCCGGTGAGTTTATGGATTCAGATATAAAGTATATTATTGAAGAGGAGGGAAGACTCGTAAAGATGCTTGAGGATTCAAAACAGGCTGCGCGTGAAAGGGTTGAAGCGCGGAGAGTAAAGTTGGCTGAATTCAGAGAAGCGGAACTTAAGAGGGTTGGGCTGGAATACAGCAGGATGACTGAAGAGAAGCGGCAGGAGATTAAGTGCAAAATGGATAATGATGTAAAGGGGGCGCGTGCGGCACAGGAGCGTCTCTTTGATGATGCTGAGCTTAAGAATAAAATAACCGGGAGGATAGTATCAGTAATACTTGAAAACCGGACATAGGGTGCAGTTATGAATTTCTATGCTGACAGTAATTATATTCATGCGAAGATATACGCGCTGCACAGTCTTCTTCTTACGAAGAGTGATTATTTCGAAATCGCAAGAAGCGGAAATTTTGCTACTGTTGCATCCGGTTTGAATGCCGGTGATATTAAAAATAACTATGCGGGGATCAAAGAGTCCCTTTTTGACAGCCAGATAAAGTTTGTTATTTCTCTCTCCGAGGCATCGGTGTCTTACCACAAAGTTTTTATTTTGTTCCTCAGATACTTCGAAATTTTAAATCTTAAACTCCTATATGCTAAAGCATTCGGCAGGAGCCCATCTCCGTTTATATGGTATAACACAGGGGACTTCGCTGTGCTCGACAGGGGAATGCTCAGTGATTATACCGATGTCTCCGCCCTGCTGAAATATACGCAGAATACATGGATGAGGGATATTCTTACATCAGACTCGGCGGGTTCATACGAAGAGGTTGAATTTTTAATAGACAGGGCTGCTCTCCGCCTTGCTGCCGAGTTCCCGTACTCGATGCGTTTTTCAGGGGGAAAAGATTCAGAGAAAATAATCTCCGGGCTTGCCGCGTATTTCCGCCTTGCCTGGAGCTGGAGACTTCAGCAGGTTTACTCCTGGGATGAGGGGAGCATAAGGAGTTATATAGATTCGAACATTTTTCTCCCTGTCTATAACACGGGTCTCCGTTCATCAGTTGATGAGTGGGAGAAGTTTCTTGTTCGACAGGTCCAGAGTAATTATGCCGGGATTTTTACAGGTGGGGCAGGAGTAATCTCCGCTGAAAAAATTATGGAGCGAGCTCTGCTTCGCGATTTCAGCAGGACATTTCACGAAAATTTTCATTCGATAAACACTGTGGTCTGTTACCTTGCGCTCCTTTACAGGCAGATCCGTAATCTTTTCACCATTGCGGATGGACTGAGGTTCGGCATGCAGCCGGAAATGATAATGGAAAACATCATATGTGAGGGTTGATGTTTTCCAAGGCTGACATAAGGAGAGTTAACATCGTTGTCCCGGCAGCCAGGTATAGCGATATTATGCTCAGGCTCGGGAAAAACGGCCTTGTGCATCCTGAGAAGGAACACATACCGGGTGAAGTTGAAGCTGACAGGAAAATAAAAAAGGGAGCGCTTTCTGTTTATGCCGAAACAGCCGAAAGAATAATTTCAGTAACAGCGGAATTTCTGGGCGATGAAACTTCAGCTCCTGATGAGGAAAACAGTAAAGATTTAACTGCCGATGATATCGCATCACTTTTTTCACGTGATGCGTCAGAAGATTTGCGGGAAGTTGAGCATATCAGTAAAAAAAAGAGTCAGTATGAAAATGTAAGAGCTTCTCTCGAACAGTTGATATCTTCCGCGGAGGTTGAAGTCGATGGTATACGCAGAATACATGAAAGCGGCATTGACACTCCGCGCATAAAAGACTTGAAATTAATTTCATATCTCCACGGGAAAATCAGTGGCAGTGAATGGATCGCAGGCCTGGATAGACGGTGGTTCTATATATTGAATGGAGATAATCTTCTTCTTTTTTGTCCCTCCACGGATATAGGCAAAGCTGAAGATTTCCTTAAAAGTAACGGTTTCTCCGGGTTTAAAGGAACGGCTGAATTGGGGAGCTCTCTGCATGAAGTTGAAAAAGCAGTAGAAGATAGAATCGCCACACTTAAAGAGAGGATTGCCCGGATAGATTTATTTTATGATAAAGAGCGGCAGAGGTGGAGTGAGAGGCTCGCATATCTCTCGTCCCTCTATAAGATCTTTTTGAGGATAACAGCGGTAGAGCCGGCTCTGCGTTTTTCCGATGAATTCATTTTAATCAGCGGCTGGATGAATATAAAAAATTCTGAGCTGTTGTGGAAAGAACTCGGCAGGTCCTGTGGAAATGGTTTTTATTTATGGATTGCAACCAAAAAAGAGAACCGGAGGTTCAGGGGCCGCATCCCGGTGCTCCTGAAAAATAACCGTCTCTTCAGGCCGTTTGAACTGCTTGTAAAGATGATTGGTACTCCCGGCAACAGCGAAGTTGATCCTACCCCTGCTGCTGCTATTGCATATACGGTAATTTTCGGAGTGATGTTTGGTGACGCGGGGCAGGGGCTTGTCCTCGCGGCGACAGGATTTCTCCTCTCAAAATACGGGATGAAAAGATATGGTGAAAGAAACAATATCTCAGATTTTGGCGGAATCATGATCTGGTGCGGTTTTTCGGCAACACTGTTCGGTTTTATGTACGGTAGCGTATTCAGCTATGAACATTTTATCCCGGCGTTGCTTTTTCACCCCATGGAGAATATGATGGAGCTGTTCATCATTACAATTACAATGGGCGTGGTGTTCATATCTGCCGGGCTGGTATTCAATATTTTTAATGGCATTATCGCGGGGCGCTATGAAGAAGCCCTGTTCGGGACAAGGGGTGCCGCCGGGCTTACGGTATATCTTTCAATTATATTTTTTGTTATGCGGTATGTGGCTGCTGGTGTGTTGCCGCAAAATTCAGAGATAACTGCTTTTCTGGTACCTCCGGGAGTTTTTTTTGTTTTGCGGGGGCCTCTTGGCTATTTTTTATTCCACGGGGAGGATGTCTTTCAGAATGGAATTTTTGAATATATTGTGGAATCCCTGGTTGAAATAATAGAGATGTTTTCGAATTTTCTGGGGAATACCATATCTTTTATCAGGGCGGGAGCTTTCGCGCTGAGCCACGCTGGTCTCAGTATAGCCGTATTTACTCTTGCCGGGATTATTGACCCGGCCTTAAGAAGTGCCGGCGCTATTGCTGCTATTGTTACCGGGAACCTGTTTATCATACTCCTTGAAGGCCTGGTATGCTCAATTCAATCGATGAGACTTGAATATTATGAATTTTTCGGTAAATTTTTCAGAGGGGACGGTACAGCTTTTGTGCCTTTTTCACTTAAGTTCAGGTAGAGTAGAAATGGAGGGTTTCTATGAATAGAAAGATAAGTGTTAAAAGAATAATCTTCAGGCTGGTTGTAATATCAGCATCTGTTCTTTTTATGGCGGCAGTTGTCTCAGCTGCTGACGCGAATGCGGAAGTCGAAACTATAAAAATGAAAACTGAAAATGGCCGTGCACTTTTCGCCTACGCTGCAGTAGCCGCAGTTGGAATATCATGTATTACAAGTTCATATGCGCTTGCAAGGATAGGTGCAGCTGCGATGGGCGCAATGAGTGAAAAACCGGAGGTTGGCGGCCGTGCACTGGTTTTTCTCGGAATGGCTGAGGGGATTGCCATTTACGGGCTTATAGTCGCAATCATGCTTGTAAATAAGATTTAGGATTATGGAAAAAATTTATCTCATAGGTGATACTCACACTGTGAACGCATTCAGGGTCTGCGGTATTGAGGGATTCGTCCTCGGGGATGAATCTTTAAACACTGTTTTTCAGAGAGTGATTGCTATGGATGATTCGTCAGTGATTATCATTACAAGGGAGTGCGCGGAGGCTCTTGCTGATATTATCAGAAAAATAAATTTTGAATCAGCCCGGAAAGTAATTATCGAAATACCCGGGATTGATGATAAGCAAGAGTCAGGAAAATCTCTTACCGGTTATATTACAGAGGCGCTGGGATTTGCGCTTTGAGGGGAGAGATACTCCGCTTAATCTCCCCCATGAATGGGGAAAAGATGTGATGGAGTTGAGGAGTAAGAAAATGGATATTGGAGACAAGATAGAAGGAGTCGGACAATCAGAGATGGTTCTGAAGAACGATCCGGTAGTTCTCATTGAGTCCGTGCGTCAAAGTGTTCTTGATAAGATTAAGGATATTAATTCCGCAGCTGATGATGAAATTGAAATTTTAGAAACTGAAGTGAATAGAGAGATTGAACTCTTCCGCTCTGAACAGAAGAAAAAATATGATGAAGAGATCGAATACGAAGAGGAGCGGCTCTCTAATCTCTCATCCATTGAAATAAAAAAACAGAAGCTTGATGTAATGGATTTATTTATTAAGGCAATAATTTCTGAAGCCGCCAGATCTCTCAGGTCTGATCTCCGGTATACAGCTTTTCTTAAATGGTGTGTACTCAGCGCCATGAAAGATGTTTCAGGGGGGGATGCCACAATTCTTCTCTCGGCAGGAGACCTTGATTTTTCTGAAGAGATAATGAAAGAAATAAAAAATGAGGGTTACAGCATAAAAGTAAATATCTCGACCGATGAAAGTATCACCTCCGGGGGAGCCATGGTGATCGATAATGAACCTGAAATTGTTATTAACAATACAGTCGAAAGGATTATACACAGGCAGATCGAAGGGATCAAAAGAGTTATTGTCAGGGAACTGAATAAATATTCTGATGGAGAAAAGAGGCTGTGACAGAGACAGGGTTAACCGGGAGAATTATAAGTGTTAACGGCCCTATAGTAAAAGCCGTAGGTCTCAGGGGCGCGGGTATGCTCGATATGGCGGAGGTAGGGCCCTTTAAGCTCATCGGAGAAGTTATAAGGTTTCAGAATGAGATTGCTGTTATACAGGTTTATGAAGATAACACCGGGCTTAAACCGGGAGATTCTGTGTCAACCTCAGGGAGGCCGCTTTCAGTTCTCCTCGGGCCGGGCCTTATATCAAATATTTATGACGGGATACAACGTCCTCTCATCAGCCTTGACCAGATTACAGGTTCTTTTATCACAAAGGGGGTGAAGGCATCGCCTCTTGATACTGAGAGAAGGTGGTATGTTGGAATCAGTGCATCATTGGGGGATGACGTAACAAGCGGGTCGGTTATAGGGGGGGTCATGGAGAGCGAGTCTGTGATTCACAGGGTTATTGTCCCCCCGGACGTTTCCGGAAAAATCGAATTTATTGCGGCTTCTGGAAGTTATACTATTGAGGATGAAATCTACCGCGTAAGAACTTCCGGAGAAATATTTTCAGGGAGGCTCGCGAACTACTGGCCTGTGCGGAAACCGAGGCCATTCAAAGAGAAAAAAAAATCAACAGCTCCCCTTATAACAGGCCAGAGGGTGATAGATACATTTTTTCCTATAGCGCGTGGAGGTACGGCAGCGATCCCTGGAGGTTTCGGCACAGGAAAAACAATGACACAACACGCCCTTGCAAAGTGGTGCGATGCTGAGATAATTGTTTATATCGGGTGCGGAGAGAGGGGAAACGAGATGACAGATGTGCTTAACGAGTTTCCCAAACTTGTTGACCCCAGGTCCGGCCGTCCGCTCATGGAGCGGACTGTGATGATCGCCAATACATCCAACATGCCTGTTGCTGCCAGGGAGGTAAGTATCTACACCGGGGTAACAATCGCGGAATATTACCGTGACATGGGACACAACGTGGCCATAATGGCAGATTCAACATCACGCTGGGCGGAGGCGCTTCGTGAATTATCCAGCAGGCTCGGTGACATGCCCGCGGAGGAGGGATTTCCTTCATACCTCGCAACAAGGCTTGCGGAGTTTTATGAGAGGGGAGGGTATGTTGACACGTTATACGGTGAAGAAGGGAGTATCTCGATTATAGGAGCGGTGTCACCACCAGGCGGAGATTTTTCTGAACCTGTTACCCAGCATACAACACGTTTCGTGCGGTGTTTCTGGGCCCTTGACAAGATACTTGCTGACGCGCGTCATTATCCTTCAATAAGCTGGATAGACAGTTACAGTGAATACCTCGATGATATAAAGGAGTGGTGGGGTAGAGTTGATAACAACTGGCAGGATATTAGGTCCAGGGCTCTCAATATACTTCTTGAAGACAACAGGCTTCAGCAGATAGTAAAACTTGTTGGGCCTGACGCTCTCCCCCCGGGGGAGCGGTTTACTCTCTTTTGCGCCGAATTGATAAAGAATGGATTTCTGCAGCAGAATGCGTTTGATCCAAAGGATATGTACAGCACTCCGGTTAAACAAATGAAACTATTAAAGATTATAGTCAGGTTTTTTGTAAACGGAAACCGTTTCCTCGAGTCAGGCCTTGAACTTCAGAAGCTTATATCTCTCCCCTCTATTCCTGAATTGACACGACTGAAATCCGAAGTCAGTAATGATGAACTTGAAAAGATAGATGAATTTGAAAGAAGGCTTGATTCAGAAATATCTGAACTTATGAATAATATTAAACAGGAAGATGGCCAGTGACAGAACGTGAGTACATGAATGTTGCAGGGATTACAGGTCCACTTATCATAGTAGAGGGGGTGAAGGATGTAGGGTTTGGTGAACTTGTTGAGATACGGACCCCTTCAGGTGAGATAAGGATCGGTCAGACACTTGAAATTGACGAGGATAAAGCTATTGTACAGGTGTTTGAAGGGACATCGGGGCTGTCGCAGAGGAATATGCGCACTGTATTTCTCGGAAAAACACTGGAGATCCCCGTGCACAGGGATATGCTCGGCAGAATTTTTGACGGGCTTGGAAGGCCTATAGACGGAGCGCCCCAGGTAGTTTCAGAAATTATGCGCGACGTAAACGGATTGCCGATAAATCCGTACAGCAGGGAGTACCCGCGCGACTTTATCCAGACAGGCATATCGGCCATTGACGGAATGAATACGCTTATCCGCGGGCAGAAACTCCCGGTGTTTTCAGGGAGCGGTATGCCGCATAACAGGATTGCAGCGCAGATAGCGAAACAGGCGAAGATTCTTACATCTGAGGAGGAGTTTACTGTAGTATTTGCTGCTATGGGCGTTAAATTTGACGTGGCATGGTTTTTTATAAAATCTCTTGAGGACAGCGGAGTGTTGGACAACTCCGCTGTTTTCTTAAGTCTCGCGAACTCTCCATCTATTGAGAGGCTCATCACTCCCAGGGCTGCCCTGACACTTGCGGAGTATCTCGCGTATGACCTGGAGATGCATGTACTTGTTATACTTACGGATATGACAAACTATTGTGAATCTCTCCGTGAGCTCTCAAGTTCACGCGGAGAGATCCCCTCAAGGAAGGGGTACCCCGGCTACCTCTATAGCGACCTTGCATCGATATATGAAAGATCGGGAAGGATAAAGGGCAGGAGGGGGTCCATTACACAGATACCTATTCTTACTATGCCGAGCGATGATATATCGCATCCTGTACCCGATCTCACAGGCTACATCACCGAGGGGCAGATTGTACTCGAGAGGGAACTTTTCAACCGCGGCATATATCCTCCGATAGCCGGGCTCCCGTCACTCTCCCGCCTCATGAAGGACGGCATCGGGGAGGGAAGGACGCGTAAAGACCACGCCGGGCTCGCGGCCCAGCTATTTGCCTGTTATGCGAAAGTTAAAAGAATAAGATCTCTTGCCGCAATTGTCGGAGAAGAGGAGCTGTCAAAGCTTGATAAACTTTACTTAAGATTCGGCAGGGCATTTGAAGAGCAGTACTTAAGCCAGGGGTACGACGAGAACAGGGATATTGAAACAACTCTTACAATCGGGTGGAAGATGCTTTCATATCTCCCGCAGGATGAACTATACCGTATATCCCGGGATGATATAATGCAGTATTATATACCTGATAGCAGCGGAGCGTGAGTATGCAGAGGGTCGAAATAGCTCCCACAAAATCAAACCTGAGAAAAGTAAAGTCAGACCTTGAATTCGCGTACGAAGGATTTGACCTTCTCAACCAGAAGAGGGAGATACTTGTTCTTGAGATAGTTAAAACAGTAAAAACTATCAGGGAAACAGAGGATGAAATGAAGAGAACTTTTGACACTCTGTACCGGAGATACAAAATTGCCGCACTTGATTCAGGAGCGGAGACAATCGGAATTAAAGCACTCTCCGAAAAGATAAACTATAGAATTTCCAGGGAGTTTACAAAACTCATGGGAATAAATATTCCCCGTCTTAATATTGAAACGGACGCGACCGGCATTGTTTCATCACTCTTTGGAACAGGCGCATCATATGATATGATCAAAATGGATTCATCTGAAATTTTAAAACTCTTCATCAGCTACGCATCCCTTGCGAAAAAGGTATATCTCCTCTCTGCTGAACTTAAAAAAGTACAGCGCAGGGTTAATGCCCTTGAGAAGATTTTTATCCCGGCATATGAAGATACAAAAAAATATATTGCGGACAGGCTGGAGGAGATTGAAAGGGAGGAGATATTCATTAAAAAACTGATCGGACGGCGGAATGCATAAGGTGCCGCCGACCAATTTAAAAAATAGAAGAAAATTGTATTTTATAGCAGGTTATATTTTTCTCGCAGTAATTAACATTATTATTCTTCTTCTGGGGATACTTCTTATATTAAGACTTTTGAAATATTTTTAACCTCATAAATTTAAAACTGGAGATGTGAAATGTATCTTTATTTATCGCAGCATGGGAAGTGCTATCCTTCTGAAATTGATCCTGACAGAAAACTCACCGAAGAGGGGATAGTTGAGAGTGGTAAAGCCGGGAGGATACTTAAAAATAAAGGTGCCCGTGTGAGCCGTGTAGTCCATAGCGGTAAAACCAGGGCGTGTGAAACAGCAATTATTTTTGCAGACTATATAAAGCCGGAAAATGGTGTCGGCCTGATGGAAGGGATGAATCCGAATGATAGCGTTGAGATTTTTGCTGATAATATATCTTTCGATGATACTCTGTATGTGGGGCACCTGCCGTTTATGGATAAACTGGTTTCGTTCCTTGTTGCAGGGAATACCGGGGCTGAAGTGCTGAAGTTCAGTAACAGCTGTATAGTATGTTTAAGTAAGGATGAAAAAAATAATTCTGTGAGTGTTGATTGGATTATCCTTCCCGATTCTGAATAGAAAAGGCGCCATGGGGCGCCTTTTCTATGTTCATCAGATTCCATCAAAAGCCTTGTCTATCAGCTCTTTTTCGGGCGGTTTTGTAAAAATACTTACAGCCGGTATTACGAAGAAAGGAATAATCATCGCGATTGATGATGCGATTGGTGAATTCGAGGCCCCCATAACATAGAACAAAACAACTGATGTTGTAAGCCCTGTAATCATTCCGACAGCAGCGCCGGCAAGCGATGCTCTCTTCCAGTAAAGGCCGTAAATGTAGGCAGCCATGAATGTCCCCGCAACAGCTCCCCATGAAAGCGACATAAGTGTTATGATTATTGCGAATTCATAACGCGCTATAAAAAATGATATTATAATAAACAGTGTGCTCAGGAATCTCATCATTGCTACGGAGTTTTCCGTAGAGATCTGTGTATTAACATGCCCCTTGTAAAGGTCAACTGCTATTGAAGACGAAGATACGAGGACAAGTGATGATAATGTTGACATGGAGGCTGATAATACAAGGAGAAGAATAAGCGCCATGAGTGCCTGCGGCAGATAGCTTGTAAGAAGCTGGGGCACAATTCTGTCAAATGCCGGAGCGCCGTTTGCCACAGGGAGCTTGTCCATAAAAACATGGGACATTGTGCCTGAGAAATATGCAGCGAATCCGATTATGAGGGCAAAGAAAAATGTGGCGATAGCTGCCTTGGGTATAACCTTTTCGTTTTTTACGGCATAGAATTTCTGCACCATCTGAGGAAGTCCCCATGTGCCGAAAGATGTCATAAAAACAAGACCGGCAAGGAGCAGCATCGGGGGCCTCTTGTCAACCGGCATGTGGAGATTATATCCTGTTGAAATGTTGCTTAAGATGTCGGAGAATCCGCCCCCTTTTGATACAAAAACGGCCACCATTGCGAGAGATCCGAAAATCATGATGATGCCCTGGATGAAGTCAGTAAGGGTAATGGCGAAGTATCCGCCAAGCACAAGGTATATACCTGTAATACCGATCATTATGAGTAGGGCAACATCAAATGAAATATGAAAGTTAGCCTCAAAGAGATGGCCAAGTCCCTTGAATACGGAAGCCGAATAGGGGAGCAGAAAAATAAAAATTACAACTGCTGAAAACATCTTAGTGTACCTTCCCTGGTATCTCTCCTGGAGAAATTCAGGCATGGTCATAACGTCGAGGTTTTGAGTCATAATTCTTGTCCTGCGGCCAAGAACCATCCATGCACCAAAGGCTCCAAATATTGCGTTGCCTGCGACAATCCACATAGTATTTAGTCCGAAAACCCATCCGAGTTTTCCTGCGAATCCGATAAAAGCCACAGCTGAAAAATATGATGTGCCATAAGCAAGGGCAGAGACCCATGGGCCGATAGATCTCCCGCCCAGGAAAAAGTCGTTAAGAGATGATGTTTTTTTCATACCCCAAATGCCGATGCATATCATCACCGTAAAGAAAATGACAAGCAGAACTATTGAAAATACCATTTATTACCTCGTGTGAATTTTTAAATCAGGCCTGTGCAGAATTCTGAACTGTACGTGATTCCGGCAGCCGGGTAGATACTGCAAAATACCTGTTTATCTGCTGTAAGAAGTTTTTTGTGAATTTGTAATACAGAATTACATCCAGGCTGTAATTTGTATTGTCAGAAAAAATTGAATTTAACTAAGAACAGCGCTTTACTATTTGTCAAGAATGATATTTAAACTTTATTAGAATAAGGTACTGGTAGAAAATTTATTTAAAATAGCCTTCCAATTATTGCTGATACCGCATTTTCCACCCTGAGGATTCTTTCCCCTATATGTACAGTAGAGAATCCTGTTTCTTCAAGTAGCTCCACTTCGTAATCAATCAGTCCGCCTTCCGGTCCAATAATAAGTGTTACAGGGCGCTTTACATCTCTGGGGCACTCCTGCCCTGCAACAGGATGAGCTGTAAGCTTGAGTGACCCTTCCGATATCTTCGGCAGCTCATCCTCCACAAATGGCCTGAAGAGCTTCCTTAGCTGGACATCAGGCATTATCGTATCGCGTGACTGTTCAAGTGCAAGGAACATTTCATTTTTCAATGATTCATTTTCGAGGGAAGGCGAATCGAGATAGCTCTTTTCAACCCTCCATGTCCTGATAATAAAAATTTTTTTTACACCCATAGCCGTGGCGTAATGCAGCGCTTTTCGCATGCTCTTCGGCCTTGGCATAGCCATAATAAGAATGAGGGGGATCGATCCCGGAGGATTTTCTGTAAGAGCTGTTTCAAGTATAGCGTAATCAGCCCCTTTCTCAATAACCGTTGCCTCGCCTCTCAGGCCGTTAACAATACCGGCTTTGAGTGTCTCGCCGGTTTTGATTTTAATTATGGAGAGAAGATGCTGAAATCGTCTCGCTTTAAGTATTACCCTGTTTTCCGAAATATAATCTTCGGGAAATAAAAGTATCTGGTTCATGATAATATCATATCCTTAATCAGACCGGTTCCGGATTTATCGGGATAAGACCGGAACCGTGTCAATTTAATTGGAGGATTTTATTTTATCCCATATAATGGAATATTTTGAGTTGTATTCCCCCAGGTCTTTCAAAAAATCACTTTTGTCCAGAATGCTTTTCGGAGGATTTATTGCCGGGTCTGTTAAAAAGTCTTTACTCATAAGTTTCTGCGCCGGAATATTCGGAGAGAGGTAATAGACAAACTCCATGTTAACTTTTGAATTTTCAGGGTCGAGCATGAAGTCTATAAATTTATAAGCAAGTTCCACGTTTTTTGATGTTGAAGGTATTACAAAGTCGTCCTGGCTCAGTGTTGTACCTTCGGAGGGAGTCGCAAAGGCAAGGTCGGGATTTTCGCTTATAAGCTGAAGGGCGTCACCGTTATAAACCTGGATGAGAAAAAATTCTCCCGAAGAAAGTCCTCTTTTAGCTTCATCAACATCGAACTTCGCGATATTTTTCTTCCATTTAATAACAGTATTCGTTGCTGTTTCGAGTTCTTTTTCATTAGTAGAGTTGTAATTATAACCGTTATATTTGAGAGCGGCGCCGATTACCTCGCGGATATCATTCAGGAGAGTTATCCTTCCTGCAAGATCTGACCTCTCAAACATCGACCAGGATGCTTTAAAATT
>CAZVFJ010000016.1:19504-27902 GCA_964625825.1 uncultured Leptospirales bacterium | reverse complement strand
CAGTCAGCCATAACCTTATTCTGAGCCAGGGTAGCAAAAGAGCCAGATATGCTGGTCTTGCCAGTGCCCCCTTTTCCGCTTATAATTACAAGTTCCTTAATCACAGGTTTTTATACCTCCTGTTGTTGCGGAATATATGCGATGATATTTTCTCAATCTCATTCCTGCAATTTTTTATAATAAATGAAACGCAGTCTCCGCGTGAATAATTTTCAGCAACAATCCTGTTTTCAGGTATTGATGCAATAAGAGGTATCCCTGATTCCTCGCAGAATTCTGCAATCATGCTATCCGCTTGACCTCCTTTATTAATAACAATCCCGGCGGGAATGTTAAGTGCGCCCGCCATCCCCGCTGCAAGTTTAAGATCATTAAGACCGAATGGCGTTGGTTCTGCCACGAGGAGAAGGAAGTCGGCATTTTTGACAGATTCAATTACAGGGCATGAAGTACCCGGGGGTGAATCTATTATCCGTATATCTGTTCCTCCGTAATTCATCTTTACATCTTTAATAAGAGGAGGAGACATAGGTTCACCGATGTTAAGCCTTCCTCCCGCGAATTTGATTCCGCCTGACTCCCCCTTCTCAACTATTCCGATTTCACGGTTAATCTCTTTTATTGCCTTTTCAGGGCAGATCAGGGCACAACCTCCGCATGAGTGACACATCTCGGGGAGTACAAGAGGTTTCCCCTTGATAAGAACTATGGCGCTGTACTCACATATTTCTCCGCATTTTCCGCATCCCGTACATGCTGATTCTTCAACAGAAGGTATAAAAACTTCACATTTTACCGTCTCTGCTATCTCCGCTCCGAGGAAAAGATTTGCATTAGGCTCCTCAACATCACAGTCAAGAAGAGCTACATCAAATCCTCTCTCTTTGTAATATGAAGCGAGAGAGAGAGAGATAGTTGTTTTTCCTGTCCCCCCCTTACCGCTTGCTACTGCTATTTCCATCAGTTAACTCCTTTATTATTCCATTGTCATACATCTTTTTGCACACCATGCATCCGCGGTATGCGACAGAAAGTTTAATCTCCGGCGAGTACAGATAATCAAGCTTCTCTGCCGTTTCTTTTGATAGCTCATCCTTATGCTCATCAACTGCGCTCAGGATACCCTCAGCTCTTATGCAGTTCATTATATCCATTTTTTCCAGGAAATCAGGTATTGTCCCTCCCCTCATCTCTCCAACATTACAGAGGTCATACATCGGATCGTCCTTGAACGGAAGACAGTAATGCCATTTATCATCAACAAACGGGCTGTCACCGCAGTGTGAATAAAGCGATAGTAAATTAATAAGAGCGGAATTCGGGAATGAATCAAAATCTCCCTCTGATATCTTCAACTTCTGAATAAAATCTTTTTTTAAATACGGAAGGAATGTACCCAGAGGAGTTTTATCACTTCCTGAAAGCGATAGCGACGGACAGAGGTCCTCCATCCCTTCAGCATCGCCAAGCGGCGCAAGCGCAACAACTCGCTGGAGCACCCCGGGATAAATTTTCTGAAGGCGAATATCTATGTCATCATCAGCCGACATTGTAACAAGTATAACCGGGATGACTTTCATTCCCGGTTCACGGCTTACTGTGAGAAGATTATCCATTGCAATATATCCCGATGCTCCAAGGTTCTCCTGGTACTCCGAAATGCTTATCCCGACAACAGCTTTACGGTTTATCCTGGAAGATAGCCTTCTAAAAAAATCACGTGTGTAATTTAGATCCTCAAACTTCCTCCCGTTAGTCGGCATTGAAATTATTTCAATGAGGTTGAGTTCAAAGAGAGATGCGAGCGCGTCAACAATATCCATATCGCCGTTCTTCCATATTGTTGGTTCCCCGCCTGTGACAAACTGATATTTTAAAAGCGCGCCCTCTCCAAGTCTTCTGAGATCCTCGAGATATTTTTCAAACTGAAGAGCACTCATATTATAAGCAGATGAATTGGCAGAGCGGAGACACCCTTTGCACTGTTTGTTGCATCCGTTTGTAATCTGAAGAGCAGGGTATAACTCGGTAAATACCGGTTCCTTAACTGCTTTTATCCCTTTCCTCATCTGAGTATAATTATATATTCTTTTAAACATTCTATTAACTCCGGATTGATATATCAGAATTCAATCACACGCCCGACCGAAGCATTTACAAACCTTTCTTTAAATTCGTTCGCAAACCGGCAGGCTACCCTGAACCCAGTACAGTGAGATACACCAATTTTTTCTACATTATATTTTTTTATCACTTCAATCGCTCTATCAACATAATCATCCGGTGCGCTGTCAAGATGTGTGCCCCCGATGACGGCATGGAAACTTTTATATCCAGTCTCTTCAGAGATGCTATTCAGTATCTCAATAATTCCGGCATGAGCGCAGCCGAGAAGTACAACTGGACCTGAGGCAGTCTCCATAACCAGGGACAAATCATCATCAAACGGATCCGGCAAAATTTCATTACCGGTTTTCCTCACGAGTCTGGTGTCCCATGCCCTCCATCCCTCCGGATGTTTAATCTCCGAAATAGCGGAGACTGAACCTGTAATCTTCGTGAATCCGGAAATTTCAATAAATGAAGCGCCCTCTGATTCATAAATATCCCGTGATACCTGAAAACCGATATGTCTCACATCACCAGACGGAAGGAGTGCTCCCTTTTCATTAAATGCAGAGGGGTGAAGGTATACGGGGGTCTCCTCCTCCCGTTCCTTCAGAAGCGGATACAGGCCTCCCGTATGATCATAATGCCCGTGGCTCAGGATGACCCTTTTTATTAACGAGAAATCTTTCCCTAACATACGCATATTGTGAATAAAACCTAATCCCTGCCCTGTATCAAAAAGTGTAACTCCATCGCTCCCCTCAATATAAAAGGAGAGGCCATGTTCACCAATAACCGGCAGCGGAGTCAGAACACTATTTTCACAGATTACTGTAACTCGATTTATCATAATTAGTCCTTTCCATTTAAAGAAGAAAGATGGAGCCGGGAATAATAGGAATTCAAAAACATTTCCCCGGCCCCATCAGTAAACGGGTAAGAATTTTTACCAATGACCTTCCACATTCGCGTTCTCTGTTAACTTAAGTCTTCCATCTTTAAATGCTGTGATTGCATCATTTATACTCCCTTCACTGAAGAGGTATATTTTAATATTTGCACTGTTTAATGTAGAATACGCTTTCGGCCCCACATTCCCTGTAATTAGAGCTTCTGCTCCCGCATCAATTACGGTACGTGCTGACTGAATCCCCGCTCCCTGAGCAGACTCAAGGTTCTGCTTGTTATCGACATATTCGGCTTTACCGGATTCAGTGTCAAAAACAATGAACCCACGGGCTCTGCCGAAACGGGCATCTATCCTGTCAGACAGATCTTTTCCTTCGCTTGATATTGCTATTTTCATTATTCCTACTCCTTTTCGTTATTTTGCATCAATGAACCATCTCTAATTATAGCCTCACATCTTTTTCTCCGTCTACCCTCACCGCACTGATTAACAGACGCACGGCATGGCTGAAGCCGGTTTTTAAGATAGAGTTCAATAATCTCATTCACATCTCCGCTGTTCCATGGATAGTGCCTCAGACCGTTTTCAATTATTATACCGGAAATATATCCACTTACCGCTCCGCTTATAATGGTGAGTACACCGAGTTCTTTAAGCTTGGTTATTCGCATAATACAAGTGTCAAAATCCACATTGATAACTATCTTCTGGGTGATCTCTCCATCGCATACTTCAAAAAGTATAAACCTTCTTGCCTCATCAAGAAGAGGAGATACCCGATCCTGAAATACCGGTATTGCAACTAATTCACTGTTCATGAACATATATAATGCAAAAAACATGCCAGAAGATGATTTAAAGAAGAAATAAAACTTAAATGCTAAAAAAAACCGTTTTTTTAAATTCCGGAGAGATAAATGTCCATCAATAATGTTCTTTCTCAAACATTAACTCGTTATTATAGTCAAATTACATATAATAATATTCATCCGTATAAAAATTGAATCAATTTCTGTTGGCATGGCTACAATTTGCGTCAATATCATTGCATTTTGCAATTATATTATAAGCATAATGATGCAAATTGCAATATTTTTTCTTGTCATAACCTTCAAAATTTTTTATCAGCAATTCAGATTAAATAGTCAATTTACTGTAAAAATGTTATTATTTTATTCCTTAACTTATTTCTGTTAAAAAATGCTCTATTACTCTAATTTTACACTAAAAAATATATTCAGGAATTATTACTTATTATTATTTATATAACAATTTGCTGCATGTTAAAATTTCTTAAAAATCCGGAGGTAAATAATGCCAGAAGAGATTAAAGCAGGTTGCGCCAATCCAGTCGGAACTTCATTCGACGAAGACACAAATCCTGTTCTTCCCGGTTCACCGGAAGATAAAAAAACAAATAAGGAGGTTCACATGATTAAAGTCGGCCAGAAAGCGCCGGATTTTACAGCGCCCGCATATCACAATGGAAAATTTATAAGCATGAAGCTTTCAGATTATTTCGGCAAATGGATTGTTCTCTGTTTCTACCCCGGTGATTTCACCTTTGTTTGAGCAACTGAAGTATCGGCAGTTGCCGGTAAATATCCTGAATTTAAAAAACTCGGTGTAGAAGTATTTTCAATGAGCGTTGACAGTATATTTGTTCACAAAATGTGGAATGATAATGAACTTTCAAAAATGGTTAAAGGCGGAATTCCATTCCCTATGCTCTCAGATGCAGGCGGGAAAGTCGGAACAGTCTACGGTATTTATGATGAAGTCGCGGGCATTGAAACAAGAGGGAGATTTATTATTGATCCTGACGGGATTATCCAGGGATATGAGGTGTTGACTCCCCCGGTCGGAAGAAATGTGAAGGAGACAATCAGGCAGCTGCAGGCCTTTCAATATGTACGAAACAGTAAAGGGACAGAGGCAACCCCCTCGGGATGGAAGCCCGGCAAGTTAACCCTTAAGCCGGGGCCGGAGCTTGTCGGCAAGGTATGGGAGGTCTGGAAAATTGAGATGGAGGATGATTGAAAAAAAAATAAAATAAGCTTTACATAAATTAAAAGTCGAGTATCTATTATACTGTTTTCCGGGCATAAACACCCGGAAAATAATTTTTAACAAATATAATAAATAATTTTGAGGAAATTTATGGGAGATAAGAGTCCAAAATCAAAAGATAAAAATCAGAAACAGAAAGACAATGTGAAAGCCAAGGCTGCACAAAAAGCACAGGCAGATAAAGATGCCAAAACTGCAAATAGCGGTAAACCTAAAAAGTAAGGCCGACAGTTTCTGTAAACATTACAATTTATCCTGAATTGTTTCTGAACCGGTCATTCCGGTTCAGAACGAAGCAGCCAATTAATCCTCATCAGAAACGAGACAGTCTATTATGCTTTTTATATCGATAATCAGGGAACAAATTATTTCATTCGTTAACTGGCTCCCGGAATCCTCAATAGTTTTAATTAAAAATTCCGCAAGATAGTCCATAAGGAAAATCTGGTTATCAGGTTTATAAAGCTTTTTTGCTATCGTAAAATCATGTTCATTAACTGATAAAATACTGTTGAAGTACCGGGCATAATTTTTGTCGAACTGCTCATATAAAAGATCTATATTTATCTCTTTATTCCGGTTGAGTATTTTTTTTATAATATGCCACCCGAGCAGAGCCGTACGATGCAGGGTATCCATTTCATTTTCATTAAGCTCACTGTGGTTTTGTAAAAAAATGGTGATTGCCGGTTGTTCCCTGTCCATAGCAGCGAGTTCAAGGTTATACCAGCCTTCTGCACCTTCCCCGGCTTCATCAATTATTTTTTTAATTTCTTCATTTGTTATCTGTTTCATTCTCACCTGCTCTGCCACAACTTTGCCATGTCTATATATTGTCCGGCAGTCAATATGGAGTGATTAATTTACACTCAATATTGACTGAGAGATACTTTTAATAAAATTCAGTTCTTTCAGAAAGTCCGGGTCAGAATCGATACTCACCATTTTGAATATCATCATATACTTTCTTTGTTAACTTTACATATTTCTGCTTTTTAGGATCAAGGAAGTATAGCTGGTCCTTTATCTTCTCAGGATTAAATCCTTCATTCTGAAGCCTTGACTTAACCTGTTTAAAACTTGTTGTAGCATCCTTATCCTTTGTTATTCTGATAAAGTATGGCCAGGCATAGACCGGCAAATTCGACGTAACATAAATACTGAATTTAGCAAGGTCGAGCTTTTCTCCGGGTAATGGTGTTATTGCCGCCATACCGGCCCGACCTTCGGTATTTTTTACTTTTACACCGAAAACATTAGAATCTTCAATTTTTCCAAACCTGTTCAGAGTGTCAGCAACTTCATTGGTTGCAACAACCTCCCCTTTCCATTTGAATGTATCCCCCAGCCTGTCCACAAAGGAAACATAATCTTTTTCATGAAGTTGAAATATATCGCCGCTGTTAAAATAGGCATCCCCACTTTTAAAAACATTCTGTACTATTTTATCACCTGTAGCTTTTTTATTATTCTTATAGCCCGCGAAAGGATTTGTATTATTTATGCGGGCTAGAAAAAGTCCGGTTTCCCCGGGTTTGCATTTAACGGCATGACCTTTCTGATCTTTCAGGATTTGCTCATTTTCGATATCATATTTTACTACTTCGCCCATTCTTATTCCGGCGATTGTAAGTTTTCCGATCATTCCGGGAACACCCTTAAGATTGCTTATGGCTCCGACACCTTCAGTCGCGCCGTAAACTTCAATGATTTTTTCTATACCAAACCTGGTCTGAAATTCAACCCAGTAATCCCCCCTCATTCCGTTACCCAGGATGTATCTTAACGGATTATCGCCGTCATCCTCTTTGACAGGCTGATTATTCAGGTACCGGCAGAGTTCACCTATGTAAACAAAAAGTGTAGCATTATATTTCCTGACATCGTCCCAGAAATTACTTGCAGAGAATTTTTTCCTCATGGCAAAAGTTCCGCCATGCATAAGTGTAGTAGGCCACGCGATATTTATACCGCTGTTATGGTAGAGAGGAAGGCAGAAATACTGGATATCACTGTCTATCGCACGAAGAGAAAGGCCGCCAGCCCCATACCCCAGTTGAAGCCACTTCTGATGTTTAAGCTCAGTAGCTTTGGGCATTCCGGTTGTACCGGAAGTATAAATATATTCCAGGGTATCTTTTGAATTTATCGGCGGATTTATCTCCAGGTTTAAAACAGACTGGTCAGCCAGCAGATTATCTAGATTTTCATATCCGCGGGGAAGTTTTATATCTTTATTTTCTGTTTCAATAAAAATTCTGGCGGGTTTTTTAAGCTTCAGGTCTTTAACAATTTTATTGAACTCAGGCAGGTATTCATGCCCGATTATCACTGATTTCGCTTCAGCAATATTTAAGGCATGAGCAAGAATTCTTCCTGTTACGTTATTATTTACCAGTGCAGGTATTACACCGATTTTAGCCAGACCCGCATGAATTATAAGAAATTCAGGCCTGTTATCCATTAAAACCGCAACAGTATCACCCTTTATAAAACCGGACTGATGGAAAAAATGTGAATATCTGTTAGCCATTTCATTGAATTCTTTATAAGATATTTTCCTGTCTTCATAAAGGATAAGAGTTTTATCGGAATATTTTGCCGCCTGCTTTTCCAGTACGCTACCTACTGACATATTACATGCATTTTTAAGTTTCTTGAACCCATAAATTCCTTCTGCCAATGAATAAAGCCTCTTCATCTTTTCCATTGTTTATCCCCCCTGAAAATATTATATTTTTTATTTCAAAAAAGCTTTTATTCCTAAATTAGGATATATAATTCCTGGTGATGAATTGATTATTAAAACTATATCTTTCTATTTATTTTGCGTTTCTACACTGCCCCCTTCAATTCGACAATAAGGGACAGAAATCCGGGGCTGATGGCATGCCGGCAGCCCCCATTATACATATAAAAACTTTAATGTCAACTAACATAGTTTAAAAATCATAAAGGCTTAGTAGTAAAAAGAAGTTTTGAACTCCATTATTTAGCGCTAACCCGGAACTGTTCAGAAACGGTATGCCGCGCATATACAGTCCCGGAGAACTCGCTTATATCCGGCAAAAAAAAGGCTCCCCCGGAGAACAGGGGAGCCGTCAATTCGAGTATGACTTTTTAAAATTAAAACTGTTTGTTTGTGAATCTCCAGATCCTCATTCTCTCTGCTTCTTTAATAAGCTCATCCCTGAAATCAGGGTGCGCAATGTTTATCAGTTTTTCGGCTCTCATCCATGTAGGTGATGCGGTAAGCCTCTCCACTCCGTATTCAGTCGCGACAAAGTCCACCATCTGGCGAGGTATTGT
>CAZVFJ010000016.1:13473-19494 GCA_964625825.1 uncultured Leptospirales bacterium | reverse complement strand
TATAGTCCCGGGCTCAAGAGTTGGAGTTATCCTTGAAACTACTGTCCCGTCTTTCTCCTTGTAAGTTGATGCGAGGCATATGAAGCTCTTCCCGTTATTTGATTTATACGCGCCGGTGATGAAATCCGTCATCCCTCCATTCCCCGAAACCTGCGACGGGATACCTCCAACAATATTGCTCTCGGCATTTACCTGTGAGAAGAGGTCCAGCTGAATTGCGTTGTTTATACTTACAAAATTATCAATCTGGCCGATAATATTCGGGTCGTTCGTATAATTAACCGGATACCCCGCCAGGGCAGCATTATCATGCATAAAATCATACATTTTCTGTGAGCCTATGGCGAAAGTATAAACGCATTTGTGCCTGTCAATATTCTTCTTCGAACCGTTCATTCTCCCTGATTCAATCATCTCCACGAAAGCATCAACAAGCATCTCAGTATGCCCGCCGAGATTTTTAAGGTCAGACTCCGCAATCATTTTCCCGACCGCATTGGGCATAGCCCCTATCCCGAGCTGTATACATGCCCCGTCATGAATATATGGCATAATATTCTCGGCTATTTTACGGTCAATTTCAGAGGGCACCACCACCGGGGCTGCAAAAAGAATCTGTGATTCCGGAGCCTCAACAATATAATCCACCCGGGATATATGTATTGAATCCTCTGTACCACCAAGGCATCTCGGCTGGTTTTTATTCACCTCAACTATAACAAGCCCCGCTTCATCCGCAAAGGCTGATGTCGCGGAATTCTGAGGTCCGAAGTTAAAAAATCCTTGTTCATCCATCGGCCCGGTCTGGCAGATTGCCACCCATTTTATTTTATCTTTCAGTTCAGGCCTTTTATAACCTGCTGACCTGTATGCCTTGGATATATCCAGCTCTCTTACATAGTAAGGCGCTCTCTCGTAAAGAATAGGTGAATAGTAAGGATTAAAATTGACCTGAAGCATCCTCGTTATCTTACTCCAGTGCCAGTCATTGTAAATAAAACTTTCCGGGTATTTCAGTACATCGGGGGGAGGAGGAACAGTGGCGGCGCAATAAACGGTCACGTCTCTCAGTTCCTCATGTCTCCGGGCAAGAGCCTGATCAACAACAACAGGTTTACCGTTAAAAAAACCGTAATCAATTACATCACCTGAATTGATTCCCTTTACCGCTATATCAGCGGACACAAGTTTTCGTTTGTACTCATCAATAAGATTATTAGTGTAGCCCTGTGTAAAATTCATAAAAATGTACCTCTATTTTATAATTAAATAGCGGTTATACCTGAATTTTTTTCTTCCTTCTGACCGGTTGTCAATTACTGCGGCTGATCAAGAAGTTTCTTTATAACTCCTTTTTCATCAGCTCTTTTTATATTTCTGTATTGCTCTAAATGCAGGTTTATATTCTTACATAATTAAATAATGTTAACATAAGAAAAATCCTGCAAAAACATATTATACGATAAATAAAATTTATTTTACACTAAAATGACTATTTTTTGTTACATAAAAACCAATAAATACTATAAATTTCAAGCATTTTCCTTATTTAATCTAAAATATTTTAAAAATTTAAGTAAATTTACATCCAAACACTCAGGATGAAGGAATCAGGCTTTTCAGCCATATCCATTTAGGCGAAAGAATTCCGGGCAGCATTTTACAAGAAACAACGACGGAGAGATAATACTTTTATGTACAGACGATATTATTATTCAATAAAAGAGTGCTATGTTTCTTAAACAGCTTATTAAATATTACGTTATTCTATTCTTTCTCTGAATTACCCGAATTCAAATATTAAACTTTCTGAAAAATTACTTGAATCCTGGGGGTGTAAACACAGACTGGTTATGAAAGGAAGAATCATACAGAAAAAAGAGGATACGACCGTAAATATAAGAACAGAGATTGAAGTATTTATTAAAACAACGAGTTCCTTCACAGGCCAGATTCCGGACTTTTATCATTATAAATATGAAACTTCTCTTTAAAATGATTATAATATTTCATTTCAGGAAAGGAGAACCATGTTAAAAGTATCAGGTGAATGTAAGTGTGGATTAAAACGCGATATTGAATATGACACTACAAGCGACATACAGCAGATGAAGGATATGCCATGCCCGTTTTGCGGAGGTACTCTTAAATATAAATCAGATAATGACCACTGAGATGACAAATAACTTTCAGTAGATCTATATTCCTTACTAACTTGAAAAAGAGTGAGGGTTTATATTCCCTCACTCCCGGATTTGCCTATCTAAAAAGTTTTTATTATTAAGAAATTGAAGCGAGTACTTTTCCAAGAAGCTTTTTAATCTTTTCGTGCAGGAATGTATCAGCCATTTTATTCCAGTCATACTCACCAAGCTCTCTGCTGATCAGGGCTGCCATCTCTCTCTTCTGAAGAGATTTGAGTTCAATAAAAGGATGAAGCAGCGTGTCATAAAGTGCGACTATCTTTGCTTTCGCCTTCTCCATAAGTTCTTCAGGTTCAACCAGTTCATCAAAAATTCCGCGTTCAACGCAGAATGTGGGGTCAACCAGTTCTCCCTTCATAATAATATCACGGAAATTTCTATCAGTATCAAGACCAAAACGCATGATATTCCCCATAGCCGGTGAAAGGCTCATGCCGAGTTTAATTTCAGTCATGCCGATCTTAACCTTCGGATTATTGATTACGATCCTGTAGTCTGATGCCATGGCGAGAATCAGGCCAGCTGCTGTTGCTCCGCCGTTTACAGCCGCAATCACAGGTTTTTTACATGAGAAAAGTTTAAGAAGTACATTCTCCTCATACTTGAACCAATTAATGACTTCATCACCATCTTTGAAGTTAGTGAATGTATTCAGGTCAAAACCGCCTGAAAAAAATCTTCCTGAACCGGTAAGGATCATACCTTTTAATGATTCGTCATTGTTGAGTTTTTCCACTGCTTCATCAAGTCCCTTCAGTGTTTCCGCAGTGATGGCATTTACTTTAGGATTATTAAATGTAAAAATAATAATCCCGTCTTCCATTTTTGCTTCGTATGACATAATTGAACCTCTGAATAATAATATTTTTATATTTATTAATTAAGTCGAAACAGCATAAAAAATATTACCATTATGCTGCCTGTGAACCACTTTATTTTATTGACACTCAAGTTCAAGAAAGATTCCTTTTCGGAGCAGTAAAAACTTCTTTTTTACAACCTGCTGAAACTGAAGGTCTGTAAAAAAACTGAAGCTTTGAAAGGTTGTTATATTTTTATAAAATCATTGTAAGAAATCAAAGCACTATAATCAGAATTCCACGCAGGATAAAAACTACGTTAATCATATCTTTTTAAATACATTTAACTTAAAAAACCAGGTTCCACCCCATTCAGAACCTGAAAGATGTCCGGGAATTAACAGAATTAATGCAGGGCAAAATTTTTCTCACACGACTTTCTTGCTATCCGGAAGGCCTATTCGGCAATTTTATAAAGGTAAATAAAATTACCATCATCAAGAGTTATATCCTGTTCCAGACCGATCTCCGTTTCTAAAGGAATTATCCACACCGCCGGTTTATCTTTTACAATTGAAGTTCTTGTTACAAGGTAATACTTTTTTACAGGGTTATTCGAAGAAAAGCCGCACAGTTCATTTTTATAGAGGAGGTTCACCTCATCACCCTTTACATTTCGGAACTGGATATCCCACGCGACAGAGAGGATGGAAAATTCACTATCCTCGTCATACCTTTTTTCCTTAATTGCACGTGCTTTAAGCTTTGCATAATCTTGTTTAAAAGAATCACGGGGATCATTCTCTATAATCGCGAACTGGACTACGCCGCCATGGACAGATTGAGAAGAGAGCAGAATATTAAGCCTCCAGGTAGTCCGTTTCCATTCACTCAGCATCTCTTCACTCACCGCATAAAGTGAAACCGGCATGAGAATCATCAGAACCATTAATAATTTGTTCATTTTAATCCCCGCTACATTATTTCAGTATCTATTATTGTTCTATTAAAATTATCGGTATTTTATGAGACTTCAGTAATTACTTCTTTTTTTGTAATCAGAAAACAATTCACACCCCGAACTCAATATAATCACGTGCCTTATTAAGACGTTTGCCTGCCCTGCCCAGGTCATCCATGGAACTAATCCTCCCTTTTCTGCGGAGTTTCATAATCATGTCAACAGTAACATGCCCCAGTCCGGGTACACGAAGTAGTTCCATCATATCCGCCTTATTAATGTTAAGCGGAAAAAACTCCGGATGTCTTTCCGCCCATACCTCCTTCGGATCAGCGTCAAGTATCAGGTTTCCCGTACTGTCAAATGGAATTTCATTCTCTTCAAAACCGTATTTGCGGAAGAGCCAATCTGTCTGGTACAGCCTGTGTTCACGGATAAGCATCTCTTTATTTGAAAGAGCAGATTGTTCACCGGGTAAATCACTATCACCCGCTCCCCTCTGGTAAGCGCTGAAATATATCCTGTGAAGGTTAAGCCGCCTGTAGAGACCCCACGTATATTTCACAATCCGGCTGTCGGTTTCACCCGATGCCCCTACAACAAACTGCGTGGTCTGCTTCACCCTGTTATAACGTTCGCCACTGGCGGTAAGCCTGCTTATTAGTTTCAGGGGACGGATCACATCATTCGTATAATCCTTCTCTTTAGTAAGTATTCTGAAATTCTTTTCACCGGGAGCCTCAATATTCACAGATACAGCGCTCGCCAGTGACACAGTCTCTTCTATCGCCGCATCAGAGGCCCCCGGTATTACCTTGAGATGCATGTATCCCCTAAACTGCTCTCTCTTACGGAGTATCGCGGCGACATTGTTTATAACCTGCATTGTCCTGTCAGCATTACCGGTTACCCCGCTCGTGAGGAAAAGGCCTGATACTATCCCCCTGTTGTAATAATCAAGGAACACCTTCACTATCTCGTTCTCCGTGAGAGTACACCTGCGGCTGTCAGTCCCGGCGCGAAGGGGACAATACCTGCAGTCATTCACGCACGTATTTGACACAAGTGTTTTAAAAAGATAGGTGTACCTTCCATCCGGGAGAGCCACCGGGTATATCCACCTGTTGTCATCTGAACGCTTTCTGTGTTCATCAGGATTCTTTGTGCCACAGGCGCAAGCGAGGTCATACTGCGAATCCTGTGAAAGTATGCGCAGTTTCTCTTCAGTATCAGGCTTTTTATTAATACTAATCATATGGATACTATACACTCGTAAAGCAAAATAGCAAGTAAAAAACAAAACTGCAACCAGAATCTTATTCCGGCAATTAAGTACATCCACTTCACCTTTCTTCTTGACATAAAAATTGATATATGAATTATTCTCAAAAACTTAGTTTATCGGATATGCAAATTTTACTTCATGCCGGGAAGTTTTGCAGTTCCGTGAAATATGAAGCTTTAAATAAAAAAACCAGCCGGGATTAAAATGAAAGGTAAAATTGTAATAAACCAGGAGTTGTGCAAGGGGTGTGAACTCTGTATTAATTTCTGCCCTAAAAAGCTTATCACTCTTTCGGAAAACCTGAACAAGGCAGGTTATCTTTATTCTGAAATCAAAGATACTAAAGAATGTACCGGCTGCGCTACATGTGCGACGGTTTGTCCGGAAGTTGCAATAGAGGTGTACCGTGGCTAAAGTACTTATGACAGGAAACGCCGCAATAGCTGAAGCGGCAATCAGAGCCGGATGCCAGTGTTATTTCGGGTATCCTATTACTCCCCAGACTGAACTCACAGAATACATGGCTGCCAACCTGAGCCGCAGGCCCGGATGTACCTTTATTCAGGCCGAGAGCGAAATAGCCGCCATCAACATGGTTTATGGCGCGAGCGTAACAGGCGCAAGGGCAATGACGTCTTCGTCCAGCCCCGGTATAAGCCTTAAGCAGGAGGGGATTTCATACATGGCGGCATGCCAGCTTCCCGCAGTTATAGTAAACATGTCAAGAGGGGGCCCGGGGCTTGGAAGCATTGCCGCCGCTCAGTCTGATTA
>CAZVFJ010000016.1:7109-13463 GCA_964625825.1 uncultured Leptospirales bacterium | reverse complement strand
CCAGTCCACACGCGGAGGCGGGCACGGTGATTACAGGACGATTGTACTTGCCCCTTCTTCTGTGCAGGAGCTTGCGGATTCAACACACAGGGCGTTTGAACTGGCGGATAAATATTCTATACCTGTAATAATTCTCGGCGACGGAATGCTGGGACAGATGATGGAACCTGTTGAATTCAGCCACGAAGCACCGGCAGTACTTCCCGTAAGGGCAAACGGGCTCAGGGGAGCAAAGGGGAGGCCGAGCAGGTTTATCCGCTCCTTCACATCAAATCCCGCAGAGCTCGAAGAACTCAACTGGAGCCTGTACAGGCGATACCAGCAGTTACATGATGAGGAGACCACCTGTGAAAACTTCATGACCGGGGATGCTTCACTTATAGTAACCGCTTTCGGTGTTGCAGCGCGTATCGCGAAAGGAGCAATCACAAACGCCCGTGCGCAGGGGATGAAGGTCGGAATGTTCAGGCCTGTCACACTCTGGCCATTCCCCAAACAGCAGCTGAAGGAGCTCTCCAAAAATACTAAATACTTCCTGGATTTTGAAATGAACATGGGCCAGATGATTGACGACGTAAAGCTCTCTCTTGAAGGGAGTGGAGATGTTACTTTCTATGGAAGGCCGGGTGGAATTATCCCCACGTCATCCGAAGTACTGCGTGTAATTACACGCCTATATTACCAGAAAGGATTGAACAGTTAATTAAATGGAAAAAATATTTACAAGGCCGAAGTCCCTTAAACCGGCAGTATTTCATTACTGCCCCGGCTGTGGACATTCGATAATACACCGGCTGATATGTGAAGTAATTGACGAATTGAATATCCGTGACAAAACAATAGGTGTACCGCCTCCGGGATGTTCGGTGTTTGCTTATTATTATTTTGACGTTGACATGATTGAATGCCCACACGGCAGAGGGGCAGCTGTTGCAACCGGTATAAAGCGTTCCAATCCGGAAGGAGTTGTCTTTACATATCAGGGAGACGGCGACCTTGCGGCAATTGGGACAGCCGAGACACTTCACGCAGCTAACAGGGGTGAGAATATAACTGCAATTTTCGTCAACAACGCCGTCTATGGCATGACCGGCGGACAGATGGCCCCCACAACCATGATCGGCATGAAAACAACAACTTCACCTTACGGACGGGAACCTCAGTTTGACGGCCACCCGATAAAAATGAGTGAAATAATAGGACAGGTTGAAGGTGCCTGTTACGTTGAGAGAGTTGCAGTGAATTCTCCGGCCAACATAAAAAAGGCAAAAAAGGCAATAAAAAAAGCTTTTCAGAACCAGCTGGATGGCCTGGGCTATTCACTTGTTGAAATACTCTCCCCCTGCCCCACAAACTGGAAAATGAGCCCGGTTGACTCATGGAAGTGGGTGGAGGAAGTCATGTCAAAAAATTTTCCGCTTGGACTAATTAAAGATACTACAGGAAAAACTCATGCTGATTAAAACTATATTCGCGGGTTTCGGAGGACAGGGAGTCCTGTCAATGGGACTCAACCTTGCCCAGGCCGCCATGATCGAAAACAGGTTTGTAACCTATCTCCCCGCATACGGCGCGGAAGTACGGGGAGGAACCGCGAACTGCACAGTGTCTGTATCAAGCGAAGAGATCGCGTCTCCGGTTGCATCATCACCGACATTTGTGGTAGCAATGAACCAACCATCAATGATAAAATTTCAGAACAGGATACAGTCAGGCGGGATATTTTTTCTCAACTCATCCCTGATTAAAGAACAGGTGAGCCGCGGCGATATGGAAATTGTAAACATCGCTGCAAACACCCTGGCTGAACAGATGGGAAATTTAAAATCCGCCAACATGATAATGCTCGGCGCTTTCATAAAAAAAAGCAACATTGTACACCTCGAGAGTATCATCGAGGGCTTAAACGTTGTATTGAAAGGAAACAAAAAACTAATCGCTATAAACACCGAAGCCCTTAAAACAGGGTACGATCTGCTCTAATTGTAATTGTCATTCCCGTGAAGGCGGGAATCTATATTCTTTATAATTATGACAGTATACACTCCGGATATTAAACCCGGTATATGAATTTTTGGAGAATTAATATGTGTGTTAAACAGATTTCCGTAAGTCTCAGTAATGAACCCGGACAATTCCTCTCGATAAGTGAGCACCTGGGAGCTGAAGGTATAAATATAAGGGCGATATCGGTAGCCGATACAGCTGATATCAGCACAGTGCGTTTTGTTTCGGATGACCCTGAAAAAACAGTTATGGTCCTTAAAAGCCATAATTATTCAGTCAATGAAAAAGATGTAATTGCAGTAGAAATCCCCGATCACCCGGGCGGGCTCCAGGCTATCCTCAAGCCGCTGAAGGCATCAGGAATAAATGTACATTACTTCTACACTTTTCTCGGAAGAAGCGCCAACGGCCAGGCTATTGTTATCATCGGAGTTGACAGGACAGCCGAAGCTATTGAGCTCTTCAAAAAAAACTGGGTAAAAACTTTCGGCGACGAGATATATTCACTTTAAATAAATTTATATATCTCAAAAATCATCATCGCCAAGTTTCATAGCAGATATATCACCAGCCTCAATCGATTGTTTTATGGCAAGCGCCTGTGGTAGCACATTATATATAAAGAATGACGCGGTGAGTATTTTGCTGTTGTAAAATGCGGCATCTTTATCCTTTTCAACGAGCTGTTTCATTTTTTCCTGCTCGGATATAGCGAATCCCTCTTTCCCGGCTTTTTCGGCAAGTTTTTCAGATGCGATCCCGGCCTGCCAGTAGAGGAGCCAGGCGGACATCACACTTCCCGTTAGGTTAAGGAAGGGGTAGGAGTTGATTACAGGTACTATTATATTTTTTTCTTTCAGGCACCCTGTGAAATAATTTACTGTATCAGTAAGAACAGTAATTGCATCCCGCAATTCACCCGCAATCCCCGCGAGTGAATCGATTTTGCTGTACCTGTCAAGCGTGGACTTCATCTCTTCAACGAGGTTTCTGAAATTTTTCCCGCCCTCCATATTTAACTTTCGCATAACAAGATCTATGGACTGTATGCCGTTTGTCCCCTCGTAAATTGAACCGATTTTCATATCACGTAAAAACTGTTCAACAGGGTAATCCTTACAGTAACCATAGCCTCCGTAAACCTGTATCGCTGTTTCAGTAATCCTGAAGCCTGTGTCCGTACCGAAAGCCTTTAAGATGGGGACCATAAATTCCATTATCCCTCCCCATTTTTTTGCTTCATCACCTTCGGAGGAATTTTTGCGGTCAATGGCATACGAGCAGAGAAAAACCATCGCGCGCAGGGCCTCAACATGAGATTTCATCCACATAAGCATACGCCGTACATCGGGGTGATTGATTATTGTAACGGACTTTGCATCGCTGTTTAAAACAGATCTCCCCTGCACGCGATCCTTCGCGTAGGCAAGAGCATGATGATACGCAGCTGATCCCGTACTGAGCCCCTGGAGGCCCATATTAATCCGTTCCTCGTTCATCATGTTAAACATGATCTTCATACCCTGGCGTTCCTGCCCCAACAGTTCGGCGTAGCAGTTGTCATTGTCGCCGAAGCTCATAGAACAGGTTGCGTTGGCGTTAAGCCCGAGCTTATGCTCGATCCCTGTCACACTGTAATCATTCCTGCGACCGAAAGATCCGTCATCATTGATCAGGTATTTCGGCATAAGGAAGAGCGAAATGCCTGATGTCCCTGTCGGGTCCCCCTCGATACGAGCGAGAATCGGATGCACGATATTTTCGTACAGGTCATTATCACCGCAAGAAATAAATATCTTCTGCCCCTTGATCTTATAGCTCCCATCAGGCTGCCTGAACGCTTTTGTTTTAAGGGCACCAACATCAGACCCAGCATCAGGCTCAGTAATCAACATTCCTGCGCCGTATTTGCCTTCAAATATTTTATACATGTATTTATTTTTTTGTTCATCTGTCCCGAATTCGTATATAAGATGGGATGCTCCGATAGATCCTGCCGGGTACATAAAGTACCCCATGTGAAACAGAAAATTCTCCTGTACTGCCACCTCGATCACGTAAGGCATCCCCTGCCCGCCGGCATCCTGCGGCGCGGATACAGTCAGCCATCCCCCTTCGGCCATGATTTTGTGCAGTTCATGAAGGCATGCAGGTACCCGCACTTCACCATTTCCAAAGGAAACACCATCCCTGTCTGCCTCCATGAGTCTTGATAGTACCTCTTTTTCCCCGAGTTTATATGCCATATCTAAAGTCATATCGAATGTATCGCGCGAGAAATCTTTAAATTTTTCAGTGGAAAAAAGCTCATCAATACCAAGCATTTCATAAAGGACAAAATCCTGATCCCTCCGGTTAGTTGTAAGTGACATTGTTATCCCTCTTATTAATTAACAGATGGCTATATTTTATTCCCAGTCATCGGGGAATAAATTGCAGCAGCATGGTTTAATTAAAATGTCATAAAATTATTTGAATGTCAAGGTGAAATTTCTCAGAAGAGATAGAGACATATAACTGCTGAAAAATCTTTCTCTGCTTTCCGGGAATCTATCGTGTATCAGGATACATAACAACCGGCAAGCAGTTAAGTATCTTTAAAATACGGAATTACACAAAAACCATATATATTCAGGCTCCCTGATCTATTTAAAAAATGAAAAAAACTCTTATTTTAATACCTTTTATTTCTTTTCTCATACTTTTGTACTATTGATTTTTTAATAATAAAAAAGCATAATAAGTCAGAAAATCATGATTTTAATATACAGAGTTTTGGATTATCCCGCTTTTAAAGTTATAACAGACTGATAAAGCGGGATAATAATATTGACATAGAACGGTCATTGAGTAGGATTTAAAATAATGACAAAATATAAATTAAAAATATTTCTTGTCGATGACCATGAGATGATCCTTCCGGGATTAAAGATGGCTGTTGAGTCCGTTGAAGGATATAACGTTGTTGGCACAGCAACAGATGGTTTATCCGGTTTCAATGGTATTATGGAACTCTTCCCTGATATTGCTGTATTAGATCTATCAATACCCATTCTTAACGGCTTTGAAATAACAAAAAAGCTCAGAGAAAAAAAGAACCCCGTAAAAATAATTATTCTGACATCTTATTCAGAGGATAAGTATATCCGTGAAGCAATAGACCTTAAAGTGGATGGTTATATTCTGAAAGAAAATTCTTCAAAAGAACTTCTTCAGGCTATCGAGACAGTTGCTTCAGGATACAAATATATAACCCCTAAAATTATGACCAGGATATTTGACGGAATAAAAGAAAGCGGAGTAAAAGAGACCGCATCCCTTGCTATCGATTCACTGACAGAGAGGGAGCAGGAGGTGCTTGAACTTGTTGCAGAAGGTAAAAAGGGGAGAGAAATATGCAGTATTCTTAACATAAGCGAATCGACGCTGAAGACTCACAAAGGAAACCTTATGAAAAAACTGAATGTTTCATCAACGAATGAGCTCATGCTTTATGCTATTAAAAACAATATTTTCAATAAAAATGAAGATTAAATTTTCTATTATCAAAAAAATAATACTCCATAACCTTTTCCCATCATTAAATTAATAAATGTTATCATTAAGTTTCACTACATCATACTTTTTTTTAGTTTATATCATACAAAAGGACTATTTTCTTTGTTACTAAAATTATGTATATTTTTATCAGAGAATTAAATTATAAGAATTAATATACTTTTGCTTCAGCCATTATGCTGCCGGGCTTTCACCAGCAGCATAATGGCTCCTTGAAAATTCGACTATAGAGCATGTGCCTGCTCTGTTTCTTAAAAACTCACTTATTGTTTTCAGTTCAGGCTTTAAGTCCTGAACTGAAAACTCTCTTTTACATAAAGATAAAAATGGAATTTCCAAACCAGTAATAATTCTTGAACATAAACTTTATACAGGGTTAATGACAATATTTGTTATAATATCCTGCCGCTTGTCAACAGGCAAACACCTGTTAGCTTATAATTAAATTTTTAATAAATATTATATACTATCTATATAAAAGTAATACTATAGTTTGATATAATATCATATTTTTAAAAATATCACCCATAAAGACTTACCGGGTCATACCATTTAAAATTCGGACTCCCCCTTTTGTACTATTCACATTAAGAGCGATAAAGAATATTATCTTAAAAATAATAAAGACTGGAACAGGAATACAACTCATATTCCGTACCGCCACCAGGATTATGTTGCATTAAAAAATTATCACTAAAACATTCACACACAGGTAGTGATATATGATTATGTAAAAAATTCCGAGGCTCGACAGGTTGTTAACAGATTAAGAAAAACCGGGAGGATTTA
>CAZVFJ010000016.1:0-7097 GCA_964625825.1 uncultured Leptospirales bacterium | reverse complement strand
GTCAGAAAAAGAAAATCTCCAGGTAACGGAGAATGATGTTTATGTTACATTTGAAGTAAATGAAGAAATTTACGGGCTCGATGCACTCGCAGTTCAGGAGATAATAGGGGTAGTACATATAACCTCTGTACCCTGCTCACTCAACTATCTTAAAGGTGTAATAAACCTGAGGGGGCGAGCTATCCCTGTATATGATATGAGGATAATGTTTAAACTGGAAGAGAAGGCATACGATGCAGCAACTGTCATTATCATTATAGAAGTGGGTAATAAATCAATGGGGCTAATCGTAGACAGAGTTCTTGATGTTATTGATATGCCAGCCCAGTCAACTCATGATTATTCACACTCAGACGGAACATTCAAATCTGCTTACATCAGCTCAATAGCTAACTATAATGATGATTTAATCCTTATGCTCGACATAGAACGTCTTGTTGCTGATGATGAATTTGTCAATATTTCTGAAGAGATGGAAGCGGAACATCATGAATAGTATATTAAAGAGGAAGACAATACTGCTCGTTGAAGATTCAATGATTAACGCAATCCCGGTTATAAACATACTGAAGGAGTCCGGCTATGAAACGATTCATGCCCCTACCGGAGAGGAGGCTGTCGCATTGTTCGAAGCCGGAGACCGCTTTGATCTTATTCTTATGGACGTTGAACTTGGAGATGGAATTACAGGGACAACAGCTGCTAAAAAAATACTTCAGATCTGCCGGCCACATGTAATTTTTTTAACAAGTTATTCCAGTGATGAGGTTAAAAATCTCATGGGCAATGATATAAACTACGGTTATATTTCAAAAATTTTATGTTCACCAAAGGTAATCAGAAAAACGATTGAAATCTTTTTCCGTTCCAGGTATAATCAGGAGATAATACAAAATATTATTTTTTCATCAGCACCTGATTTTACACTGTGCTTTAACGATTAGTATTTTCAGTAAAAACCGGGATTGAGATAGTAAACACAGCTCCGTTTTCATTATTATGAACCTCTATTTTTCCGCCAAACCTCTGCTCTATTATTATCTTTGAGATATAGAGACCCAATCCGGTTCCTGTCTTTTTTGATGTGTTGAATTTATCAAACAGAGCCACAGGATTATCCATCTTAATACCTCCGGCATTATCGCGGATCCTCAGACAATTCATGTCATCACTTCTGCTAATTGATATTACAATTTTTCGATCATTAACGAATCTTTCATTAAAGGCATCTATAGAGTTTTTAATTATATTCATTAAAACCTGTTTCAGCTCATTAGAAAAACCGATAAGCGACGGGTCACCATTGTAATCCCTCATTATCTCAACGCTATTAATGGTTATAAAATCATACATCATATTAATAGTCCCTTCGATAGCTCCCTTCATCGAAAAGAACTCGACATCTTTACCCGGTTTTAAAAAATTATTAAAATCATTAAAGGTACTGTACATCTCTATAATGGATGAATCTATCTTCTCAAGGGGTTCCCGGGCAACATTTACATCAAGGCTGCCTCTTTGAGTAAGAAGATTTTTTAATCCTTCTATATATAAAGAAATTCCATATATATTCTGTTTCCACTGATGCACTATAAATCCAAGCAACTCCCCCATTGCCGCCTGCCTTGAATTTATTATCAGCATGTCATCCTTCTGATGTATCTCCGCAATTGAATCCCTGACTCTTTTTTCAAGATTCAGATTCATATTGTTAATCTGCTGATTTTTCTCTGAAATTTCCATGTTCTGGTGTTTCAGCTCATCTGTTTTCTCTGCTACTAACAATTCAAGATGTTTGTTCAGAACAGTTAATTCACTATTACTCTGAAACAGGGCTTTGTTAAGATCGTTGTTCGCTTTAAGGTTAGCGTTTATATTTTTACCGATTATTATTGATTGAATTATGCAGAATAAGACTATCTCCGCCGGGCTTACAATGTTATACTGATTAAATGCAAAATGAGACAGTTTGACCAGGAACATAATCGGGAAAAGGAGGATAAATGAGAAAAGTAATAAAATCGAATTTTCCTTTTTATTTATAAATTCATTAAAAGATACCGCAAGATAGTATAATATAGAAAAAAAATAAAGAAAGGTAATGGAATAATAAATATAATTATAAACCGAGAAGTTAGCAGCAGCAATAACAATACAGATAATAATTGTGCTTACGGTATAAAAAGCAGAGATGATTTTATTATTATAATGATTAAACAGAATTGTAAAAAATTTATAATAAAAATAAACAGCAATGCTCCAGGAGAGATAACGAATCAGCACAATCGATTCCCACGGCATTCCAAGCTGCCCGACTATCGATACACCATTAACCATTGAAAGTAAAGCAGATGCGAAGCAGACAATTGAAAAATTTAAAAACAGCATATTCCTTTTAGTTATAAAAAAAAGTATCAGATCATATATACACATTATCAGCAGACATCCAATGAGAATCATCTCAATGGATGTAGTAAGTACAATGAACCGGGACATAGATTCTTTGCAGCCGATTATAATAGCTTCTCTTATACCTCCTCCGGGAAACCTGAAATTCGACGCATGAATAACTAATTCCAGGATACCATTTTCAGAATTTACCTCAGTAAGATACGGATAGTAGCTCGTTATTTTAGATGAATCCACAGTAGTACCAACGGTGCCGTTTGAAAAAACAAGCTGGTTATTGCAGTAAACATTAACAGGCATATCGTAATAAGGTATATGCATAAGAATTTTATCATCCGGTTCCCGGGGCAGTATAACCTTCAACCTGTAGGTGGCATACCCTGTATCCGGGACTTCCCAGCCGTCAACCTCGGCATTTTTCCAGTTTGTTTTATAATTTAAATATTTTTTATCTGCTGCAGCTTCAGGTGTGTTGAAGTCATTACCAAGATATAGTTTATCCCAGTAGAATTCCCACTCACCGTTTAGTTCTACCATTTCATTTACGGCGAGCTTATCCAGTGAAATAATTCCATTAACCGGATGAACAGACGTATTAAAACATCCGGTTGTACAAAAAAATACTGATAATGAAAGCATCACTGTTAAGAAAAATTTATTTTTCATATATTTATGCTTTGTAGGTGGTTATAACAAAAAAGATTCTGATTTGTATATCAGAATCTTAAAATACATACTGGAAAATTTTCAATAAAAATAAATATTTTATACTGAGAGTTATATACCGTAGAGGCATTCTCGTGACAGTCACTAGCTGACACCTTTTTGATCAAAGAACGCTTTATATGCCTTATCGCTTTTCATTATATGATTTATAAGCCAGTCTTTTAAAAAGCCGATAAGACTCAGCGATATTAACGTTTTGCCTTCCATTACCTGATCATAATAATCCTGAACTTGCGCGACAAGGGCATCGTGCTCCTTCTTGTGCTTTTCGTAATCAGGGTATGCATACTGAAGCATCATCCCTTCTTCGTGACCGAAATGAAAGACTGTATAATTTACCATTTCATTAAGAATCGGCACTAAGACACTCTGTTGTGAACCAACAGTTATACTGTCATGAAGGCTGTTAGCCAGGGCAACAAGCTTTTTATGATCATTATCAAAAAGTTTAACTCCAACGCTCAGGCTGTCAGTCCAGTTTATAAATGCCATATCAGTTTCTCCTTATAAATAAATAGTTCTTCAATATTTATTCCTTAAATTATTTCTGGTAAAAAACTCTATTACTCCCTCCGCCAAAGGCGGCTGGAGTATATAATTCTTAATTTTACACTAAAAATAATTTAACATAAAAGCAATTTTATCAATAAAATTTGCGTAGGTTTTTAAAATTAAAATTTAAAAACACTATTTTATTTCAAAAACAATTTGAAAATATTACTTGAATTATATCAATCCCTTATTAGCCTGAATGGACTAATAAATTTACTCTTCAACATTGGTGATCGGTATGAAAAAAGAATTAATTCTTCTATATATTTTCTTCATTATTGTTATTATATCAGCCTGTTCAAAAACACCCGTTCCGGTTCAGGGGGAAGTGACCTTTATTATGGGGACACTGAAAATTAATAACATAGATGCAGTGGTGGGGGGCAAAGTATCAACTGATGATTTTCTCATCACTGGAGAAAAATCCGAGGCAGTAATACAGATATCCGAAACTGCTGTAATTACTCTTCGTTCAGATACAGAGATTAAATTCGATAACCTTATGAGCAATAAAGATGAATCCCGGGCAGTTTCTATGGAATTAACTAAAGGAACAACTTTTCATAAAGTTTTTAGAAAGGGAACTGATTACAGAGTAAAAGGGCCCACTGCTGTTGCCTCTGTACGTGGCACATCTTTTGAGGTATCAGCAGATAAATCAAAGACCCGAATAAATGTTGAGAACGGAACTGTTTATGTTAATAAACTTTCGGGCAGCATCGAAGGTGACCGGGCACTTGCTTCAGATCAGGATTCAGGTGTAATTATACTCAGGGCCGGAGAATCAGTTGAAATAGGAGAGATTGATAAAAGCACCTCCAACGCAAATAGATCAAAAATAAGAACTGCGATTAAAAGTAAAACCACATCAAACAGCAAAAAAGCTCCTGCCCGGGTTGCTGAAAAAGCAAACTCATCAGAAAAGCATCTGGAAAAAACCTCTTATATACCTATGAAAGAGACAGTTCCTGACCCGGAAGAAGTTAAGGCTCTCGTAAATAAAAAAGACCGGGACCTTGAAGATATCAAAGAAGTATACAGCAGGATTGACAGCGTCCGCCTGTATTCAGGGGAAGTTATATCAGGCGCTATTATTGAAAGGGGTGATACTTATTCAATAATGACAACTTCCGGTATAGTAAAAGTTTCAAAAAAGGATATTCAGAGTAACGAAATTATAAGGTAAATTTTCATGAAAAGAAGAAACCTCTTGAAATCATTTTGTGTTATAATAATTTTTTTCGTGTCTATTATTTCGTTTCCATCAGAGTCTTATTCAGAATCTGTTTTCATGAAAAACGGCAGTATTTCAGAGGGTAAAATTACCGGAGAAGATGATAAGAAAATTATACTGACTACCGGTTCAGGCAGAAACCTGGAGATAGAGAGAAAAGATATTATCCGAATTCTTATACACAGCCGTTATAAGGATAAAATTTATATCACTCAGAGAGATGGTATTACCTTCGAAGGATATATTGTTAATGAGGATAATGAAAACTATGTGCTCCGTACAAATCTCGACTCACAGGTTGAGATAAAAATACCGAGGGCCGGGGTTGAAACCATTTCAAAGAAAAAAGCATCTCAACGTATACTGCCGCCCTCAGTCTATTCATCTGTTTTTACTGAAGAGGGAGGTATAATTGACTGCCGGATCATTAAAGAAACTGCGAATCTTATTGAAATTCAAGCTGTTGACGGCGAGAGGAAAGTTATACCGAAAAACATGATTATTCGGATTCAGTATAACAATAGTTATAAGGATAAAAAGATCCTTAATAAAACAGATGGTACAAAAATTGAAGGATATATTGTGGAAGAAAATTCCCGGAGCTACACATACCGTACCGAGCTCTACTCCCCCCTTGAGATAAAAATATTCAAGAGTAACTTAAAAAACATCTCAAAAAAATAATCAACCCCTGAACTTTTTTTATACAATAAGTCCTGTTGAATAAGCAATCATGAACTGGGCGGTGTAATACATCGGTAATCCGATTGCCCTGTTTATAAATTCCTTCTTTACAAACCTGTGCCTTGCTACAAACAGGTCTGAAGCGTAAAAGATCAGGGCGGCTCCGAAAATTATATTTCCAGCTGAAACAGTTTGAGTTCCGCTCAGTTTTAATAAAAAAGCGCTGAATGCCATTATAGTAATTATAGTTATATACGCTATAACAGGTTTAATCATACCTTCAAGGCGCGATTTCAGTTTTATAAAAATAACGGCGCTTATCAAAATAAAAATTATTGCCGCAGCAAACATCATCAGGCCTGAATTAACTTTTCTGAAAAAGGCAACTGAATATATAATATGGCCGATAAGAAATGCCCCCAATCCGGCAGTAAATATTTTCTGATTAAAAAACAATATCAGGCATACGTCCCCTATGAAACAGAAAATAAGACCGGCAAGAACAATATAATAATAATTCATGTTATTATGAGTCTGAATAACAGCCATTATAATGAAAAGGAGTGAAAGGATCGGTTTTGTACATAAAATCCCTTTGACGGATTCCTTTTTCTCAAAATATAAAAGCCCCGCAAGAAAAGGTAACGCTGCTGACAGAATTATATAATTCATAACTCCCTCCATTATTAATCTGATTTTTTAAAGTATACAATGTTATATATTACCTGTCAATAAAATACAAAGCTAAATAAACCGGTTCAGTGATAATTCTGAACATATATCCCTGCTGCCCGGGAAAAGGGCCGGCAGATCCACCGCCTGAAATCGAAGCCTGCAAAGTGAAAAAATCAGGCGTTGTCTGTTCCTTCAGAACAAGAGAGGGAAATCAGTAGAAGAGAGAGATCAATTAACTATTTTTCTCAATTCCCTGCAGTTTGCCACAAGGTCATCACTTTTTTTAAAAAGCCCGCCACCCATAAGATAAATCACGTCATTTCCATAAAAATCCTTCATCTCGGGAATATTGGAAAAGTTCATTCCCCCTCCAGGGCAGGGGAAAGTCTTTTTAAAATGCGCAAATTCTCTTTTACAATTATTAATTATATCAAGACATTCATTTTTTGAGAATGAGAATCTTCCTCCGAAGTTAGGGTAAACAATAATGTCTGCCCCGGCGAGCCTCATTAACTTTCCGAAGAGTGCTCCATGAGTAAATCCAGATTGTCCTGAAAGATATGGGCCTATGAATGCAGGGTGGCTCATCACCGGGAGAGCGAACTTTTCATCATCAGCAAGATGCTTCATCACATCAAAACCGGTCAGCGCAGGGGCTATCAGGACTCCCCCTGCCCCGCTCTCCTTCGCGAAATATGCCCTGTCAATTATTTCGCTGAACGGCGCTGTAATATTCGGGAAGTAGAGAGTTCCGGTACCTGTTTCGGAATTGGCTTTACCAACAGCTTCACAACAGGCTTTTACCCTGTCACGATAT
>CAZVFJ010000015.1:23667-28436 GCA_964625825.1 uncultured Leptospirales bacterium | reverse complement strand
TTCTGAAAATAATATTGTCTGATATATCCGGTTATACGGGCTGAAATAAAAAAGGGCTGTCTAAAAAGGCAGCCTTTTTTATTTTTATCTTTAATCAATAATCTTTATCGTTTGTAGATATAGAAATTATGAGGATTCAGATACCAGTCAGAGTTATAGTCCCCTGAACTCATATACCAGTCATCAAATCCAGGATATGCTTTAAAAATACTTCCCGATTCATAAGGCCATGCCCATTCATCAGGTACAAGTATTGCCCATGGAAATCCATCAGAATCAAGCCTTTTACCTGTATATAGAGTTGTAACAAAGGGGAGATGCACCTCTCTATCTGTTTCACCATTACACATAATAAACGGGTCATACGGCATAGGAGCTATATCTTTTCTGATAACAGGCGTTTCAAACTCAAGATTATATAAAATTTCAGCGACATCCTTATATTTTTCATATGGACGTGAATTATATTTATTCCCAAGTAAATCCCTTACATCATCAATAAAAATAATCTTTCTCCCATATATATTTATACCGAACCTGTTATGATACGCAGCGCCTGACGCCAGGAGTTTTGTAGTGATAGAGATACTGCGAAGTTTATTCTGGCCGTCAATCATCTCAACAATTGTAAGCCTCACTACAACATCATTAAAGTCCGAGTCACCTTTATCCGGATAGAGATCTTCGAAAGCAAGTGTGTATATACCTTTTATCTGTTTTGCTCCTGATGGATCATCAGGAAATTCATCATCCTCATCAGGTACTCCATCCCCGTCAGAATCTGTAATAATTATTTCTTCCACGGGACTCATTGCTATATTTCGGCCAAACTCAATGAGTTTCCCAATTCCGGGGATATCACAGGTCACGGTTTCATAACCGGATTTTGCGACTATCACCTTTGCAGTCTGATTAGCTGTATCGACCGTGGCCGTAAATACCGATATACCACTATCATTGGTAAAACCCTCCCAATTAAGAGAGCTGTCAGCTTTCATAAAATTGATCGAAACCTGTCCGAGGGGAAGCCCGGTTTTCTCATCCGCCACTTTGAGAGAAATTTTAACATTCGTAACAGTTGAAAAATCAAAATCAGGTCCCGGATCAGATATCTCAGCCATATATGACAATATGTTTCCGTTAACCGCAACAAACGTATATGTTATAACATTGCCGCTTGAATCAGTATAAAGAAATGTTATTGTCACCTCGCCGGTGGCGGTATCCGGTGTAAGAAGATCCCCAGTGCTGCTGTCAATAACAACTGAGACCTGATTACCTTCAGAATCCACAGCCTGCAGAGAACTGATTTGTTCTGCGAGCGACCATGAACCGTACGATTCAGTCGTGATTACAACTATATTATTCCCTGAATGAATAGCATACCCATTGTTAAGATCCAGCAGTACATTCCCGGGAACTACTGTTATAATGTTACCCGCATCATCACTTTTAATAATATATTCCTTCCCATCAACTGAAACTTTCAGTTCATAAGGACCAGAGGGTACGTCAGCAGAACCTCCACCGGTAATCATTATATCACCAGTTGCAGCATCTACTTTTATATTATCAGGAGATACAGTTATAGTACCATCTCCTGCAGTTGCAGATATTATCAGGACATCACCGGAGAGTAACCATCCGTCGCTGCCATTTTCCGTTAATGTAATGTCAAATCCTCCGGAAGATAAATAACCGTCATCCAGATCAATCATAACAGATCTCCCGGCAACTGTAACATTACTTATTATATCGCCTGTGTTATCTGTCTGGAATGAGATTACTCTGCCGTCAGTCATAGTTATTACAACAGTCGTGTTTCCTGTAGCTGACGTTCCGGTAATTATATCACCAGTCACAGGATCAACATAAGCACTTACGCAGTTATTAGCGCTGTCAGTTACGGTGATACCTGCAACAGAAGAATCAATAGTATAATTTCCACTGGCTCCCGACGAAACAGTCGCCAGAACACTGTCATTTACTACAAGATTGCCGTTATCCAGGTCAATTATTATACTGTTATCAGATGGGAAGCTTATAGCAGTTGTAACAGTAGGATTATTATCCGCATCAACTTCAACTACAATGATATACTCCCTTTCACCCGTATTTATTACTATGGTATATACTCCCTCAACAGTTCCATCTGAAGGAGTAATCTTAATACTTCCGTCATCTTCCACTATGGCTGTGACTGTATTTCCATTTTCATCAGTAACAGATATTGATGATGAACTGTTTTCTGATGGGATATATTGCCCGGGGTCAACCGCCTCATTATTTATATTCAGTTTCCCGTCATTATCTGTCTGGATAATAACAACATACTGGGATGAATCCTGATTACTGTTTCCGGTATTCTGGCCGGTTGAAGTGTCATTATTTGTAGAATCTCCGGACGAATCGGGATCAATATCTCCTGTGGATAAATTTGAATCAGTAGCAACAATTACTTCCGGTATTTTTGAGGCACCGCCACTTCCTCCACTGCATGATAATAAAAAGAAAATTGTTATAAATAGAATAATCCATATGGCTGTATTTCTTTTTTTCATTAAATTGCTCCCCAAAAAACTCAGTCATAAATTAATACTATATTGGGAAAAGTCAAGAAAAAAAGCCCATACAGGCTTTTTGCGGTAATTTTTTTATATTCTAATCAGATAATTTACATTGATAATTCAGAATTATTCAACAAGTCAGCAGATTTTGTATGTTTTATTTTCATCAGAGTGGATAATTCCATCGGATAACAGCCTCATGACTGTAAGCTCCACCCAGCCCCTGGCGAAATCATGCTTAACCTTCCCGTCACCGGGATAAAGCGATGACAGAATCCCTTTTATGGATATACCTTCATCACCGGAAGATTCAATTATCCCCAGTACATCAATCATCCTTTTTTTGCGCCAGGCCAGGATCTCCTCCACCCTTTTACGGGGTTCTGTCACAGGGCTCCCGTGAGCGGAAAGTATCAGCTCAAGTTTTTCAAGTGTCAGGATCTTCTCAAGAGAAGAGGTGTACATATCGAGATCTGACCTTGGTGGCCCAAGCCACACATTGATACTTCTCATTATATTGTCACCGGCGAAGAGTACACCGGTTCTTCTATTATAGAGAGTTATATGGTCGTCGGAATGGCCGGGTGAATGAAATATATCCCAATCCTCTCCGTTTATAGAAATTTTTGTGTTTTCTTCAATAATAATATCCGGGGAGCTTACATAGTCGACCCCCCAGTATACCCGGTATATAAAAAATTCAAGGGAAGAAAAATATCTTTCCATTATGGATGACAGAACTTTCCTCAGGCCCGGCTCTCTCTTCTCTTTTTTTATTGCGTAAGAATTTTTGTAGGTTTTTGCATCTTTTATTATTCGGCCCATTCTCTCTGTTAAAATAATTTTGAAAGAATACTTTTTCTTAAGCCGGGAAAGTCCGGAAAAATGATCTGCATGAGCATGACTGAGGATTATGCGTGTAATTTTATTTTCGACGCCCCTCTCCCTGCATATCCTGTTTATCTCCCGTAAAGCACGACCGAAGTGAGAGATGCACCCCCGGCTGCCATAACCGCCGTCAAAGATCAGGCCATCACTTCCCGTAATTACATACAGGTTAACCGGGGGTTTCAGCATCCCGGAGATTCCCCTCTCTGTGATCATAAATATTCCGGGATAAACCTCTTTCATAAAATCAATACTCATACCCGGGATTTTATAAAGTTCATAACCTTTTCACGACCCGCGATCATAAGCCACCCCTTAGCCACCTCTTCCGGGATTGTGCCTATATAAAGTGAGGGAAATTCATTTCTCATAGACTCACGGATAAGGAAATTATTTTCTGATACGAACTTTAATATTTTATTTTTTTCATCATCACCGAGTTTATCCCAGTTGAATATGTCAGACATATCTATCTCCACGCATCTTTCTATGCGATAAAAAATTTCTCCTATCAAGGTATTTCAGATCATACATATAATAATAGGCTTCACGCTCAAAACTTATCTTTCTGTAGGATTCACCGGGAGTGTATCCCTTTATCCTCCAGAAAATATACTCGGAAAAATAAATTAAAATAAAAAACAGAACCAGAAGTTCCCCCTGCTGGGCTATATGAATCTTTTCATGGTTAATCACATACTGTGCGGATGTAGTATCTTTAATATCCCTCCTGAGAATAATAAAAGGGAATAGAGTTAAGCCCTCCACCCTGCCGGAACTTCTGTCGAATAAACTGATTATAGTATTGCTATAAATTACCATACCACCTGCCAGATAACATTAAAAACATCAGGCATTCGTCAAGTCAATAATTTAAGAGATAAGGGAGATGGAAAAAGCCTTCGTCCCTATTATCATTCTTTTATCTTTCATCTTCAAATTAATTCTTGAAAAAAATAAATTGAAGTTTAATTTTGTATCAATTATTAGTATTTATTCCTTAAGTTATTTCTGGTAAAAAATGCTCTATTACTCTCTCCGACAAAGGCGGGGAGAGAATATAATTCTTAATTTTACACTATAAAATATATTCAGGAATTATTACTGATTAATTAAAGGTGTTATCATGTCTATATTTGAAATAATAGCAGAAAGAAAAATTCAACAGGCCATTGCGAATGGTGAATTTGACAACCTTTCGTGCAAGGGTAAACCTCTCCCGCCTGATGATCTAGACATGATTCCTGATGAACTGTGGATGTCTTATAAAATTCTGAAAAATGCAGGAGTTGTACCGGAAGAGGTTGAACTTCG
>CAZVFJ010000015.1:20183-23657 GCA_964625825.1 uncultured Leptospirales bacterium | reverse complement strand
AGCATTATGCATCTGAACGATCTTCTGAATGCCTGTTCTGATGAGAATGAACGTCAGGAAATACGGAAAAAAATGAATGAGAAACAGCTCAGATACAATATTCTGATGGAATCAAAAGGAGTAAAAGTAGTCAGCCCCTTTTACCAGAATAAAATTTTAGAAAAACTGAAATAATCATCCTTTTCTGAAAGAGAGAAGCAAAGGAATATCATCGCTCATAAACCCGTCCGCACCGCTATCAAGTGCCCGCTGATACTGCTTCTTATCCTTTACATACCATACATGTACCTTTACACCTTTTTTATGCATTTCGCGAATAAGGCCGCTGTTTGCAATATACGAAGCTCCGATCGATTCAGGAGTCTGCAACGCATCCGCAGAAAATTTTCTAATGAAGTAAAGCAAGCCTGATTTGAACAGGGCATATATAGAGATAATTCCGGGTAAAGAGAAGGACGTTGCAGTTCCGGGCAGGAGTGCCCTTACAAGTTTTATATTTCTACCATACATGGAAGATGTGAGCACTCTCTTTTCAGCTCCGCATATCTTAACAATATCAACATATGCTCTGGCCAGTTTTTCATTTTTATTAAGGAGATTGACACAGAATCTTCTGTCAGGGAAAGTTTCAAAAAGTTCCTTCAGCGTCATGAACCTGTAACCTTTTCCCCGGCAGGAAAATTCACCTTCTTCGTCCTTAAACATATATCCGGCGTCAAATTTTTTTAGTTCATCCGCTGTATAGTCAGCAACTCCTCCGGGGACTCCACAAACATTCTCAAGATTTTCTGCAGATATTACCATTACCTCATGATCCTTTGAAAGCTGGATATTAATGCATGCAACATCAGCTCCACATTCAAAGCCACCTCTAAAATTTTCAAGAGTTTCGGCAGGAAGAGTTTTAACTCCGCCCATCGCACTAAAAATCACAGGTTCGGGATTAAAAAATTCTTTGTTCATTTATTATTCTCCTCGGACATTCAACATAACATAAAAAAACCGGATAAAATATAATGATATTTTTTTATCAGCAATAATTCCTGGATATATATTTTAATGAAGAAAAGAAACACTGCTTTTTTATACTAAAAATAGACTATCTTTACATATAGATATTTTTTTAATTGCTTTTCAGAATACCTGATATATTATTAATTTATAAGGCAACAAAATTTCTGGTAAAAGGAACAATTTATGGCAAGTGCAATGTCGCTTATTAAAGCATATATGACCGAACAGATACCCTCTGATGGAGGTTTCATTATAACAGCATATTTCACACCTGAGAATAACTATTCCATATATGAGATAACTGCTTACAGAAATGTAAAAGACATATACAGAACCGGGGATGGAATTACATTTAAAACTGATGGTAACAGGACCCATCTTCTGGTCGAGCCTCCTACATACACGAATAAACATGTAGAGCCTGTAAACAGAGAGGCTGGAAAATCTATTCCATACAGATTCAATGAAATGACAATGCTGGGCGGAGGGAAAAATGAAAAAATAATGGTCCCGGAAAAACCGCTCATGTTATACTCATCTTTTACAATTCTCGAGAGAGAAAGTGATTTTTTTTCATACCTGTTCATCCCCACCAAGGATGTTTATGTTGCAATAAAAAAGTTTATGGCAGACAGCCTTTATAATGACTGCAATGTTTCTACAAGCGTTTCAAAAGATTCTGCTGCTACACTACTCGAAACTATAAAAAATTCACTATCTTCTCAGGCTGATATAAAATACATTCCGGAATAATTTGTTGACAAATACGCCGGTTATCATACTTTTCACTGAAAAGAGGTAATTTCATAAAGCATGACATCAGATAATCCTGACCAACCACACAGTTTTCGTTTTAAAAACTTTCTGTCCAGTTTAAAAAAATCTTTCGGATCAACGCAGGATAAATGCTTTGATGCAGACACCTACGAACAGCTAGACACCCCGCGTAAAGATATGATTCGCGGGATTTTGATGCTTTCAGAACTCGATGCTAAAGATATTATGATTCCAAGGGTCGATGTTGTGGCCATTGACCTGAATATTGAGCTCAAATCACTTATCAAGATAATACTTGATGCCGGACACTCCAGAATGCCGGTTTATGATGAGACAATTGACAATATTGCAGGTATTCTTTATGTTAAGGATCTGATTAAACTCATCGGCGACAAGAATAAAAAATTCAACCTGAAGAAGCTTCTGCATGCTCCGCTTTTTGTCCCGGAAACTATGCCTCTTGATGAGATGCTCATCGAAATTAAATCAAAAAAACTTCACATTGCAGTAGTTGTTGATGAATACGGCGGCGTAGGTGGAATCGTAACACTGGAAGACATCCTTGAGGTCATAGTTGGAGACATCAATGATGAATATGATGTGGAGGAGAAGCCCGAGTGCGAGAAGACTGGAGCTAACTCCTTTGATGTCGATTCGCGCATGCTCATATCTGATTTCAACAGGGAGCTGGGTTTAAATATCTCCACTGATGATTTTGACACAGTAGGTGGATTTGTTTTCGACCTCTTCGGGAGGATTCCGGAACAGGAAGAAACAGTAAAACATGAAAATATCACTTTCAGAATAAAAGAGATATCAGGTACAAAAATTATCCGTATTGCAGTAACAATATCAAAACAGAAATAGCAGAATGTCGCGCGAAAAGACAAGGGGGATAGTCCTTTCAAGAATCCTCTCGGGTGAGGCTGATTATATATGCAGCATATTCACCAGGGAACACGGAAAGGAAAAATTCGTATTTAAAGGCCTGAGAAAATCAAAGAAGAGGCCCAGAAGTGCATCAGAACCTGGAACAGCACTCGATATGATCTACTACACCGGAAATACCGGTTCATTCAACACCGTCTCAGAATTCGATATCACAGCATACTATCAGTCAATCAGAAACAGCAGCGACTTAATATTTTCACTTTATTACATGGTTGAGATTATAGATTCTACAACCGGTTATGGTGACTGCAATGAAAAGATATATTCGCTGCTTTCGGCAGGCATTGATACTTTATCAAAAATTTCTCACCCTCTGCATTTCATAATCTTTTTCACTGCAAGATATATGGTACTCCAGGGCATTCTCCCTGATGCATCAATATGTTCATGGTGCGGAGACTCCGGGGAGAGTGGATTTTTACTTGATCCTGTAAGTTTACGGATGTCTTGCGAAAATTGTTCAGAAGGGAGTAGATTTATTAACGGTACCGCATCGGCATTTTTCAGGGAATCACTATCTAAAAAATTTTTTATGATAGAACCTGAAAAGTACAACGTTGAAAACCTCTACCCTCTTCTGCACGCTCTCACCGCATATATTGAAAACTATTTCGGAGTAAAGATAAAATCAGCGGAGATGATAGGGCGGAACAGCCCCTCTCTAAAATGATAAAAATACTGAAACAGATATATCAAAATTCATACTGGGGAATTATTTACTTTTAAGATAGA
>CAZVFJ010000015.1:0-20173 GCA_964625825.1 uncultured Leptospirales bacterium | reverse complement strand
TCTATATTCGCCGTTTTTTTCATCCTCTGTTGTTGCCATAGAATTTAATGCCCCACCATAATTACAAAGCACCTGATAACTTCTTAACTCTATATGATGTTTGCATTTTTTGCACTCTTCAAGTTTCATCTTTAATACTCCAAAATCAATTTTAAAAGGATATGAATATCCTAATAATTATGTCTCTTATATCCGGCAGGAACGAAATCTATGCTTCATACCGAAATTGTCAATAATTATATGAAATTAAATATTAAATCCCTATAGCCATAGAAGAATTCCAACTTAAAATATTATGAAAAATTAATCCCTTTATTTTACTATTCTATAGAATTTCAAAATAAAGGGATTATTGTCAAACAGGTAAAATTAATTGCTCACTGTGTATGAAATAATACTCGACATGATAATCGAAAAATATCTTATAAAGAAATGGTAGAACTATGAATAGTATTGCAAAATATCCAAATGAAGATGAATGTTTTAAAATTATCCGGCAGTATGAAATGCTCCCGAATATCATCGACCACTCTGTACAGGTAAAGAATGTAGCTGTAGCGATATATAATTATCTTAAAAATAAAGAGATCATAAGCAGAGAACTACTTATCGCAGCAGCTCTTTTACACGACATAGCAAAAACACGCTCGATAAAGAACCGTGAAATGCGTCATGATCTCATCGGTGGTGAAATGCTTCGCGACCTTGGACTTAATGAAATTGCTGAAATTGTAGAAAATCATGTAGTATTTACAGGTTATGACCCGGAAGGGCCTCTTACTGAAAAAGAAATAGTCTACTATGCCGACAAAAGGGTAATGCATGACAAGGTAGTAACCGTTCACGCCAGGGTAGAAGACCTGGTAGAGCGTTATGGCATCAATGACAAAGTAAAAGAGCTGATTATAGATAACAGAAAATTTATTCTTGACCTTGAAGCAAAGATATCACGACACATGACCGCTGAAATAGAAACAGCCCTTAAAGGATTATGAAAAAATATTTAATACTCGATTGCTATGTGGATGAGCCGGCATGTCTCGGTGTTCCTCCTTTTATTTCACCATACCCGCGATATATTTATGGCGCACTGGTCTGCGCAGGTGTAAATCCTGAAGTCATAGAATACCTCACAATTGACAACATGAGAGAACAGAATTTTACCTTTACAGGGAGCTATGATCATGTCTTTCTCACTGGAGGCGCAGTTGTACCGGGTAAATACCTGGGAGCAAAGATCGGTACCCTCGCGGAGGTAAACAGAATAATCCGCCAGAACAGAAAAACTCCTATTGCAGTGGGCGGCCTTATATACAGGGCTGTGGATCATGACTACGGAAATGTAAATATCGTAAAAAATGATATAGAAAAATTCGCTTACACTCTTGCAAAAGGTGACCCGGCCGATATGCAGAGGACAACAAAGGAGATAGCTCTCTGGGCTCCTGTCGGGGCGGAGATTGTGAAAATGCATCCATGGTTCCCTGATATCATTTGTGAGATAGAAACGGGGCGCGGCTGTCCAAGGGAAAAACACTGTTCATTCTGCTCGGAAGGCCTTATTAATAAGATTGAATTCCGGGAATCGAACGAGGTACTTGACGAGATTGATTCTCTCCTTAAATGCGGAGTTTCACGTTACAGGATCGGGAGGCAGCCCGATATAATCCAGTTCGGGAGCAGGCTCAAGGATTACAGGAACGGATTCCCTCAGCCTGAACCTTCAGAGGTTATTGAACTCTTTGGGGAACTTAAGAAACGCAAAGATTCAGGAGCAATACATGTACTTAATGTAGATAACGCGAATCCCGGATCAATTGTTAACTGGCCTGAACACTCCTCCCGCATACTCGAAGCAATCGCCGCTGCTGTAACTCCCGGGGATACACTGCCGTTCGGTATTGAATCCTTTGACCAAAAAGTTGTGACACAGAACTTTCTCAAAGTAACTCCTGAAGAGGCTGTAATTGCCATAAGGATTGTTAATGATATATGCGGAGGGAGGATAAATGGAATACCAACTCTACTTCCGGGCATTAATCTCATACATGGGCTGAAGGGAGAAACGATGGATACCTTTAGGATCAACTATGAATACCTTGCACGAATTGCAGAGGAGGGCCTCCTGGTAAAAAGAATCAACATACGCAAGCTACACCCCTACCCTGATACTCCAATATACAAGGAAAAGCTGAAAATAACAAACGGAATGACAAAGAGATTTGAATACTACCGCGACAAGATCCGGGACGATATTGACAACCTCATGCTGCGGCAAATATACCCGGCAGGTACAATTCTCAAAGAAAATCTGATACTTGAGACAAGGGATGGTTACTCCCTCGGAAAGCAGATAGCAAGTTATTCTATAACAGTAAAAATGCCGGGAGAGTTAAAGCCGAAAACATTTCAGGATGTAATTATTACAGGGCATCGCGAGAGGTCACTCTCCACTCTCCCTATACCATTCAACATAAACAGCGCGCCGGCAAAATCCTTTGAACTTATACCCGGCATAGGGAAGGAGCGTGCTACACAGATTATACTCAAGAGGCCATTTAAAAACCGTGAAGAGTTGCGTGACTACCTTGACAACACCCCGCCTCAGCTCGCTGAAACCATAATCAAAAATTCTCAGGCGGAGATGCCCTAGTATGCTTTCCTTACTTCATCAGCAATAATTTCAATACCGCGCGATACGGTATCATCACCCTGCGAATAAGTTACCCTTATACACTCATTCCTGTGCTGCCACTCCCCTGAAAGTCCCGGGAAAAAACCGTGCCCGGGTATAATGAGTACTCCCCTATTTTTAAGCCTTTCGTAAAGGATTCTACTGTCAATCTTCATCCCGCGGAACCAGAGCCAGAGGAATATCGCACCTTCAGGTTTATGTATAAAAAAATCAAGTCCGTGCAATTTATCTTTAAAAATGGATACGGCCCGTTCCACCTTTTCCCTGTAATACGGCATGATTAAATTACGGCTTATTTCAATTATTTCACCTGTGCGCACTATCTGTTCAGTAAGTGCCGAGCCCACGCTCCCGGGCGCGAGATTTATTACCGCGTTCAACTGAGAGACCGCGCTGATGACCTCTTCAGATGCGATAATAATTCCGGTCCGCACACCGGGAAGGCCCAGTTTCGACAGGCTCATGCACATGATTATGTTCTCGTCCCAGTACGGTTTCGCGTCTGTGAATATTATATTCGGAAATGGATTCCCGTACGCATTGTCAATAATCAGCGGGATAGAGTGTTTTTTCGAGAGCCCGATGAGTTTTTCAACCTCGGAATTACGCAACACATTTCCGGTGGGATTTGTCGGCCTTGATACACAGATGGCACCGATATTTTGGTCTATTACAAGATTATTAAAATCTATACTGTACTTGAACATGTGATCGTCAAGGAACTCAATCTCGGGCCTGATTGAAGTAAAAATCTCCTCATTTGAAAGGCCCGCGTCCGCATACCCTATATATTCCGGGGTCAACGGAAGGAGTATCTTTTTAAACGAGCCGTCGCTGTAGCGGCCGGAAAACATATTGAATAGAAGAAAAAATGCCGACTGGCTCCCGTTTGTAAGTGCTATATTCCTGCCTGTAATATCCCACCCGTATTCACGCTTAAGCAGGGCGGCGAGTTCTTCAATATATGGAATGTTCCCCTGAGGGGCGTCATAGTTCCCCACACAATCTTCAAAAGCTCTCCCCGTGTTCAGTATATTCTTCATAGATTCCCGAAATACATTCTGTACTTCGGGAATATGTGCCGGATTACCTCCACCCAGCATAAGCATATCCCTGTTCACAGCCATAGCTTTACCCATATCATCCATCAGGCTGTTGATCTCCGAAGATTGAAAAGTTCATTTAGTTACTCCTGAAAGGCATAAATAATAATCAATATTTCAATCCCCGGATTTTCTCTGTCAATGATTTTAGGCTGTTTTTTAAAAGGATAGAAAAGTATATTCGCAGTATTTTAAGAAGAATTTTTGTATCAGAGTTTTTTTGCTGCTATGATAGTGAGATCGTCGATTAAAATTTCTTTATCAATAAACGCATACAGCTTTCCAAGTATATGTTCCAGCACTTCACGGGCGTTCATCCCGGCTGTCTCATTCAAAGCATCAGCTATTCTATTTTTCCCGAACTGCACTTCATCTTTGTTTCTGCTTTCAAGAATACAATCACTGAAGAGCAGAAGCACATCTCCCGGCATTACATTGAATTTCAATGATGTATAATGAAAATCCCTGATCGGAATACCAATAGGTTTTCCTTTAAATTCATCGTCAGAATCGGCAACAGTTCTGACACTCCGTTCAGCACATTGATAATGCAGAAGATCCGGGTGACCCGCATTCGCGTATTCAACACAATTCCCTGACATCCTGAGAAGTATCCCTGTTATATAAATATTCACATTCTCAAGTTGTTCAGTAAGCTCATCGTTTGTCTCATCGAGGATTACCTCAAGCCTGCCGGCAGTGTTTTTTTTAAAATTTCTGTATAGTACAGGTTTGGAAAGTATGGTTATAAGACCGGATGCCACTCCATGACCTGAAACATCAAAAAGAGCTACCCCTTCAAGCCTGTCTCCGGTGCAATAAAAATCATAGAAATCGCCCGAAACACCTGATTTTGGTTCTGAGATAAAAGCAATATCCCAATCGGTTAAAACCGGAGGTTTGCCGGGAAAAAGGGAAGACTGAATGTCATGAGCAAGGTTAAGCTCAAATTCAGTCAATGTCTGTTCATATTTCAGGGCGTCGTTGAGATTCCGAAGTTCAATGTTGGATAATTCAAATTTCTTTTTTGCCCGGCACAGTTTTCTCCTTTGTTTGTCGAGACCATTTGCGGTAATAGCTATTATTATATACGCAGGGAAAAAACAGAAAGCAAGAAAAGACTCGCGTATTATTGAACCAGCCTGCCCGGCGCACTTTATCGCATAATATGAAACCGAGAAATAAGAGATTAAAGTCATTGTTGACATTAAAATTGACTGATAAATATTTGTGTAAGATAGAACAATAGTTATGGCAATTAATGAGCTGAAAAGCCCTAAAATCCGGAGGTTACCAAGATTATATATCCATAGACATAAAAAAAACGTGTAGAACAGAAGATCTATACCGAAAATAAGCCACTCCTGCCAGAGGAGAAGTTTTCTTTTCACTTTTATTATTATGAACAAAATAACTGTAACAGCCAGTACGCATGAAGAGATTGCAATTGTTGTACGATAAGATATCGGTGTTAAACCTAACCATATAGCAAATAAAGTCTCTAATGTGACAATGCAATAACCCGCAAAAACAAGAAGCTGCCCCCTGTATAGAAGAAAATAACGATGAGAAAGAGTCTCTTCCATCAGTGGTGATTTTCTTTTCTTTTTTAAATAATTCAATCAATAACCTTTAATTTAAAGAGTCAGAGTGTTTATCCGGTTATCTTATATATTAAAAAGTCAATTTAAAAAAAATATATAAGCGTTTTCAATAACCATTCCTAAATATATTTTTTAGTGTAAACTTAAGAATTATTTACCTCTTTTTATATAAAAGATGAATACGAAAACAAAGGATTTGACATCGCGATAATTATTCCCTTCTATTACATACCAGGAATTAAAAACGATGACTAATGATAATAAAATAAAAGACATCCTTTCGCGTCTTCCACTGGAGCCGGGTGTCTATATCATGCGCGATAGCGCAAAAAAAATTATCTATATAGGGAAAGCCAATTCTCTCAAAAAAAGGGTATCATCATATTTTATAAAAAAGGACCACGATCCGAAAACTTCAATACTTGTAAAGAATATCTACGATATAGAATATATAGTTACAGGCTCTGAAATTGAAGCCCTCCTTCTTGAAAATAATTTAATAAAAAAACATAAACCGAAATTCAATGTTCGTCTTAAAGATGACAAGCGCTACCCCTACATAGCAGTAACGATGAAAGAAGATTACCCGAGAGTGGTTTACACCAGGAAGATCAACCGCGGGACTGACAGGTATTTCGGCCCATTCACTGACGCTAAAGCGGCAAAGAATACGGCAGCAATGATAAATACTTTATTCAAACTTAAAACATGCAGACGTCCCCTCCCCCTTAAAGATAATGAGAGGCCATGTATAAACTACCAGATAAAAAAATGTTCCGGTGTCTGCCGCGGAACGATTTCAAAGGATGAATACAGGTCTCTCATAAATGATGCAGTGAGTTTTCTCGAAGGGGACATGGATCCCGTAATCGATAATCTCAATAAGAGGATGAAGGATTACTCAGCCAGATTGGACTACGAAAATGCCGCGTCAATCCGTGACATCCTCTACGACATCCAGAAAATCTCACAGACACAGCGGGTGGACATACAGTCAGTATCAGACCAGGACTGCATAGCGTGCGGCATCTTTGGGGGAGAGGCACTTGTTGTTCTCTTTGAGTTCAGGCAAGGGATTCTTACGGGGAGAAAGATAAGTGTGTTTGATAACGCGGAGTACACCTCTCACGAAGATGTTATCCGGTCATTTATCATTGAATATTATGAAGATAAGGATATCCCGTCCCGCATTGTTACAGAGACACAAATTCATGACTCAATCCTTATAGCTCAGCATCTCTCAGAAAAAAGCGGCAAAAAAATTACACTTTTAATTGCCCGTTCGGATGAGGACCGCGGGATCATCAATATGATACGGAAGAATATTGACATACTGGCAGTTGAGAGAAAGAACGCTGATGCTGCTAATCCGGCTATTGCCCTCGCAGGACTAAAGGAGGCATTATCACTCGATACGGAGCCGGAGGTTATGGTCTGCTTCGATATTTCAAACACACAGGGCAATGAGTCCGTGGCTTCAATGGTGCAGTTCAGGCTCGGGAGGCCGGATAAAAACGGTTACAGAAGATTTAAAATCCGCGGGTACGAAGGAGCGAATGACCCCGGAATGATCCATGAAGCTGTTTCACGCAGGATTCAGTATCTCGTAAATGAAAACCTGGAACTTCCGGACCTCATTGTTATTGACGGAGGTCCCACGCAGCTTTCTCGTGCGATTGAGGCAGCGGCAAATTTTAATGTAGATGTAAAAATTGTGTCACTTGCAAAGCGTTTTGAGGAGATATACACGTCTCCGACGGAAGCTCCCGTACGACTGCCGGAAGGCTCCCCTCCCCTTAAACTGATGCAGAATATACGGGACGAGGCGCACCGCTTTGCCATAACATACCATCGGAAGCTCCGGGGTAAAAAATTTGCGGCATCAGAACTTGATAATATCCCTGACATTGGAGAAAAGACCAGAAAATCTCTTCTAAAACATTTTAAATCTATAGATAATATTGCCAATGCTGATATTTATGAGCTTACAGGAGTTGAAGGAGTCGGAGAGAAGACCGCAGAAAAGATATACAGCTATTTTAATCCGGATGAACCGGAATAGAGAATCCTCAAGCCCCGGCAGTTGAGCCATTTAACCGCATGAGAATCCTTTGTCTCTATACTACAGCGCTTAAAAGAAAAATTTTCAATACGGGAAACAATCCACCTGGTAACTTTTTTATACTTACCTGTTATTTTTTCTTTACAAGATTAAAGCCTCTGCATTTAATGCAACTGCGTACGGGGTGTGGCGCAGTCAGGTAGCGCACATGACTGGGGGTCATGTGGTCGCTGGTTCAAATCCAGTCACCCCGAATTTAAGCCCTGATTTATTCAGGGCTTTTTTAATTTAGCATAACAGCTATTATTCTTCGGGATGTCCGTTGACCATATATTGACCAAAAATTTACCCTGCTATTCTGGACAATTTAACAACGTTGTCCATCCGTGAAATCTTTGATTTTAAATCCGGTCTGGCGAACATTGCATATCTTTTCTGTGTAGTTGTGATATCATCATGTCCCAACAGGCTCTGAATATCTGATCCCACCCCTGAAAATTGAACCATAAGTAACTCTAGTTTTAACCGATAAATAACTTGAGTTAGGCGTTTTTTAAAAGAAAAAGATAATGGGGCAAAAAAAAGTATTAATTTTTGTATCGTTTTCTGAAGTCATTCAACATTGAGTCCAGTTCTTCATGTTTCCCTTTGCCGATGACCTCCTCTTCGAACTTATCAAACTCCTTCAGCAGCTTCTCATTTGCTGAAGGAGTAAGCTTTTCATCGCCTATGGCGAATACAAGTCTATTCTCCTTGTCTATATGAGACCGCAGAAGTGAAATGTAATCTCTCGCGTTTATGATAAACTCATTCTTATTAATACCACCCGCTGAAACAGCGGATGACATCCCTACGAGAAGCCCCCTCCCCTTTTCATGCTCTTCAAGCAGCATCCCTATGGGGCCGTTCTGCCTCTGTATGCCGGCCACCTCCATCGCTGGGAAGAAGAAGATCTCCTCCTTGCCGTGATGGCACTTATCTGCAAAGAGCTTCAGAAAATCGGTGAGAGAAATAGCATCATCAGCCGGCACATTTTCGCCGGATTCAAGCCTTCCGCATATCACCTCAAGCACCTTCAGTGAAAAGAGAATAGCCTCATGTTCATGCTTTAAATCATCACTTGCGTATTTCATACAATACCTCAATTTAGGAACTTACAATTAATATCCAGAAATTATCATAAAAAAAATAATTAAACCATGACCAGGATCAATTACACGATTATTTTGAATATATTTACCAATAGTGACTATTCAGCCTGTGTTATACTAAATGTAACAAATAATGGAGATGAAAAAAAAATGAAAACTGAACTTGCCAATTTCTCCAGGAGAATACTTGAATCCGAGAGAGCCGGTGTCCGCGCTATATCAGGGTTAACCAGGTCCAGGCTGCGGAGGGTGAATGAATATACCTCTCGAAGAGAAAGGGGGGAATGGTTATTTTTAGATAAAAATATCGTTTTATGTTGACATTTCTTTAGAATATTAGTATATTCTGAAATATCACACTTATATTACAATGGAGGTGTAAATTATGTGGGACCCGGTAGCTAAAAAATATCAAACAAAATGTACAATAAAAGGGAGTGACAAAGTTGTATTTGATCGAGTTTACGAGGCTATAAATGCCAACGAAGCTGAAACACGGGCTTTCTTAAACTGTGTTCATGAAAATAACCGCCAATCCAATGTGCATATTGAGATAAAAAAAATTTAGTTTCTCACAGATATGTAAATAGCCATTAGGGAGGTAATATTATGAAAGTACTTGTTTTGTTTTACTCTGCATATGGACATATCTTTAATCTTGCCAAAGCTATTTCAGAGGGTATAAATAGTGTTGAGGGAGCTGAAGCAATTATTAAAAGAGTCCCGGAGATTCTCCCTGAAAAAATCTTAGTTGAAACAGGTGTAGCAGAAGCCCAGAAGGCCTTTTCACACATACCTGTTGTAACTATTGATGATCTGGAAAATGCGGATGCAGTTATATTCGGGACACCAACTCGATTTGGCAACATGTGTTCACAGATGAGGGCTTTCCTTGACGGGACCGGTTCGCTCTGGCAGAAGGGATCTCTCATTGGAAAAGCGGGAAGCGTTTTTACAAGCTCTGCGACACAGCACGGAGGGCAGGAGTCTACAATTCTGAGTTTTCATACGACTCTTTTACACCACGGCATGGTAATTGTGGGTCTCCCTTATTCTTTTCAGGGGCAGATGAAAACTGATGAAATTACAGGTGGATCACCGTATGGAGCATCAACTATCGCCGGAGGAGCAGGTGAACGTAAGCCGTCTGAGAATGAACTTAATGCAGCAAGGTTTCAAGGAAAACACGTTGCTCAAATAGCACTTAAGCTTTCCAGGTAGACATATCTTAGGGGATATATCAATCCACAATCCCGGTTCTTAAGTAGAATAAAAAACCGGGATTTTATTGATATGATATCTATTAACCGATATTGATGAATACTATAAATAATTTTCAATATCAATAAAAACTTTACCTGCAAAATCATTGATGAAATCTGAAATGAACTTAACTTTTCTCTGCAGGATCAAATCATTCTTATAATATTTAAGCAGATGTTTTCTTTCTTTTGCGGACATAAGAAATGCTGCAAGCTCACACCGGTCCTCTTCACCACCTGTCATTGAGTAAAGATTTAAAAAGCCGTTCAGAGGGTGAGTAACTGTGTAATAATCTGTTTCTCTATTTCTATTCCCGGCACCTCCCCTGCCATATTTGAATCCTTCAGGATTAAGCCTGTTCCATTCAGCCCATTCAAAAAACATATTTTTCCATACTGAGTATTCCACCATGTGATGGAGCTCATGATGCAGTATATGAACGAGGTATGTCTCCCCGCTCTCGCCATAAGCTCCGTTAACTGAAAGATAAAGAATTTTCCGGTAAGGGTCAGGTACTGCGCCCCTGTATTCATTATTGAATGCCAGGTCTCGCCCTATTACTATTTTTTTTATTCCACATCTGGAAAGATAACCGGCAGGGTAAAGGGAAAGTTCTCTGCTTAACAGTAACACATATTTCCTGATCCCGGATTCACTGACAGGAGGATTATATGTAACTTTTCCCCATACATCAGCAACAGCATCACCAATGATAAGCTCCATCTCTGTAAATTTCCACCAACTGGCCTGTATATCTTTACTGGTGATCATAAACTGCTCACTGGTAATCAGGAACCATTAATAGTGAGTATCCTAGAGAACAGAAATGTATCATTTTAAAAAATTTTTAGCATAGTTACATATTTAATTAAAAGATTATAATTATTATATATACATACATGAAATTAGATTAGTAGAAGGAATTATATTATGCATGGGATTATGTTAATTTTAATCCGATAATGATGGCGCTGTTTGCCACCATTTTTATCCGGGGTATTACAGCTCTCGGTGCAGGAATGGTTTTTTTTCTTTAAGACTATTGAAAGAAAAATTCTCAATTCCATGCTCGAATTTGCTGTTATGATGTTTCTTGATGCGGCTCCCGGTTTGTTGTAAGTTTTATTCAAACGCGTCAATGCTATTTTAAAAGCTTTCACATATTCAGATGCGGAGGTATATTTATGCTTAAATTGTTAAAATATTTTCTACCCGTAATGGCTATTACTTTGCTGCTGGTAATTTATTCAGGGAAGGATTTTATCTGCGTCACCCTTGCTCCATTAAATCACAACCTGAAACTCAGCAAAATAAAGCTCCCTGAAGGATTTAAAATTTCTATATATGCAGATAATGTTCCCGGAGCACGTTCTCTCTCCCGGAGTCCGGACGGAACGATTTTTATCGGGACGAGGGGGGAGGGGAAAGTCTATGCCGTGAAAGATACAAATGGAGACTTTGCGGCAGACAAATTCAATACCATTGCCGAAGGTTTGAACATGCCGAATGGAGTAGCGTTTTACAAAAGCTCTCTCTATGTTGCTGAAGTGAACAGGGTTATGAGATACGATGATATCATCAACAGAATAGAGGCCCCATCAGAACCTGTAATAATCAACGATACATTCCCGAAAGACAGACATCACGGATGGAAGTATATCGCATTCGGTCCTGATAATAAGCTATATGTTCCCGTCGGAGCGCCGTGTAATATCTGCGAATCTTCAGACAGAAGATATGCCTCTCTTATGCGGATGGAGCCTGACGGCTCAGGGCTTGAAATCTACGCTCATGGAGTAAGGAACACTGTGGGTTTTGACTGGAATCCCGCAAACGGCGAACTCTGGTTTACAGACAATGGCAGAGACTGGCTTGGAAACGATCACCCCCCTGACGAACTAAACCACGCACCGGTTAAAGGGATGAATTTTGGTTACCCTTACTGTCATGGGAAAAAAGTCAAAGATCCTGATTATGGAAATAAGCGGAACTGCCGTGAGTTTACTCCACCCGAAGCTGAGCTTGGCGCTCATGTGGCCTCTCTAGGTATTAAATTCTACACCGGAAAGCAGTTCCCGGAAAAATACAGAAATAATCTTTTCATCGCTGAGCATGGATCCTGGAACAGAAATCCACCCTCAGGCTACTGTATAACAAGGATTATCTTAAAAAAAGGGAAAGTTGAATCATATTCAGTTTTTGCATCCGGATGGCTCGAAGGAGTAAAAGCATGGGGGAGGCCTGTTGATCTCCTGATCCTCCCGGATGGTTCTATGCTTGTTTCAGATGACAGAGGGGGAGCAATATACAGGATCCACTATTCCCGCTAAATGATTGAAGAAATAAATTTTCCATACATCATAAGTCATCCTCAATTACTGGAATCTTACAATCGCTCCAAGCAACAGGAAAAAAGCAATAGCTATAATATGCACTAACCACCAGTATTTGTTAAACATTTTAATTCTGGTCATAATCCACTCCACAAAAGATTCCCTGCAGTATAAACAATGCTTATTGTAACAAGGTGTATCCACCACCACCCCATGTTCGGATACCGGTACCATATTCCCCTGTGTTCGGCATTTAAATTAGAACCAAACATTTCCAGGTCAAATAAAGCCTTCCCCATACAGAATTTCATACCAAGAATGAGGACATCAATGATCAATGTTTTATACAGGATATTGGTCAGAAGAAAAGGCAGAGGAAAGTGGTGAATACTGTAATGAGCCATAGTCACCGTACCTATTATTACTGTCATGCCATTTAATACATATCCGTAATGGATGGTTCTCCGGAACAGAAAAAGCAGAGGTACTATAATTGTGCTGGCCTGGGAGGATACAACCGGTACATAAAACACCTGCAACTTGCTTGCGGGGTGTACCATTAAATGTACCGGTAATCCGATGAGTGAACAGATAACTAATCCGATTAATAGCAGGTTCCTGATATTAGTTTTCTGCGTCATAAATCCTCCAGTAAAAAGTTTATATTTTTGTATTTATCTCTGCTGATACCTTTTTCATATCATGCTCACGCTTATATAATGGTGTTTTATCTTTACTGTATACATCAAGGCATTCCTCAAATGTTTTTCTATGTTCACTTCTGTAGATTATACCCAGAGGGAAAGGTTCCTCCTCAAGTGATTTTCTGAAAGCCTCTACCCTGTCCGAGGGATCATAATCATCAGGCAATCTGTATGTATTATCTCTGAACCATTTAAAGGTATTTATCTTGTTAAAAGAAACACATGGCTGAAAAATATCTACAAGTGCAAAACCCTTATGAAGAATAGCCTTTTTCATAATATCTTTAGTATGATCAATATCTCCACAAAACACCCTTGCGACAAAAGTAACATCAAGAGAAATCGCAAGAGCAATGGGATTCAGCGGTTTTTCAAATACACCTGAAACCTGTACTGGGGTCACCATACCGGATCTTGTAGTTGGTGCAGCCTGCCCTTTTGTAAGACCGTAGACCATATTCTCATGCACGAAAAGTGTAATATCCGGGTTTCTCCTTGTTGCATGAAGAAAATGGTTACCCCCCTCTCCGTACATATCTCCATCACCGCCAACAGCAATTACAGTGAGTTCAGGATTGCATGCCTTGATCGCAGTCGCCGGAGGAAGTCCCCGGCCATGAAGCCCGTTAAAAAAGCTTGTATTAATATACTGGGGCATTTTAGCAGCCTGCCCTATACCTGAAACAAGAACAACTTTCTCTTTATTAAGATTCAGTTCAATTAATGCTGTCAGAAGGGATTTCCTGATAGAAAAATCACCACATCCCGGACACCAGGCTATATCAATTTTTTTATCAAAATCAAATATATTCTCCATCAAACACTCCTGTCTACAGGTACTTTTCAATTTCAGAAATCAACTCTTCAACTGAAAAAGGCGACCCGTTATATTTTAAAATTTTTTTACTTATTATAAAACCAGTTGTCAGCTGAATAAGATGCGCAAATTGTCCGGATGAATTATTTTCCACGATAATTACTTCTAATGCTCTGTTCAGGTATTCTTGAATGCTTTCATGAATCGGATAGATCCAGGAGAAGTGCAGGACTGCCAGATCGGGATTATTGCATTTATCAACAGCTTCAACTACAGTATTGAAAACAGAGCCCCAGCATATAATAAGAGTTTTATAGTCAACATCCCCCTTAAGTTTTGGCGAAATAATGTCTTTGATTATTAATTCATTTTTTCTACGTCGTTTATCAACCATGCATTTCCGTACATCTGCATTTTCAGTAATATATCCCCATTCGTCATGTTCGTCACTGTCAACACAGACTTTTCCGGTTCCATAACCCGGAATTCCTCTTGAACAGACACCATCCGCGGTAATTTCAAATCTTTTATAATCATGATCAGTTTCTATAATATACTTTTCAGACAGAGCTAATTCAGTACCAAAAACCGGGGTATTATAACTGCTGTCTACAAAGAACTGGTCTGTCAGAACAAACACCGGCACCTGATACCTGTCGGCAAGGTTGAAGGCCGTTCTTGTAAGTTCAAACCCTTCTTCAAGTGCCCCTGGAGCCAGAATAATCCTTGGAAAATCACCATGACCGGCATATAACACAAGGTTAAGATCTCCCTGTTCTGTACGCGTTGGTAGCCCGGTTGCAGGCCCCGGACGTTGTGCCAGATGAAGAACCAGCGGGGACTCTATCATTCCACAAAGGCTAACACCTTCACTCATCAGCGCAAAACCACCACCTGATGTTGTTATAAAAGCCCTTGCTCCAGCATACCAGGCACCGAGCGCCATATTAATGACTCCCACTTCATCTTCAACCTGTTCAACAATTATATCAAACTTTTTTGAAAATGCTGCCAACTTTTCAAGCACACTTGTGGAGGGAGACATAGGATAACCACAAACATAATCACACCCTCCCGCCAGTGCTCCAAGTGATACCGAATCAGCACCTGAAAGATGGAGCTGGTCTTTAACTGTTTCAGATCTTTTAATGTGAACACTTATTGATTCTAAACCACTCCCTGCATCATGCCCCCGCAGGATTGCCTCAATATTCTTTGTTATTAAATCATCATCTTTTAAATTAAAATACTCTTTAATAAAAGATTCACAATCACCTTTATCAATATTCATTATCCCGCATAAAAAACCTGCTGCAACAGTATTGCTTAAAAGAGAATTCCCTAAATCATTAGCTATTCGAGCAAAATCTATCTTTTCTCCATCACCTATTATGACAGTATCATCTGTTATTCTTTTTTTCAGATGTTCCATAGCACCTTTATGTAAAGAAATCAGAACATCTATTCGACCCACGAATCCCGATACAGGTATTGATGATACCCTTATCTCAGTAGAATTTATTCCACCTCTTACTCTTGACATGAATTCTGATGTTAAAAAAAAATTATAACCGCTTCTCTTAAGCAATGTGGTAAGTATATTGCCTATTACCTGCATCCCCTGACCTGCTTCACCAGCCAGAACTATTGATATATCATCAATTATTTTTTTCATTAAAATCCTCCAGAGGGTATACATATTACATACTGATTGCCAGGGCTGTATTAAAGATCATATACTGGCAGGATAATAAATTCAGCAGAAAAATCAAATTTCATACGCTATCCTTGATTATTTTTCTAACCAAAAAATTTGCTTTTACTTTAGAAAATGGTATTTTATCAATAATTAATACTGGAGGGCGAAAATGAGTGAAATAAAATATATTTACAGATGCAGTAGCTGCGGCAGGACCGAGGATGTAAAAGGCGATAATCCTGCTCCTGTCTGTTGCGAAAAAATCATGGTTAAACATCCTCTTGAACAATGCACAGTGCCGGACCACCCCGAGATGGTGCGCAATTACGATGAAGGTGAACCCTGTGATGACAATACAGGGAAAGAGAATACTGAAGAATAATCTATAATAAAAGAGGTTTATAAATGAAAGCAACAGTTGACAGAGATGCTTGTATCGGATGCGAATTATGTACCCAGACCTGCCCCGAAGTGTTCAGGATGGAAGATGGGACCGCAGTGGCCTATGTTGATCAAGTACCTGCCGGAAGTGAAAATGACGCAAAAAAAGCATCAGAGGATTGCCCTGTTAATTGTATATCGATTGACTAAATTTTTTAAGCAATTTTTTATTCCGTCCGCTCCGTTCGCCAGGAAGGATTCAATGTTTTCCGGAAATTTTTACAGTCAGGTCGCAGAACCGGAAGATTAGAACCAGCCCGGAAGCTTCCACTCCCAGCCCTTCCGATAAAAAAAAGTGTTATGCCTCCACGCACTGAATTCTCAGTTTCAATTATACCTTTATACAACAGATACTTAAATCCGTTTTACTCCTTTTTGTTCCATGACAGGGGGCCCTATCTACAGCTAATTAACACCCGGTTCAACGTTCGTATTTCACCGGCGGCTCGCTCGTCTTCCCTCCCTTTGAACAATGTAAAAATTGGACGCCAGGGCAGCATTTATTCTGTCCTGTATTCTTCGTTTTAATTATATTTTTTCATTCATTCGTTGATCGCCTATCCGCTTCCAGTAGAGGCCCCTCCAGATGAAAGGCTCTTTGGTCTCAGTTTATCAAAATACTGTCTCTATTTCCCGAATCTCGGAGTCAGCACTTATCCTACTTTCCTTGCTATCCTAACGCCTAAAATTTCTTTTAAACACCATCGCGTATATATTTGTCCTGAATACAATTTTAAAAAAATGGCTTGGTGTATTAATACTCCGTCAATCCCCTTGATCAGTGGTGAGGTTCACTGGGGTATTAATTAAAAATAATGTTCGGTATTATGTGATGGAAAAGATTTGCGTTGGTGCATTAGAACAGGCTGGGGGATCTCCTGAGTTATATATTTTAATATCTATCTAATTAATTGTTCAGTAATACTCTTCCAGCATATTTTCACCGAATATTTTCGTAAGTAATGACTTCTTTATTTATGTTCAATCAGAATTTCATCACAATTCAATTCCGCCAGGTAAATATGTGTTATCGAAACACTCCTGATTCCGAGGTATCTCTGAGTTGATATTATATCTTTCTCTTCTTCATAATGCTTAACAGCTACATAATGTCTCAGCTTCTTGAGATTCTAAACAGTGCGGATTTTGTTCGCAGCATAAAGTTTCTTCCAGAACCTCTCAAAACTTTCCGAAATAGAATTAACCTTCATATCCTTAAAAGGTCTTTTCTTATCGAATCCAAACCGCTCGAGGAGTTCCTCTTCATCCGGGGCAATCCTCCCTTAAACCTCTCTGGTCTTACTCTCTACCCTAATAAAGTATAAATTAACAAAATAACAACATATAGGCAAAATATCGCATAACAAACCGTTTGCATTACGAATGAGATAGGAATGAGATAATACATGTAAACTTCAGTAAATGTAGATAAACAATAATCAACAAAACACTTGATTTTCTTCTATATTATTATAACAATTACAGACAGCAATAAACGCAGGAAAACAACGATAGATCATATACGGCGTTTCTGGGGGTCATGTGGTCGCTGGTTCAAATCCAGTCACCCCGAATTTAAGCCCTGATTTATTCAGGGCTTTTTTAATTTAGCATAACAGCTATTATTCTTCGAAATGTCCGTTGACCAAATATTGATCAAAAATTTAACCCGCGATTCTGGATAATTTAACTACGTTGTCCATCCGTGAAATCTTTGATTCTAAATCTGCCGCGCTTGCCGCAGGATTCAACTCAAACACTACTTTCAGCACCACGTTTTCATCCTACTGCGGCATAACACCGAAAGAATACCGCAGCAGATATTTGAAATGATTACATATTATATTCAGGGCATGCCTCCTGAAAATAAGGAGGGCAACAGTGTGCTGAGTGCGGGGACAAAGGTTACAAGCAGAAGCACCGCGACCGCCACGAGAAAAGGTACCCAGATACCGCGGCTTAATCTCTCGAGTGATAACCCGGATATTCCGCAGATGGAAAATAGTACAGCGCCTACAGGCGGAGTGATAAGACCTATAACTAGATTTAAACAGACAATAACTCCGAAATGAACCGGATCTATCCCCATCTTAACTGCAAGGGGAGCCAGTACAGACGTCATGATTGTCAATGCAGGTGCTGTTTCAAGGGGTATGCCTATAATGAGCAGTACAATATTGACAAGAAGCAGAAATATATATGGTGATGAAGAGACATGCATAATTGCCGACATAAGTTTTACAGGAACCTGTTCAACGGCAATCACCCATGAGAATGGTTCCGATAAGCCGAGAAGCAGCATTACAATGGCGGATTCCATTCCCGCGTTGAGGAGAATCCCGGGCAGCATGGAAATACGGAGCTGACGGTAAAATATAAATCCGCACAAAAACGCGTAAACAACAGCTATTCCCGCGGCTTCTGTAGGTGTAAAAATTCCTCCCATGATTCCGCCGAGGACCAGTACCGGCATCAGTAACGCCGGGATTGTTTTTACAGTTATCCGTAAAGTTTCACCGAGAGATGCCCTTGGCGACTTCGGATAATTCCGGCGACGGGCGACAATCGCTGTATAGGCCATGAGGGCCGCCCCGAGGAGGAAGCCGGGTATTATACCTCCCAGGAATAGAGCGGTAATGGATACATTGGCAATTACACCGTATATAATAAAAGGAATGCTGGGCGGGATTATGGGCCCCATACAGGAAGCGGTGGCCATTATCGAAGCTGATAATTCATCATCATATCCGGATTCCGCCATTGCAGGAAGAAGTACCGAACCAATAGCAACGGCAGTGGCTACTGCCGATCCTGAAATCGCTGCAAATACCGCACTGGCAAGAATAGCAGCAAGCCCCAGACCTCCGCGAATATGGCCAAGCAGGACACGGGCAAACATGACAAGGTCTTTTGTTATCCCACCTGAATTCATCAGGTGCCCGGCAAGTATAAAAAGCGGTATTGCCAGTAAAGGGAAGGAACCTATTCCGGCGAAAGTTGTCTGAATGAGTAATGTTGGAGATATACCATGCTGAAGAACAGCATAAATGAGGGCAGAGCCCCCCAATGCTATGGCAACAGGGATGCCGATCGACATCAGGGTTAAAAAGGCGACTAAAAACAGAGAAAGCATTTCCGGTTCCTTATATTAAAAAAATCAGGCATTGCATTATTTCTTTATATCCTGTACAAATACCTGCTCTACTACGCTTAAAAGCATAAGGCCAAAGCCGGCAGGTAATGCTGCGTAAGGAAACGCCATGGGGATGCCCAACGCGGGTGAGAGCTGATGCATATTAATAACTGTCTGCTGCACGCCATAGTAAATCATAATAACAAGGAATACAGCGAGTAAAAGAAGTGCGATCCCTTTCATAATGCGGGCATATTGAGAAGGTAGCCTGTCAACGATAAAGGTAAGGCTGATATGATAACCTTTACTGAACCCGGCAGCACTTCCCATCATGGAAAGCCAGACAAGCGAAAAGGTTGCTGTTTCTCCCGACCAGGTCGGCATGTTTGTCAGGACATAGCGTCCCAGCACCTCGTAGGCTATGACAACAGCAATAACAGCCAGGGAGAGTATGGTTAACAACTCAGCGACTTTCGTAAGGAAATCATTTATTTTTTTCAGATAAAATCCCATGCCGTTATTTAGTGTTCATAATAGCTTCAATTTTATCTCTGCCGAATATTCCCGCAAATTTTTCAATTGCCGGAGCCATCGCCTTCCGCCATGATGACTTATCGATATTTTTAGTAACTGTCATACCTTTAGCAATAAGCTCGACTATCTGTTTTTCTTCATTATCACGGCCCAGCTTACGCTGGAAAGGTGCGACCTCCATGGCTGTGTCCATAAAGATTTTCTGATCTTCCGGAGACATGGACTGCCATTTTTTAAGGCTGACAATCACCAGGGCCGGGGAATAAACATGTTGCGTAAGGGTGAGATATTTCTGTACTTCATTGAGTTTCGATGAATGAATAATTGCTACAGGATTTTCCTCCCCGTCTATGGTTTTCTGCTGCAGAGCGCCATACACCTCTCCCCATGCCATCGGGGTGGGATTTACACCAATGGATTTCCAGGCGGCTATATGAATTTTATTCTCCATGGTGCGAATTTTAAGTCCTTTCGCGTCAGCGGGAGTTTTGACCGCATGCCTGGAATTGGTAAGGTTTCTGAAACCGTTTTCCCAGAAGACAAGGGCCTTAAATCCGGATTTTTCGAGATCATCCATAAGCCGGCGGCCGATTGGTCCATCCAGTACTTTATCCGCATGCCTGTAATCAGTAAA
>CAZVFJ010000014.1:29027-29304 GCA_964625825.1 uncultured Leptospirales bacterium | reverse complement strand
CTTCCCGTGAACTCATCAACAATAATTACCTCTCCATCCTTAACAATATAGTCCACGTCTTTATGAAATACCGTATGAGCTTTAAGGGCCTGATTAATATGATGAATTATATCAATATGTTTATTATCATAGAGGTTCTCAATCTTCATTATTCGCTCTATGTGTGAAACACCTTCTTCTGTCAGAGTCGCATTTTTTTCCTTCTCGGTAATCTCATAGTCAATGGTCTCTTTCAGCTGCGGTATGATTTTATTAATAAGGGTATATTTCTTAGTCG
>CAZVFJ010000014.1:0-29017 GCA_964625825.1 uncultured Leptospirales bacterium | reverse complement strand
TTCTTCAACTGAACCGGATATAATAAGAGGAGTTCTCGATTCATCGATAAGGATTGAGTCAACCTCGTCAACGATACAGTAATTAAGCCCTCTCTGGACTTTAAGGCTTTTATGCTCAACCATATTATCCCTGAGGTAATCGAAACCGAATTCATTATTTGTACCGTAAGTTATGTCCGAACCATAAGCCTTCTGCCTTTCAACAGGGCTGAGGTTGTGTTGAATTATCCCGACAGATAATCCGAGATACCTGTATATCGGGCTCATCCATTCAGCGTCACGTCTGGCAAGGTAATCGTTTACAGTAACGACATGAACACCTTTGCCGGAGAGCGCATTAAGATAAACAGGGAGTGTCGCTACCAGGGTTTTACCTTCACCGGTCTTCATCTCAGAGATCTGCCCTTTATGAAGTACAACTCCACCCATTATCTGGACATCAAAATGCCTCATCCCGAGAGTTCTTATTGAAGCTTCACGCACGAGGGCAAATGCTTCAAATAAAATGGAGTCAAGAGATTCCCCCCTCTCGATTCTCAGCCTGAAATCGTTCGATTTGGAAAGTATCTCCTGAGGTGTCAGTTTCTGATAACTGCTTTCAAGAGCATTTACTCTGTCTGCGAAGGGCTGAAGTTTTTTTCTGTCCCTTTCAGGTTTTGTCCCGAAAACAGTATTAAGAATCATTTCTAACATATATTCATCCTGTAGTATTGAGGTTATAAGAGATTACAAGTATTTTGAGTGGTATAATCATAAGTTAATGTTACATAAACATACCCTATATTCTATTTATCAAGAATTTATTTACAGGATACCTTCATTTTTTCTCTCTAAGCCCCTGAAGTAATTCAATTCTCTCCTTAAGTTCAGAAATTCCGGCTCCATTCTTTGCTGAGCCGAATACAGCGTCGGAATATCTGTTTTTCACAAGATTCAGAGTTTTTTCGTCAGATATATCAATTTTATTGAAAAATAAAATTACAGGTTTACCGGCAATGGCGAGCGAACTTAACTCCTGCTCAACTGTGTGAATATTTGTTTCAATATCTGGAGCATTGATATCAATGACATGAATTATGTAATCAGAATTCGCGATGTCCTCAAGAGTTGACCTGAATGATTCAATTAGATTCGCGGGGAGGTTCTGTATAAAACCAACAGTATCTGTAAGGAGTGTTTTAAATCCGTCATTTATAAAAACAGACCTCGTATAAGAATCCAGTGTGGCAAATAATCTGTCTTCAACAAAAAGATCATCTCTGGCAAGCAGATTGATCAGAGTTGACTTACCGGCGTTAGTATAACCAACTACAGCGCCAAGGAGTTCACCACTCCTGGAATTTCTTGTTCTTTTCCTGTGCTCCTCATATTTTTTCAGTCTACCCTTAAGAACGTCGATTCTTCTGAGTATATGCCTCCTGTCTGTTTCAAGCATCTTCTCACCCGGCCCCCTTGTCCCTATACCGCCTCCAAGTCTTGACAGGACTCCCCCCAGTCCCTTAAGCCTTGGGAGAATATACCGGAGTTGGGCAAGCTCTACCTGAATTTTTGCCTCCGCACTTTTTGCCCTTCTTGCGAAGATGTCGAGGATGACTTCATTTCTCCCGACGACCCTGCATTTCAGTGTATCTTCAAGATTCCGTATCTGCGCAGGCCTGATATTGTTTAAATCAAAAACAATAACCCTGATATTTTTTTCCGGAATGAGATTTTTGAGGAGTTCTACATAACCCTTACCAAGAATGAATGCAGGGTCAACAGCCTCACGCTTAATTGTCATTTTATCAACGATTATACCGCCGGCAGTTTCCACGAGTAGCTGGAGTTCATCAAGTGAGTATTCCGCTTTTGCTGGATTTTCACCTTTCAGGACAATTGAAATGAGCAGCGCTCTTTCATCGGAGGATGAAGCAATCCTATTTACCGAGGCATCCATTCAGTCCTATCTTTGAACCCACTGTAACCCTGTTTCCGGCAAACCATTTCTGGTTTACCTCAAGTGCATATTTTACTACTGTTGAAGAGTTGTAAAAAACAGAAGTATCAAGAGGAGTCATCTGATAAATATCTTTAATTATTCCCTGTGAATCTATAAAAGCAATATCAAGAGGTATATATGTATTTTTCATCCAGAAAGAAAGTCGCTGTTCATTTTCAAAGATAAATAACATACCGCTATTCTGAGGCAGGGATGTCCTGAACATCAGCCCTTTCTCCCTGTCGCGTTTATTCGCAGCAATTTCAACATTAAGCTTTATCTCCACGCCGTTGGTGTCATGAAGTTTCACCACACATCTTCTCAGCTCTCCGGAACTTTCGTGTGCCCCGATAAATAATATAACAGGTAAGAAAATAAATATTTTTTTAAAATTCGCCATGATATTCAAACCTGATAATCCTGTTTGGTTTTTCATCATCCTCAATCATTACTCCAAAAGTAAAAAATATATGATCAAAGTAATTAAATTTTAATCCAGGATTAAAAAGCCAGTCATCAGCATCCCTTAAATTCCAGTAGACTCTTTCCACCTCAAACTGAAATCTGAAAAAATCACCCATGGGTATATCAAGAGATGTAAAGTAGGAAGTATTCTCAGGTTTATAATCAGGCTGAGTTGGAGTTCTCACCCCGACACTGAGATATTGCTCAGCATCAAGGAGATAAATTGATCCGGTAAAAACAAGGTACGGTCCATATATAACCTTGTTAACATCATTTTTTACATCATCCTCTTTCCCCTCATAACCTGTATAGAAAGAGTCATACCCTGCGGCAATCGCTACTGGAAATGCCTCATGCCCGTCAGTGAATTTGATTCTGGCAATTACTCCAGGAACATTGAATTCCGGATCATCCCTGCCTATCGCACTCTGGACATCGAGAGATACTCCAAGATATATTATATCATGAAGCCCGAGAAATGTCTTAAACTCCATCCCTCCATTGTCATATTCAAGAAGTGATACCTTATATGTCCCCTTTGATATTGTAAAAGCGGTTGGAGTATCTATAACCGAAGTCTGTTTCCCCTGGGGATATGCAGTTGCCGCATAAAGAATTATTAGCAGCATAGAAATAATGGCAGGTTTCCCTGAAGTTCGTTTCATTGCAATACCGTTATCGTTTTTTATTAATATCGGCCGAAGATGAAAATAGATGGAGAGGTTTTGTCAATTTACGCAGCAACTGTTTTGTATATTTATAAGCTCCTCAATCCCTTTTCTGGCAGTTTCAACCATTATATTCATTCTATCAATACTGAATGGGGATTGTTCACCTGTACCCTGAATTTCGATAAGTTCAAAATTACTGTTCATTACAATATTCATATCCACCTGGGCACGTGAATCTTCTGAATAATCGAGGTCAAGAAGTATCTCATCATCAACAATGCCAACTGATATAGCCGCAATATTACCGGTTAACGGATTTTCAGAGATAAGCCCTTCTCGAAGCATCCTGTCAACAGCACGCTTCATGGCAATGTATCCGCCGGTTATAGATGCTGTACGGGTACCGCCGTCAGCCTGAATAACATCACAGTCGATAAACATAGAATATCCCCCGATGTTTTCCAGTTTTATCCCCGCACGGAGAGACCTTGCGATCAGCCTCTGGATCTCTACAGACCTGCCATCTCTTTTATTAAATTCTCTCTTTTTTCTCTTCTGAGTAGAGTAAGGTAGCATTGTGTATTCAGCAGTGAGCCAGCCGGTGTTTCTGCTCTTAGCATGTTCGGGAACATCATTGTCTATACTTGCAGCGCAAATTACCTTTGTATTCCCCATACTGAAAAGTACAGAGCTGTAGGAATTTTCACAAAAATTTGTAATTACAGAAGTTTCTCTAATCGAAGAAATCCCCCTGGTAATTCTTTTTCTTAAATTCTTCATCTAGTTCCTTATTCTCTTCCCTGAGTCTTTTAATCTCTTTAAGATCCTCAATTTTTCTGTCAATATTTTTATGGTAGGGATTGTAATCTCTCGCCGTATTAAACTCGTTTATTGCTGAATCAATATCATCAGCTACAAAATGTTTGATCCCCTTTTTATAATGTACCTCGGCTCGAATCTTATCCTCAACTGTTATTACTTTCGGGATAAGCTTAAAAGTTGCGTTAAGAGAATAAACAGGCCCGAATACCCCGTTATCCGCATAAGAGGTGTCAATGCTGAATGCAACATCTTTGATGGCATAATTAAATCCCATACCAAGTGTATAAGTCCCGGCATCATTAAAACGCCAACCTCCCCTGAGATATAAAATCTCAAGATAGTTGAATTCAACACCTGTATTTACCCGGAAACTCTCCTCAAAACCGTATGTAAAATCATATAAATCGGATGTTTCTATCATGTTTTCTGTAAAATCTAAATTGAAACCGAACCATTTTGTCATTTTATAGGAAGTCCCGAATCTGAGCATCCTGGGGAGAGGGTCATCTTTGGCATTTGTTCCGAGATTAAGAATAGATATACCAACACTGAAATTTCTTAAAGGGCTGTCAAACGGTGAATAGAGATACATATCCTTAAGAATACCGACATCCATTGCAAAGGAATTCACAAAAAGAGTATCAATTTGCTGATAAATATACTTAACAGATCCACCGAGATAAAAAAGTTCAAGGTCATAACCGTAACCTATACTGAAATTTCCATTGTAGAACTGAACCTTACCTTTTTCATTTCCATCAATATCTATTTTGTCAAAAGACGGTACCCAGAAAAAAGAATTTGATAAAGCAAGCCATCCTCCGTAAACTTTTTGAGCTATGCTGATATTCTCAAAACGGGAATCAAGAATCAGCTCCTGGTGGAAGATTGAAAGAACGGGGTATTTGAGAGTAGCAAGACCCGCCGGGTTATAGTAAAGAGAATTTATATCATTAGTTTCAGCGGTAAAGGCCTCTCCCATAGCAAGGGGCCTGCTTCCCACGCCCAGCTCAAGGAAATCAGCCCCTGATGTCCCGATGCTCCCTTCTGCGAAAACATAAACAGGGATTAACAGCAGGAGAAGCAGATATATCGTTATTTTACTTTTCATTACTTTATCTGATACAACTGAATATTCAGCATATATATTATAGAGGATATCTCTAATTTTCGCAAGAAATTAATTAGCATACATCATTAAAGAAAGAGACTAACAAAGGAGTTTCTATCAATATTCAGGCTATTATCAGATGATTCTAAAGAAATAATAGAATTTCCGGAATTCATCTCATCGATCATTACAGCAATATCATCTCTCTCTTTTTCAGAGGAAATCAGTATTGATTTATTTATACTGATACGGAGAAAAATTGAATTTTCCTCAAGTCTTTTTCTGATTTTTGAAATCAGGTATTTCAGTATGAATAAATTCTCCTTTTCAGAAAAATTTTTGAGAGTGAGAATTGATACAGTCATCTCCCTCCCGGCAGGTGAATTCATAAATAGTTCAAGAATGAGGAGCGCGTCCTCATACGAATAGCCTGTTATATCAAACCGGATTCCGTTTTTCATTGCATATAATAAAAATGGTATCTGCATATTCCTTTTAAGTTTTTCAAAAATAACAGCACTGCTATATGTTTCATCATCTCCTTCGATTATAATAGCAACAACCGGGGAGAGATACTGCTCAAACAGCCTCATCCTGTTATTAATAATTATACTTTCAGCCATATCACTGCATATGCTGCATAACCTGACAAAATATATCTTCTTTGTTTTATTATCCTCAGCAATAATTGATCTGAACTTTTTATTCATAAAAGGATCTTCCGAAATTGAAGAAAAATTTAAAATGCACCCTTCTTCGTTTTCAGAAAGCTCGCCGAAAAGAGGATCTTTAATACTTAAAAAGAGATCTGAGGTCAGGCTTTCTTTAATCCGGTTAAGATCAGTTCTGAAAGCCGCGTCTTTGAAGTTATATTTCATGATAAGAAAATGTTCAAATCCGCTCTGATTCATCCCTGACTGAATATAATCATTCAGATCATCTATATCATCATTGACATTTATATCAAGTTTAAACGGATTGAATTCAGATACAGAAGAAGCAGCCTCATCCTTATGCTTAAGAGTATATATAAGTTGATCGCATTTCTGGAGTAGAGCGATTTTTGACCCGGGATCAGCTTTTTCTGCAGAAGTATTTTCAGTAACAGGGATCTTTTCATGGGAATAGATTTTATTCAGAAGAGAACTCAGTTCCGGATTAAATGTTCTCTCTCTCATAATGTTTACCGGTTGCTGTGGTGCCGATAACTCACCATCAAGGTCTTCAACTGTTACTTTAAGCAGCTCACTTTTTTGAAGCATTTCTCACTCCATCAATCGTTCTCTCTTCTGATTAACGGTATTTTTTTATTCTATCTTTATTATAATATGAAATCACTAATAATATAAAACAATTTGTTCATTTAAAAAATTTTTAATCAGATAATTATGCCAGATTTTATCATCTTAAAAAAATAATTGAAATTAAAAAATTTAAAATAAAATATTGTTGACATAAGACCGGTTAATTTGTTATTAACCTTCTTGTCTTTAATACATTATTCCCCTGTAGCTCAGTCGGTAGAGCAGTTGGCTGTTAACCAATTGGTCGTAGGTTCGAGTCCTACCGGGGGAGCATAAAAAAGCCGCTTCTTATGATGCGGCTTTTTTATTAGCTTATTAGCTTATTAGCTTAAGATAATTAAAATAAAATACTATCAATTTTTAAACTCTTTCATCCTGATAAGTTCCCTGTAACTTATATTCCCTCCGAAAATATCAAGTGCGCTCCCGATAGTAAGGTCGATCCCCCCCTTACCCCTTTCATATACCTTTGTCACGTCAGAAAGGTCTTTAACTCCACCTGCATAAGTAACAGGAATTGTACAGCATTCCGCAAGAACCGAAACAAGTCTTTCATCTATCCCCTGTTTTAGCCCCTCGACATCTGCTGCGTGGACAAGGAACTCGTTACAGTAATCCTCAAGCCTCAAAATACTATCCCGGGCAATTTCGAATTTCGTGAATTTCTGCCACCTGTCTGTTACAACAAAGTATCTCCCGTCTTTAAACCTGCAGCTCAGGTCAAGTACAAGCCTATCTCTACCTGCCGCTCTTTTCATTGCCTTAAGGTTGTCCATATTGATTTTCCCGTGAGCAAAAACGTACGACGTTACTATTACATGAGAGGCCCCGGCATCTAAATACTCAATCGCATTACCGGGATTGATCCCTCCTCCGACCTGTAGACCTCCGGGAAAAGTTTTCAGCGCGCTGAAAACTTCCTCTTCGTTTCCGGGGCCGAGCATAATTATATGGCCCCCTAAAAGATTATCGTGTTTATATAACTCAGCGTAATATGCCGCATCTTTATCTGAAATAAAATTTTCTACCGCACCGGAATCACCCAGTGAACCTCCAACAATCTGTTTAACTCTTCCATTGTGAAGATCTATACATGGCCTGAATTTCATAACTGCTCCTTAATTCGGGTTAGACGTTTTATAACCTATAGATGATTTCTTGATACAAACAATCAGTTATTATCCCTCTGTCATTCAGGTGGAGCGACAGCGACTGAGAAATCCTTCTAAACAGACTGAATTTCTTCGGATACCTCACCCGAAGAAATAATCCGGGTTCCAAATGACTTTCCTGAGTAATATATTTATCCTGAAAAATTATTTAATTCAATTCTCTTAATAAACTTCTTTTATATATTGGCAGTATTAAAATAACTGCTGCCGAAATAATTGTCCCCATAATAAAAGTAAAAGTATACCCTGCTGACTGGGCAATCAGCCCTGAGAAAAAACTTCCCGGAGTCTTCCCCAGCACTTCAACGCTTGCGAGGATCGTATAATGAGTAGCTCCAATTCTTTTATCTGAATTCCACATCATAAAGGCAAAGAGTGCTGTTGTAAGCATCCCGCCGAAAAAATGTTCAAAGAGAGTTGATGCTATTATATAACTTTTGCCTGGAATACTCAATGTAAGAAGCGTAATAAATATAAGTGGTATAAGCCTTGTAATACTCGCTATAACCAGAGCCCGGTAAACCTTCAGCCTTGAAGCAAGATATCCTCCGGTGACCGAACCCGCAATTGAAGCGGCCATTCCATAGGTACCAACCCATACTCCGATCTCTGCCGCTTTAATCCCCGAATCTATCAGGAAAGGCTTGAACATCACATCGATCATAATTTCCCCGAATTTGTATGTGCCTACAAACAGAAGGAGCCATTTGAAAGCAGGATATTTAACTGAATTTATAAAAATCGAAACTATTCCACGTATGCTTATCCGGTCATCTAAACCTGATTCAAAATATTCGCCTTCTCTAAAAAAAATCAGAAGAAACAGGGGGATTGCGGCAATAGCTCCCATCACAGGGAACAAATAACTCCATCCGGTAATCGAACTCAGCCAGACGAGAACACCTCCGCTTATAATCATTCCGAGCTTATAACCTGCAACCTGTGCAGTGTTACCGAAACCGAGTTCCTCCTCTTTTAGTAAATCGACAGCGAGCCCGTCAACAGCAATATCCTGAGTTGCGGCCAGGAAATTCATAATAAAGATGTTGGCGATCAGCGGGAGAAGTCCCATACGGCAAGTATAAAAGGCGCAGAACATTGATATGATCATCATAACCTGGAGTGGAATAATCCACGATTTTCTTTTACCGATTCGCCTGTTCCAGAAAGAATCGACAAGCGGAGCCCAGAGAGCCTTGAAGAGCCACGGGAGAGCGAGAGCTGTACTGTAACCTATTATCGCAAGAGATATACTGCTCTCTCTAAGATAAACAGGGAGAGCAGTGACCTGGAACCCGAACGGAAGCCCCTGTGAAAGATATAAAAACAACAGCAATGACAGAGTATAAATTTTTTTAAATTTTTCTTTATTTCTAAACGACATAATATAATATGACACTCCTGTTCAGGTTCCAGCTTACATATCAGTAATTATTTTATCAGTCAATTATAAAAATTATATACAAATATTTGCTAAAAATTTGTTGACTATTTTAATTTATTTATTATAATGTTATTACATGGAGGTCATTTTATGAAGGGAATCAAAGTACCGGTTGAAGTCTATTCAAGGGTTGTAGGTTATTTCAGGCCTGTTTCTCAATGGAATTACGGTAAAAGAGATGAGTTCAATGAAAGATCAGCTCTCAAATTCAATCTTGATACTGCTAAAAACGACGAATGTATGATTACCAGAAACCAATGTTAACTTTTAGAATTATTTAAGTTGACATTTCCTCTTTATAATTTTTCTTTTCTTCTATGGAAAATTATAATAACCGCGATAAAATACTATCAATTCTATATAATAATTTCGGCGAATGGATATCCGGTGAGGATATCAGCCGGGAATTATCTGTATCCAGAACGGCCGTATGGAAGAATATTAATATACTTCGGGAAACCGGCTATCTTATTGATTCTTCTAACAGGCTGGGACACAAACTGTACTCTTCAAACAACATTCTCAATGAATTTGCTATCAGGAAAGGTCTCCCAGCAGCCGTATTTGGTAAAAGAGAGATTAAAATCTTTGAAACAACCGGATCTACCAATATTGAAGCATTTCAACTTGCATCAGCAGGCCTGTCCGAAGGCAGTATCATTCTTGCAGAGAGACAGGAGTCCGGGAAAGGAAGACTGGGGAGGATATGGTCTTCACCATCTGGTAAAAATGTTTACCTGTCAATTGTGATGCGCCCTGAAATTCCACCTTATATTGCACCACGATTAACTATCGTTACGGCGGTTGCGCTTTCTGATACGCTTATCGAAACTGGTATAAATGACCATAGAATAAAATGGCCGAATGATATCCTTTCCGGGAACAAAAAACTCTCCGGAATTCTTACAGAAATGAAAGGTGATACTGATTCAATCGAGTTTATAATTATCGGGATTGGTATAAATGTTAATGCTTCACCCGATGACTACCCTCCTGAACTGCGTGATAACATTACAAGCTTAAAGATGCTGCTGGATAATGAAATAGATAGAAATTATTTTGTCAGTAAACTCCTCACTAATTTTGAAAAATACTATAATCAATTCCTCGAAGGAAAGTTCAGCACAATTGTTTCAATATGGAAAGATCGAGCTGATATTATTAATAAGAATATTAAGGTTCAACAGTTTAATGAATCATTCACCGGCCGTGTAATTGACCTTAATGAAGACGGCAATCTTATTGTTGATACAGGAGGGTCCCTCCGTACTGTCAATTCCGGTGATATTAATTTTTTATAGATAATAGATAAACCGCCACTGGAGTAATAATGAGTCTTGCAATAACCATAGCTTTTCTTACAATTATGTTTTTAATTGGTATTATCCGGACAGGAAAACCTGATACTACTGCAAATTTTTTTGTCAGCGGCAGGAACGGCTCAGTAATAAGAATAACCGGTTCCCTTGTTGCGACTATTATTGGCGGTTCAGCAACACTTGGTGTTGCAGGGCTCGGATTTTTTATGGGTTTACCTGCCCTGTGGTGGCTTCTATCCGGTTCAATTTTTCTTGTAATACTCGGAGTTTTTTTTGCGGGTAAAGTGAGAAAACTCGAGGTTTTTACTCTCCCCGAAGTTCTTTACGCCCAGTACAAAAGCGGAACGTTGAGAATTATCGCATCTATTGTAATAGTAATTGCCTGGCTTGGCGTTATCGGTGCCCAGATCGCCGCAGCCGGTAAAATCATTAATATACTCTGGCCTGAGCATTTTGCTGTTTCGGTTATTATCTGTGGTTCAATATTTATCATTTATACAATTATCGGAGGGCAGTCTTCAGTCATAAGAACCGAAGTATTTCAGACAATCCTGATTTTTGCAGGGATTGGTCTCCTCTTTATAATACTTTGCTCAAAATTCGGATTTTTATGGAATATTCCGCTTCCGGGGGAGCATCTGAATTTTCCTATTAATAGCAAATTCGGATATATAGATATCCTGGGCTATCTCCTCTTTGTCGGAACTTCATACCTCGCAGGTCCGGATATGTATTCAAGAATACTCTCGGCTAAAGATGAGAAGACAGCAGCGAAGTCTGTTCTATTGACAGCATTTCTTGTCGCTGTCCTTGCACTTATCATTACATCAATCGGAATTTACGGCAAGTCGATTTATCCTGCAATAGATCCAGAATCAGTATTTCCGCAATTAATAATTGACCAGCTCCCGGACCTGTTCAAAGGTATTGTAGTGGCTTCTCTTGTTGCCGCATTTCTCTCGTCCGCGAATACCTGTCTTATAACGTCATGTATAATTATCAACGCAGATATAATAAATCCGCTCTTTTTCAAAAATAAAATGAAAGATAAAAGCCAGGTGTTAATGACAAGGATTCTTATTTTTTTGATCGGAGCAGCTTCAATCTCAATTACACTTTATCTCGGTGGTATAATCAAATCTATGCTCTTTGCACTGACTGTCTATACAACAGGTCTCATCATACCTGTAATACTCGGTTTTTACAGGCAAAAGCTAAATCTCACAAAGGGTGGAGCAATTGCAGCAGTAATTACGGGAAGCGGCTCAGCAATAATTATGAAATTTTTATCTTTAAACAAATATCTTATACTGATTTTTCCTCTTGTATTGATTGTTATATTTTCAGTAAGCTATCTAAGAACAGAAGAATAAAAAAGTAAAATATTGAATAATTAAGATCCTTTAGATGCCATCATAAAAATCTATTTTTTATTGAGATCAATTATACTATTAATTTCCTCCTCTGTCAGGCCTGCACGCTGAGACATTCTTTTTACGTTTCGTTTCCACTCTTTCTTCTCATATTTATCCGGATTCTTCAGTGAATGGCATCTGGAACATTTTTCTTCATACACTTTTTTTACATTCTGTTCTGCTGAAAGATAAGATATCTCCGCGGTAAATCCGAGGACAATAAACATTATTGGAAGCCTTATTTTTTTATACAGTCTTTCTGCCATTCCGCTACCTCTGATCTAATCTACATTTTATTTAAATATATTTAATAATTATAAAGAAAAAAAAATTTATTTCATTTGCAGAAAATTCATAAAAAAAATAATTTTAATTCTGCTTTTATGACAATAATCTCACGGAGCCTGCTATGTCTCTTAAAGCTATTAAACCCTGGATTGTTTCTTTCAGACTAAGAACTCTACCTCTTTCTGCATCCTGTATTATTATGGGTAGCTTTATTGCTGCTTATTCAAAAAAGTATGATTCTATTGTATTTGCTCTTGCTCTTATAACAACACTCCTTTTGCAAATATTATCCAATATTTCAAATGAATATGGAGATATGGTTAAAGGGACTGATTCATCAGGAAGAATTGGCCCCGAGAGGTCGATTCAAAAAGGCGAAATCACACTTGCCGCGATGAAAAGAATGATGCTTATCCTTGCATCAATTATTTCGGTTACCGGCCTATCTCTTGTTATATATGCGACGGCATCATTCTATATATTGATTTTCATTATTGCCGGAGCAGCAGCTATAGTTGCCGCGGTTAAGTATACTGTAGGTGAAAAACCTTACGGATACAGGGCGCTTGGAGATTTATTTGTATTTATCTTTTTTGGCCCCGTTGGTGTTGCTGGTACTTTTTTTCTTCATACCGGTTTATTAACTCCGGATATTCTTCTACCCGCTTCAACCACAGGGCTGCTCAGTGTTGCAGTGCTTAATCTCAATAACATGAGGGATGCTGATAATGATAAGGAACATGGTAAAATTACTATGGCCCTGCTTCTCGGCAAGAGAAGAAGCCGTATATATCACCTTTTCCTGATTTTAATTGCTTTTACAGCAAGTATTACATATGCAATAAGTATTTCTCTCCAGTCTTTCAAATTTATATATCTGATTTCATTCACACCGCTCATACCTGATATTATCAAAGTTATGAGATATTCTGCTCCGGAAGAACTCGATTCTGAACTTAAAATTACTTCTCTGTCCAATCTTTTTCATTCAATTTTACTGGGCATTGCCCTTTTGATCTGATATACAAAAAATATAATTTTTAAATTGAAATCAGGGGCCTGCTAATAATTTTTATTTAAAAAAATAATAGACTCAATCCGGATATTCATTATAATGATACAGTTGTTTGAATATGTTGACTTAACGGGTATTTAATGAAACATTCATATGATGTCATAATAGTTGGCTCAGGCCCCGCTGGACTCGGAGCCGCTTTTCATATTGCCGAAAACTCCAGCAAGAGTGTACTACTCCTTGAAAAATCGAAGATAAGTTCAGGTGGTTTGAGGAATGACTGCAAACAGAATTATACCTATCCCGTAGGTTTCACAACAGAGCTCTGGACCGAAGAAGAAGCCGATCGCATGCTCGAAATTGTGGCAAGCCATCTCAATCCCGATATTGTTCAGAAGAGAAATATCGATATATATATTAAACGCGCGAGTAAACTGGGAGTCAAACTCCTGAATATAAAGCAGTCACATGTTGGAACAGACAGAGCAAAGAAACTGATTACAGATCTAATATTCAGACTCCGAGAATTGGGAATTACAATTGAGCTTGAAACTGAAGTCACTGATATAAATTATAGCGCAAAGAAAATTTATCTTAAAGATGAATCTGAAATACGATTCAACGATATCATCCTTGCGCCGGGCAGAGCTGGATACTCCTGGCTGCAGAATATAATGGATAAACTTAATATCAATTATTCAGATAACGTTGTTGATGTTGGAGTCAGAATTGAATCCAGGGAAGACTACTATCCTATTGTAAAGGATTACTATGATCCAAAATTTATATTTCCGGATGACGTCAGAACATTCTGTACAAATTCAGGAGCGGCCCATGTCGTAAAAGAAAAATACGAAAAGTATTATTCAGTTAATGGTCACGCCTACTCAACTGACATGGCGCCGAATGGGCTCGTTAATTTTGCAATACTAAAGACGATTACTCTTACTGATCCCGTTGTAAGCGGCCATCAGTTCGCGGAGATACTTGGACAGATGGCTATGCAGCTTTCAGGAGGGCAGCCGATGATGCAGCGGATCGGTGATTTCAGGCTCGGTAAGAGGTCAAAAAGAGCTACATTCAATGATGACCTCTATGATTTTCAGCCAACACTAAAAAATGCCACTCCTGGTGACCTGAGTTTAGCTATTCCATCCAAGATACTTCGTGATATCTGGAAATCCATGAAACTCCTTGATACTATTATTCCGGGGATTCTTCACCCTTCAACTATTATCTATTATCCAGAAATCAAAACCTACGCAATACGGCCGGAATTCATCAATCAATATTTCATGGTAAAAGAGCACCTCTATATGATAGGAGACGGGGCTGGTACAAGTAGAGGAATTACGGGAGCGTGGGCATCAGGGATTAGGGCCGCTGAAGGAATTTTGTCAAAAAGTTAAAATTTGTATTGACTTGATCAATATCGGTTTTGAAAATTAAATATAAAATAAGACGAGCGGGATGAGCGTGAAGAGATTAAATAACAGCAGAATATATAAAATAGTAAAATATATTAATAATAAAAAAGCCTGAATTAATTTCAGGCTTTTTTATTATTAAATCTGCACAAGGATCGTTCATTACTTCTTTAATAAAATATAATAAATAATTAGGAGTACAGTCATGTATCAGGAAATTAACCATCCATTTCTCAAACATAAACTAACCTGTCTGAGAGACCTTAAGACGGAACACAAAGAATTCAGAGAACTCGCGAATGAAATAACGATGCTTTTATGTTATGAAGCTTTAAAAAATATTGAAATTGAAGATTATAATATAAACACTCCAATGGCTTCCATGAAAGGAAAACGAATGAAGAATGATATAGTCGTTGTTCCGATTCTAAGAGCAGGAGTGGGCATGCTTGATGGAATACTTACTCTGGTTCCTAATGCCCGTGTTGGATTTGTTGGAATGTACAGAGATCATGATACAAAAAAACCTGTTGAATATTATAGCAAGCTTCCCGAAGAGGTTAAAAATCCTTTAGTATTCATAATAGACCCTATGCTTGCCACAGGTGGCTCAGTTGTAGCAACGGTTGATCTTCTGAAAAAGAAAGGATTTACTAATATTATACTTATATCAATCATTTCAGCTCCGGAAGGAATTAAAGCAGTTGAGGAAGCTCATCCGGATATTCTGATATTTACAGGAAATGTTGATGAATATCTCGATGAGAATAAATATATTATTCCCGGACTTGGTGATGCCGGAGATAGACTTTTCGGTACAAAATAGTTTCTATTTAATATAACAGAAATGATGTAATTTATACATCTTTTCTGTTATAGAGAAGTTAATCACTTTAATTTATTCTCTCCCATTCCAGGTAAAGCGGCTAGAAGCCTTCCAGTAACGGAATCCTGAGATTTAAGTATTTTTGAACCCCTTGTGATCCTGCACAGGCTTATTCCTAATTCAGAAGCAATAGTCCTTTGCGGAATCCCTTTATAAAGCTTTTTCATCAGTTCCCAGCGGAGTGAGATATCCCTTCTCTCATTATCAGTAAGAATTTCGTATAAAAATTTCTCCACGTCATCCACCTCTGTCATCTCTGCCAGAATTTTTGAAATTTCTCTGATCTCAGGCATCAATATCTCCTGTAATTATAATTACATATTTAAGTAAGGTAAATTTATAAAATTTGATTATTTTAAGGTATAATTTAGATTATCGATATCATTTCGAAGAAGCGACAGAGGTTGAGAAATATTTACAATACGATTAAATTAACGGTATCCAAATATATATCTCACCAGAAACATTAAACAGGATTCGAAATGACAGTTTATAAATTATCTCTATTAATAAAAACGCCTAACTAAAATTAATTATATCATTAAAGTTTAAGTTGTAAAGAATAAAATAATACCTATTCACTTTATGTTTTCTCTATTAAATTTATTAAGATATCCACTCATATCAAATTTTCTAATAAGGCCTCTGTCATTCATATATCTTACAGTCCCAAAAATATTTCTTTCTTTCCATGGCCTGTCGTGTTTGCCGAAACACCATGCTATTCCCGCATAACTATTCGGGTCTTCACCATCAAGAGCATACCTGTTATTAAGATATATCATATTTTCAAATGCCTCTTCCGGAGATTCAGCCCATTCAATAATTTTTTTACCCCAGTACATTCTCATGTAATTATGAATTCTGCCTGTCTCAACCAATTCATTCTGAGCTGAATTCCAGAATAGATCATGAGTAATCCCTTTTTCGAGGTCCTCCCTGGAATAAATATATTCACGTTTATCTTTCTGATGCTTTTTTAAAGTAGCAGCAGCCCATGGCGGGATCGATTTTAAAGAATCGTAATCGTTGTTATAAAAAACAAAATTTATACTTAATTCTCTTCTTATAAATAACTCTTCCAGAAAAACATCTCTTCCACTGGAGTTTGTGTCCATAACCTTTGAAGCTATAAATAAAGGTGAAATCTGCCCGAAATGTATATAAGGGCTCAGTCCTGATGAAAAATCAAGTGAAGGGTTATTTCTTTTCTCATGATAATCATCAAGTCTATTTTGAATAAAATTATTAAGTAGCTCTATACCTGTTGATGTTCCTCCTATTACTCCATCTACAGGAGGGACAGTCCTGTCAATTTCAAGTTCTCGAAGAATTCCATCAATATCAGATAAATCTGTACTGTTTATTTTTAGTTGAAGAGAATTCTTTACAGGCTTGAGTTCCGGCGGTAAAATATTATAAAAATTCATTAAAGCTGTTAGTTTTGGACGAAATGTTGCAGCAGAATACTCCTCTTTAACTGAAGCCGCCTGAACAGGTACAATCACATCTGATTCAATTGCTATAAAGCTGCACCTGACAGATATTATAGCCTCATTTCTCCATTTTGTTTGCTGTTTTAAATAGCCAAAATCTGTAACAACAGCAGCAGCCTTCTCTGACAACCTGGCTACTCCATCTACCGGAGCAGTAAGCCAGGTTATCATTTTAATACCAATTTTTTCCAGCTCTCGCTCTACTTCAATAAGACCTTCAACCATAAACCTGTAATGTCTCAAATTCGCTGAAGCGTAATCGGAAGTTAAACCAAAAAAAACAACAACCGGAAGTTCAACTTTATCCGCAAGCTGTATCGCATAACAAAGAGCATGATTACATGTTGCTCTCTGAGACTGTTGCATCCAGTAGAGAACATAATCGCCCTTTTTGATAGCCTTTTTGTTGAGAAAATGAATCCGCCGGCTATCAATAGTGTCGTTCATAAAACTTAATCGTTGAACAATTTTTCAGGCTGACCGGTCGCGTCAATTGCACTGAACCAGAATCTGCTGTTAGGATTAATGGTCCGCCGTCTGGAAATAGCAAGTTCAATAGGGACATGAGTATAATTATTATTCCATTGTCCTATAACTAAATCTGTTTTACCTGCCATTCCAGCATGAACGGCATACTGTCCGAGCTGTGCACAATAAATTGAGTCATTCGGAACAGGCGGTGCACTTCTGATAATATAACTCGGATCGATATATTTCAGATTTATTTCCATTGATTTGTTTTTAAAATAACTTTCTATTTTTTCTTTTAAAAATAATCCGATATCCTTAAGCTTAATATTTCCGGAAGCATCTTTTTCAATATTGCCATCATGGTTTATAATATTCTGACCGGCTCCTTCTGCCACACAGATAACAGCATGCCGCCTTTCTTTTAATCTTTTTTCAAGATGCTTGAGAAGGCCGTTTTCTCCATCGAGTTCAAATGGGACTTCCGGGACAAGGAGATAGTTTACATCATTCATGGCAAGCGCGGCATTAGCAGCGATAAATCCGGAATTTCTACCCATCAATTTGACAAGGCCGATACCATTCGGCGCCCCCTTTGATTCCACATGAGCTGTAACAATTGATTTTACTGCTTCAGAAAAAGCGGTTTCAAATCCGAAAGACCTCTGTATAAAACTGATGTCATTATCAATAGTTTTCGGAATACCAACAACAGCAAGATCCATTCCCCGGGCTTTTGTTTTTAAAGCTATTTCATGAGCGCCTTTTAAGGTACCATCTCCTCCTATAGTATAAAGTATATTGATATTCAATCTCTGAAGTGTATCAACAAGAATATCCATGTTCTCTGTCCCACCACGGGATGAACCAAGAATTGTTCCTCCGTCCATATGTATATCCTGAACGATATCAGGAGTAAGCTCTATAGGAGTAAACCCTTTTGCCGGATTCAGGCCATTATACCCATATCTGATGCCATAAATTTTTTTTGCACCATACCTGTAATATGATTCCATTACTATTGATCTGATAACTGAATTAAGACCGGGGCATAACCCGCCGCATGTTACAATTGCCGAAGTTACTTGTTCAGGATTAAAAAACAATTTTTCCCGCGGGCCAGCCAGTTCAAATGTTTTTTCCGTGTCTATGGTGGAAGTATCCATATCCATCAACATTACATTATAAAGCATACGCTTTTCATCTTTAACGAAATTCATATTATTCAGTTGAAATTTATAAATTAACGGTGATGTAAATTTCCTTTCACCAAGTTGTTTGATCGTGAATGGCATATATAATCTCCGGTTTATTTTATAATTGAGTTTATATCAATATCCCATGAGTCAGCTGCGAAAACAAGAATTTCCATCTCTTCATCCTGAATATTGGCATCAGTCCTTGAAATCATGATTGCAAATTTTAAAATCTTTTTTTTATTTTTACCATTTGCAAGAGATTCAATTTTACTTTTAAGAATTTCAAGTGATGTAATTTCACTATCAACTTCATTGAAGATATCATGATAATCATCAAAACCGATCTCTTCAGCAACTAAATTCATATTCTCAAGTTCAGCTGGTGTTACTGAACCATCACGGCTTATCAGATATTTACACAATCCAATTAATACTATTTTTTCATCATGAGAAAGAGTTTCGGGCATATTTATTACTCCTTGAATATATTAATTATAAAATACTCAAAAACCGGAGAAATACAAATATTACAAGAAAATATTATTTTTTATATGAAACTTTTTAATTGGAATTTGTAAGGATAGGCAGCATCTGCCGGAGGAACTGATTTTCCCATCCGGCAGGCTGTAAGAGGTTAAATCAGGGCTTCACTAAAATATTTTACCGGTTCAATTCCATAAACCCTTCTAAAATCTTCTCTGTTGGGACATGCTTTGCATGAAGTCCACATAACCCCGAATTTAAGTTTTGCCAGTTTTTCATCAAGCTCCATAAAATGTGCATATCCTTTTTCATCAATTTTGTAATTCTTTACAAAATTAAATTTGCATTCTTCACATTTTCTGGAATTTTCTTTTGCTCTATAGCTAACAAACGGCATATTTTCCCCCTTAAAAATATATTTATTTACCTCTCAAAGAGGTATATTAAACAAATTATAAAAAGTGTACAGCAAAGTCAAAGGTGTTTGTATAAAAAAAAATTGATTAACCTTGCCAAAAAATAAGACCCTGATAACAGGAAAAAGGGTATAGTACAAAAAAAGATCGCTATCTCAATTTTTTTAACCACAGTAGCATGTAATACCCTTTTACCAAAAAAATTCTGATGATAATTACTTGGATCTTTTGCTCTTCTGTAAATTTTTACAAAAATTTTGACCTTTATAGATAATGTAACAAACATTATCAGCCCTGACATAATCCAAGAGAGTAAAATAATATTAATATCTCTCAGAAGATGAGGTTTTGTTATAAATACAATAATACACGTCATAGCAATTATAACATTGCTGATCGTAGTATTTATGAATGTTTTTAAAGATCCCTCACTCCGTTTAGTAACATATGCGACAAGCGCAGCAATGTGACCAAGAAATGAAAGGAACAGTGCAAGTAATAAACAAGTTATTATCATTATATTCTTTTTCGATTAAAAATTATAAAAATTTTAATATTTTTGTATTACAAATATAAATTTATCAAATTATTACAAGATAGTCAAGAAAAATAAGAGCGGAAATTGCATCGGAGTAATTTTTTTTTAAATCAATTTACATGACGTTAATATTTTCGTTCATTATTCGAACTCAATCTAAGATTCATTGAGGAATAAGTCTTTTTGGCTTCATTTCTAACATTGGTATTAGAGTCATTCATTGCCTTTTTTACAGCATTGATCGCTGATTCTGAATTATACTTTGCAAGAGCTTTTATAGCCTCAATCCTGACATCATAATACTTGTCAGATAGAAGCTCAATAAGAGTGGATATAGATAAGTTACTTCTCAATGCTGATATTGATTTTATAGCCTCCAGCCTGATGCTTTTATATTCATCATAACAGGCCTTATGAAGCAGAGGTAAACCACACTCTTTGCGCTGTTTACCGATATTAACAATTGTGGTCAGCCTTTTTGACACACTCTCATTCATATTTTTCACCATAAGCATAAATGGAGCATCCTTTAATGCGCTTAGACCACGTTCATTTCCGATATATTTTATTGCCTCTTCAGCAGCTTTTCGAACATCAGGGCTTGAATCAGTAAGTGACCCTATGAGTGCTTCAAGAGCGAGAGAATTTTTTGTTCTTCCCAGAGAAACAACAGCATCATGTCTTATACGGGAATTAAAATGATTTGCAAAATCAAGGAGATAGAAAGCCATTGTGTCAATCTCCATTTCACCAATTGTTCTTATAGCTTCACACTGTATAGATTGTTTTTTATCTTTTAGTGCAAGTGCAAGAATCTGTGTAATCCGGTCATCACTTTTAGAATAATAGTGAGGTAGTAGACGGAGGACCTCAATCTGCTCCCCCTGTGAACCCGTTGAAATAATATCCAAAAAATTTTCAATTACTGTGATATCGCCATGCCTTGCGAAAAAGAGCGCCCCCCTGTTTCTCACAATCTGTTCTTTATCTTTCAGGATAAACCGCGTTTTCTCAAACTCTTCGGGATTATCTCTATTCAGTTCAAAGAAAGCGACTAAAGCATCAACTCTGATTTGGGCTTTTCTATGCTTCATAAGATGAAGGAGTTTATCTCCCTTCCCCTCATCTTTAAACTTTTGAATATTTTTTCTTTCAAACATAGATTCACCAGTTATCAGTTTTTTCTTTACAGGTTAATCTTGACATTCTGTTAATAAAACAACATTAGATGATAAAATTACTAGTAAAACTCGGCACTTATTTATGGCATGCATTTATTTATAATTAAAAATGCCAGCTTGACCGATTAAATAAAGCAAAAGATGAATTAACACCTGTTTTAGGATAAGCAAACTTGAGTAGTTGTCAAGCTTCAAATTCAGATTATATAAATAATTAACTAAAAAAAATCTTGAAAAAAAGGGCTGGTTCAATAAATATTTGTTTAAAAAAGGAATTGATATGAACTTTCTTAATGTTAAAGAAATCAGACTCTTCGATGCCGACACTCTTGAATATGCCGGTTATATTAAACTTGATAATGATTCATGGTCATATGTTGATGTTAAAGATGAACATATGGTAAATGTTACAACCGGAATGCCACTGAAAGGAGCTTTACAGTGTCTAATAAGCTTTAATCTTGTATATGATATTATTGAATAATAAGACAGGCTGCATTTTATGACAGAAAAAATTATGTTTGATTTTGACCCGCTGCCGGACAATGAGAAGAGCAATTCTGTAGATGATTTTTTCCTTTTTGATGATACACCAGGAATCAATGATCAGCAGATTGCTGATGAGCAGGCTGCAAAAGAATATAGCGATTTAATCGATCTGAATATTACTCCGAAACGTACTTCAGCTGATTTTGAACCGGATATGGATCTTATCCTTATAACAGCTCAATCATCAATGATTATTGAGGGTATGAAATTTATATCGCAGCATGATTACAAATCAAAAAATACTGCAATTTTTTCTGAAGCTATAAAAGGTGTCGAACTTTACATGAAGATCCTTGAACGGAATCCTGATAATTTCAGAAAAATCATGTCAGCTCTCTCTACTGACCCGGATTGTATGGATGTTCAAAAAATAACCTTCAACCTGTATCGAAATGTATATGGTGAAGTTCCTGATTCAGATTCTCAAAAGCTTAAAGGTTATGAACTTATAAAAGAAAGACTAACGAATGGATACTATAAATCACTCATTGCATCATCTCTAATCAATATAAAAAAATATTATCTTATGAGTGGCACTCTTGACTCTATAAAGATCGATAGTGCACTATCTGCTAATCCTGATGTTTTAAAAAAAGAAATGCTTTGTTACAGCCAGCATATTAATATCGCAAGAGAACTAATAAAATCGGGAAACTTTGAAATTAACAAAGGCATGAAAGGACGTGAATTGAATATTTTCATAATTAAGTCTTCCCAGCTACTTGATTATTATTATACCAAAATCGGAGATTACGAAAGGGCCGCATTTTTTCAAAGGCTCAATGAAAATTTTAAAAAATATTTTATTGTAAGGTAAACTTACATAAAAATGGTTAAAGCATAATGCCATAAAATCCTCACTCTATAACCTTAACTTATTAAGCAGGTGGATAATTGAATATCCTGCAATAAATCCTCTTTATATATGTAATACTAAACCTAATAAGACTATGCCATTGAAGGAGAAGGCTTCTAAATATGCGTAATAACAAAGTAGTAATAGTAACTGATTCTGTTTCAATGCCGAGGCCGGGCATCAATTATGAAGCAACGTGGATCTATCTTCTGAAAAAAAAATATCCGGAACTTGATATAATAGACAGACCAGCCAGGGGATCGACTTCAAGGAGGCTTGTCACAGAAGGAGGTGGAGGAGTTGACCTTCTCGAATCATATATGCCCGGAACTATAATTTTACAGCTCGGGCTTGCCGAAGCTGCTCCACGATTATTCAGAAAAGACGGCTTCGAATTCTTTTTTATGAATAGAATACTCTCCCCGGATTTACGCACAAAATATATTAATTATGTAAAGAAAAAACGTCCGAGAAAACCGGAGCTATCTGATGTACCGCCGGAAGAATTCCGAAATAATATAAAACAGTATATACAGCGATGTTTAAATGCTGGTACACAGGTACTTATTATCAGACTGCTTAAAGCTACTGATTATTATATCAGTAAAAGTCCGAGAATTCAGGAATGTATTGATGTATATAACCGAATATATGAGGAAATTGCCTCAGAATTTTCAAATGTTACTATAATCAGCCCGGTTAAAGAAAATATGGATGTAAATAAAATATGCCTTGATGAGCTTCACATAGACAAAGAAGGACATAAAATTTATTTTAAAGAGATAGATTCATACTTCAGGAAACTGTATCGCTCCTCCTGACCCTTTCAGGTCTCGGCCCAAAGTATTCATACAAATAAGTTTTAATTTTCCCGTTATAAAGTTTTCGGTTTTTATCTGATTTTTTACCGAAAGCTTTTTCAAAATTTTCATATGCAGTAAGTATAAAAAAAGACCATGTATCCAGCCTGGAGAAGACATCTCCCATGTCTCTGTAAAGTTCAAAAATTCTTCCCCCTCCATCCATCCTCTCACCATATGGAGGATTACAGATAATACAACCGTATTTCTTTCTACTGCTTAATTCAGTGACAGGCTTTTTCTGAAATAAAATGCTATCTGCAACTCCAGCCTTTTCCGCATTCATTTCAGCAGCTTTAAAAACCCTTTTATCGATATCAAACCCGGCTATGTCAACATCAGGTTTTACTATTAAATCTAAAGCTTCATCTCTGTAATCCTGCCAAACTTTCTGAGGTATTTGCGGCCAGTCTTGTGAAGCGAAGTTACGTTTTAAACCCGGCGCAATATTTTTTGCTATGCATGCTGCTTCAATAGGGAATGTACCTGAGCCGCACATAGGATCAATTAATGGCCTATCCGGAGTCCATCTGCTTAGGTGTATTATCGAAGCAGCGAGTGTTTCTTTAATAGGAGCTTCTCCCTGTGACACTCTATACCCTCTCCGGTGAAGACCTTCGCCTGATGTATCTATAGAGATTGTTGCCATATCCTTGAGCATTGAAATTTCAATTTTATAAAGAGGACCATCTTCAGGAAATTTTTCACGGCGGTATCTCCGTTTCATCGCTTCTATAATCGCTTTTTTTACTATAGCCTGGCAATCAGGAACACTATGAAGTGCAGACTTAACAGATTTACCTGTGACATGCATTATCCCATTCTCAGGAATAATATCTTCCCATTTGACCGCTTTTGTCCCCTCAAAAAGTTGACCAAAATCCTCTGCTCTGAATTCAGCAACTATTATCAAAACTCTTTCAGCGCATCTGAGCCAGATATTAGATTTAACGATTGTAGTATAATCTCCCTGAAAAAATATCCGTCCGTTTTCAATCTTTGTTTGATTTATGCCAAGTTTTTTCAGCTCTAAAGCAACAATAGATTCAGTACCAAAAGCCGATGTTGCCATTAAGTCAAGAAATGCCATATATAAATTTCCATTTTAAAATAGTAGCTGATTGTTTTGATAAGTGCCGAGCTAATTTATTTATTTTTGCTTCTTTTATCTGTTTTTTTTTAATCATATTAAAATCATATCATCCCGATTAACAACTTCATCATAAAACTCACTCCCGAGAATCTCTTTAATTTCCCTGGTCTTTTTCCCCTTAATTATTTTGAGTTCCTCAGATTTATAATTAACAATACCTTTTGCTATCTTTGCGGAACCCGAATCGACTACTTCAATAATATCACCCATGTCAAACTTCCCGCTGATATTTGTTATCCCGGAAGCAAGAAGAGATTTTTTCCCTCCGATAAGAGCTTTCACTGCTCCATCATCAATCGTAACAGAACCTTTCGGCTTTCTCATGCTTATCCATTTTTTTCTACCAGTAACTTTAACATTGTCACCAATAAAAAGAGTGCCTTCCCTCTCTCCCTTCATTAACTTTAGCAGGACATCCGGTTTGTTACAGTCTGCAATAATCATCTTTCCGCCTAATCGCATAATCATTTCAGCAGCATTAATCTTTGTGATCATACCACCTGTTCCATGTGTTGAACCGGTCCCTCCAGCTCTTGATATTATATCATCTGTAATCTTATATATTTCATATACAGGTTCAGGATCTTTAAGATTATTATAGAAGCCATCAATGTCACTCAGAAGAATAAGAAGCTCCCCCTCTATCAAATTATAAACATGAGCAGAGAGCGTATCATTATCTCCAAACTTTATTTCTGATACAACTACAGTATCATTTTCATTTATAATTGGAATTACATCCATTTCGAGAAGAGAATTGATTGCATTTCGTGCATTCAGAAACCTTCTCCTATGACGCATATCATCTTCAGTAAGTAGAATCTGACCAACAGTATAGCCAAGCTTTTCAAAACATTGCCTGTATTCATCCATAAGAAGAGTCTGTCCTACTGCCGCCAGTGCCTGTTTCTGCGGAATTGTGAGTTTATCTCTTTTTATATTTAAAAGTCCTGCTCCGGATGAGATAGCTCCGGATGTGACAATTATTACCTGATATCCGTTTTTTTTAAGATTAGATATTTCAGATGCAAATTTGAATATCTTATCCGCTGAGATTTTGTTATCCACAGTTATCGATGAAGAACCTATTTTAACAACAATTCTTTTGACCTTTTGAAGTAACTCACTCCTCTGCACTTTTCTGCTCCATTAATTTTCTAATCTCTGAAATCAGATATTTTACATTTTCATCAGAAAGAGCTGAAATAGGAATTACATTATCCCCAAAATTCCTTATTTTCTGTTCGACATCCTCTGGCGTAACAAGATCTGTTTTGGTAAAAACAACCCGGCTTTTTTTATAAATCAGTTCGCTATTATATGTGTTTAATTCACTTTTTAAAAGTTCATAAGTATATTTTAAATCTTCACCTGAGACATCAATTATATAAAATATACACTTTACACGTTCTATATGCTGAAGGAAAGAGAGACCGAGCCCATGTCCCATATGCGCCCCTTCAATAATACCGGGAATATCAGCAATCCTGTAGACGGTTCCATCACCATAATCAATTACTCCAATATTTGGACTCAGGGTTGTAAATGGATAATCACCAATTTTTGGATTAGCATTAGTAACTACAGAGAGAAGTGTCGATTTACCAGCGTTTGGTAATCCCACAAGACCTATATCAGCGATCAGTTTCAGGTTGAGGCTCACGGAAAGTTCTTCTCCCGGCATACCAGATTGCGCAAATCTTGGAGTCTGGTGTGTTGATGTTTTAAAGAATGCATTCCCCATACCACCAATTCCACCGGTAGCTATTTTAAATGGTTCATCTTCATCCATTAGATCAACAATCACTTCATCATTCTCTTCATTATAAACAATAGTTCCGGGAGGTACTTTTATAATAAGGTCATCACCATCTTTTCCATGTTTATTCGCACCCATACCATACTGCCCATTGTCAGCCTTATAAAGCCTGTCCTTGTAAAAATGTGAAAGATTATAATACCTTCTATCAGCGACAATATAGACATCACCACCTTTGCCTCCATCACCGCCATCAGGTCCACCTTTGGGAATATATTTCTCTCTGCGGAATGAAACAGCACCAGGTCCGCCATCTCCCGCTTTAATTCTTATTGAAATCACATCTGTAAATTTTGACACTAACAAAACTCCTAAAAAAACAAATCGCGTATGTCATACATACGCGATGTTCTATAAAATATAAAGCTATTTTTATATATTAAGCAACAGGATAGATTGAAACTTGTTTCCTTGTTTTATCATATCTTTCAAATTTTACATAACCATCCATTTTAGCAAAAAGGGTATCATCTCCACCTTTTCCTACATTATTGCCAGGATGAATTTTAGTCCCTCTCTGTCTGACGATTATTGTTCCACCTGTTACAAACTCACCGCCATATCTTTTAACACCCAGTCTCTTGGAATTAGAATCTCTTCCATTCCTTGATGAACCGGCGCCTTTCTTATGTGCCATAACAATTCTCCTTAATCAGTGACAAATTCTATTTTTACTGAACCAGGATATTCCCTGTCTATCTCCAATAACCCGATTAAAAGTATTTCTAAAATCAGTTTCAGCTTAGAATTTTGTTCAGTATTTATTTCTTTTATCTGAATTTCTGTTTTAAGTAAACCATCACTTTGAGTAACAGTCTGACAGATATTTATAATACGTGTGATTGATAATATAAGTGCCTGTGTTAAAGCTGATATTCCAGAACAAACAATATCAATACCGTTTTCTCCATATCCACTATGACCCGATATATCAATTATTATTCTTTCACTCCCTGATTTTAGTTGAACGCCTTCATTAAATATGATATTATAAAATCTGGCAGTGACCAATTTTTTTTAACTTGCTACAACATCACTTATTTTAAGTTGTGAATATACCGGTCTATGACCGATTGTTCTCTGATAGTTCTTTCTTCTTTTAAATTTTATGCCAACTACTTTATTACCTTTAATCTCTCCAAGGACTTCAGCTTTTACCTGAACATTTTTCAAATAAGGCTGACCTACTCTAACATCGCCCGAATTAGAATATAACAAGACTTTTTCAATTGTTATAGTTCCTTCTGAGCCTTTTAATCTATCAACATTAATGACAGCATCTTTTTCAACCTTATATTGCTTACCAGCTATTTCAACAATCGCATACATGGTGTTTATCCTTTTCAACTTATTATAAAACTTAAGGGGATTTATATCCCCTTACTATTGGGCCCACAAGGAATCGAACCTTGCACCTACTGATTATGAGTCAGCCGCTCTAACCAACTGAGCTATGGGCCCTTTTTTTAAACGCATTAGCCATATATCATAACAACTTTCTTCGTGTCAACAAAATATTAAAAAAATAATGAGACATAAAATTATTTTTCAACTACGATATCTGTTGAATAGGGATCATTCTTACCCTGTTGAAAAAGATTTTTTTTATTAATCTCATCAGCATCACTATATGCTTCAATAATACCTACAAAATGAATAACAAGTGTAATAAAAAAAAGAAATCCTGTAAGAAGAAGATAATTTTTATAAGCTACACTCCCCCTATCCGCAAGCATTGTTTTTATCATGAAAAATCCAGTTAAAGTATACCCTGCCCCGGCCGCAAGACAAAAAGACATCCCCTTCGCATCGTTATTCATGTAAAAATGTCCTCCTCCAGGAAGTATAACTGAAAGAAGACATACTAATCTTGGATTAACCTCCTCCGTCTTTTGATTCTCTTTGCGCAGATCCCGCCTCTTTTCTTTAAGGGCATCTTCTGATTTAAGAGGAGCATCTTTTGAGGAGCCTCCTGTTGACTTATCCGTTTCTCCCGCAGTCTTTTCAGGCTGAATATCACCAAGAGTAATAGCATTTGCTGACGGGATAATATAAATGCCTGAAACAAATATAAAAAGTGTTATAATAGTAATTATTTTTTTCATAATCCGGGTCATTTAAATTTTAATTAAAGAAATGAGACTCTATTTCTACCATCGTTTTTGGAAATATAGAGAGCCCTATCAGTTCTCTCCACAAGACTCTCTTTGTCAGGGTCAATTAAAGTATCAAATTGAGTAACGCCGACAGATATTGTTACATTAAGTTTTTTATTGCTGAAATCAACCTGGAGAGATTCAATATTTGCCCTGATCCTTTCAGCAACAATTATCGCCTCATTTATATCTGTCCTGGGAAGTATTATTGCAAACTCCTCCCCACCATATCTTGCAGCAATATCTATTAACCTTATATTTTCTTTTATTACATAAGATACTTTTTTTAAAACTTCATCACCAGCCATATGTCCGTAAGTATCGTTAAATTTTTTAAAATTATCTATATCTGCCATAATAAGTGATAACGGCCTGTCATACTTGGTCGATCGTTTGATCTCATCAACGAGCATCGTCTGAAAGTAGTGATGTATTTTTAATTTAGTCATCATGTCTGTTGTAGCCATCTCGTATAAACGTGCGTTATTGATGGCAATCCCCGCCAGTGAGCCGATGTTAAGTATAT
>CAZVFJ010000013.1:17532-29636 GCA_964625825.1 uncultured Leptospirales bacterium | reverse complement strand
ATGATGTCTCCAAATAAGATAAACGCGAGGATCGTACTCCCTGTAACAAATTACGAAAATATAATAAAAGGGCACAAAGTTGACATATTACTTTATGCTAATAACTACGAGCAGGTGGATGAGGAGCACCCAGTACTTGAAAAGTTCACCTCAGTGGAATACGCCTTTAGCCTCTTCAGGGAGGGGACTGTAATGAGCAAAGGAACAACTACTGCCACAGGAATTGTTCACTCATACTTCGCAAATATATTCGGGCCGCCCCAGTACAGGGAACTTCACGACCCCCTGGCAATGAAATTCTTCAACGCGTTTTTCGCGAAAGGCGTATACGTGGGGCAGATGAGGACAAGGCTTGGCATTCCGGGATATGAGATGTCAGGCCCGGAGGAGGCGGCCGCGAGCCTTCTTAAAATAATATCGGGAGAGTAATGTTACTCCCCCACCAGCAAGAGAAAATATAAAAACACGTATAAAAAAATTCAAAAAGAGCAGTCCTGTTCTAGCTATAAATATTCTCAGTAATCTTATTTAGCGTTTCAATATCATCCTTTGAAAGAATAAGCGAGGCTCCGCCAAGATTGTCTTTCAGCTGATCTGCATTTCTGGCTCCGAAAATTGCTCCTGACACAGACTTGTGGGAAAGAATCCACGCTATTGCGACATGTCCCGGCCTGGCGCCATACTTATCGGCAATGAGTTCCACCTCCGATACAACCTCTTTTACTGCCGGCCAGTACTCCTTCTTAAAGAACCTGTAGAAAAAACTCCTCGCGTCACCCTTTTTAAATTTAGGGTGCTCCTGATATTTTCCGGTAAGCATACCGGCAGCGAGCGATCCGTATGAAATTATGCTCACGCCGTTTTTCTCACAGACCTTCATCTGCTCAGATTCAATCTCTCTTTCAAGAAGCGAGTAATGTGGTTGCAGCGAAACGACCTCGCCTGAATTAATTGCATCCTGAAGCTCCTTGCCTGAAAAATTGCATACACCGATATACCTGACTTTCCCCTGCTCCTTTGCCTTCAACAGCGCTTCCATAGAAACTCCGATTGGAACATCATTTACCGGCCAGTGTATCTGATAGAGATCAATGTAATCTGTTTGCAGCCTCTTCAATGACATTTCAAGATCATGCATAATAAATTCAGGGGTGAGATTTTTTTCATATCTCCCCTCAATATTCAATCCGCACTTGCTTGCAATTAAAACTTTATCCCTCATCCCTGAAATGATATCGCCGATAAGCTCCTCAGCATGGCCTCCTCCATAAGCAGGCGCAGTATCAATGCAGTTAATCCCGTGGTCTATAGCAGCGGCAATCGCCTCTTTTGCACCTGCCTCATCATAATCGCTCCACATTGTACCGCCGATAGCCCATGTGCCTAAAATCAATTCTGTAACATATAGTTCACTTTTACCGAGTTTTCTTGTTTTCATAAATAACCTCACCAGATTCAATTTAAAATTATAACTCATGTAAGGCAATTAAATAATTCCTTTATTGTTCTTGACAAATAACAAATGTTATTTAATTATGAAACTAATTGCATACAAGAGGAGGGATTATGAAAATTCTTTTTTTAAACGGGAGCGGGAGCGGTTCCGATATGAACAGCTACATCCATTCCGTAATAGATTCAATAACAGAAAAAGGTCACCAGGCCAGAGAACTTGTTCTCAGGGAAATGAATTACTCTCCATGCAGGGGATGTTTCAACTGCTGGGTAAAGACCCCGGGACTCTGCATATTTAAGGACGACGGCGATATTCTATGCAGGGAATTTCTCGCATCTGACCTGGTAGTGCTTGCATCACCCGTAATCATGGGATATCCTGCTGCTATAGTAAAAAACGCCCTGGACAGAATCATTCCAATCATTCACCCATACCTTGAAGATGTGGAAGGAGAGATTCATCACATGAAAAGATATAAAAAGTACCCCGTACTTGCACTCCTCCTTGAAAAATCCGGGGACACTGACGATGAAGACATTGAAATAATAAATGATATATTCCGTAGAGCCGCGTTAAATCTTCAGAGCTCTCTCAAGTTTTTAAGACTTACAAATACATCGGCAGAGGAGGCAGCAAATGCGGTTATCAATAATTAATGGGTCACCAAAAGGCACCTCGGGGAATACCGAAAAACTTCTCGAGCATTTTATAAAGGGATTCCTCGAAACTGATGGAAATAATATTGAGATTGCACATTCGATCAAAGACAGACCGGACTTTTTGAAGGAAAAAGAAATGTTCCTCAACTCGGAGAGTCTTCTCATTGCTTTCCCGCTATATGTTGATGCAATGCCCGGGTCAGTGAAGGAGCTATTTGAATCTTTCGAGCCCCTCATGGGAAAAAATCCAAAACTCAAACTGATGTTTATGACACAGTGCGGATTTCCCGAAACTCACCATACAAGATTTGTGGCCCGGTACTGTGAAAAGCTCGCAAAGAGACTTGGAACTGTTTTCAGTGGAACAATCTGTAAGGGAGGATGCGAGGGCCTTACTGTACAGCCGCCGGCCTTAGTTGAAAAGGTATTTAAAAGATTTTATGAGCTGGGTAAGGCATACGGTGAGACAGGCGAACTGGATCAGACTATACTTGCAAAACTCGCACATCCGGAACAGTTAACAGCAGAAAATCTGAAACAGGTAATACCTATGGTAAACAATTTTCTCTGGGACGGATTGATGAAAAAGAACAACGCCCTTGAGAATAGTTTCAACAAGCCTTATGGTGAAGATTTATAGAAACAATATTATACAACACTGAACAAGGAGGAGCCATTTCAGCTCCTCTTTTTTTTCTACAAAGATAATTTCCCGCAGATACGCGAAGAATTTCATTTTAACAAAAAACTATAATAGAGAATAAGCCTTGACAAAATTATATTATCTCTTATATACCTTACCAGTAAGGTATATAAGAGATAATATATGGCGACAAAACATATGATACTGGGAGCACTTATGAGGGGCCCCGCGCACGGGTACTTCCTCCGCTCCGACTTTTTAACAAAAATTCTTGCGGAGTTCGGGATAAACGACGGCCAGCTTTACCCTCTTTTGAAGAAAATGACAGCAGAAGGCATTATCGGGAAAGAAATTGAATACCGGGATTCGGGCCCTAACAGGCACAACTATCACATAACAGAAAAAGGGCGTGAGGAGTTTCTCGCATGGCTTTCAGGTAACGAAGGTGAAGAGAGGGCCTTCAGGTACGAGATGATAAGAAAAGATGAATTTCTTAACAAATCTATGTATTTTAAATTTCTGGAGATGGAAAATGCCTCTGAAAAAATAAGAGAGCAGATTAAAGAAGCACAATCGACACTGGAAGATTTTAATAAAGCATATAAAGATATGTCAGCCCGAAAAATGGATCAGCTGAACCTTCTGGTTCTGAAATACTGCATTATGAACCAGAAAACGAGAATTAACTGGCTAAAGGAGCTTGAAAAATATTTTTCGACAGCCGAAGCCGGAAATAATAAAAAATAAAAAAATGTTACTTCTTACAGGAGGATGCTATGGGTGAATGGAAAAAAACTGGGTGCGTACTCTGTGCACAGAATTGCGGGCTTGAGGTTGAGGTTGAAAATAACAGGATAATAAAGGTCAGGGGAGATAAAGATAACCCCAGAAGTAAAGGATATGCATGCCGCAAAGGTTTGAGTGTTGCACACCACGAACATCACGAAGACAGGCTGCAATATCCCCTGAAACGCACAGAAAAGGGATTTGAGCGTATTTCATGGGAACAGGCCATTGATGAAATCGCAGCAAAACTGAAAGATATTATAGAAAAAAACGGACCGCGTTCCTACGCGTATATGGGCGGCGGAGGACAGGGATGTCACTTTGAGGCTGCGTCAGGTGTCACGCTGATGAAAGCACTGGGTTCTAAGTATTACTACAACGCTATAGCTCAGGAGCTGACAGGCCAGTTCTGGGCACACGGGAGAGCTACTGGTAAACAGTATAAATTCAGCATCCCTGATGAGCACAACTGCGACATGCTTGTGGGGATCGGCTGGAACGGAATGACGAGCCATCAGATCCCGCGCGCTCCGCTTGTGCTTCGTGATTTTGCCAAAGACCCGGACAAACTCCTTGTGATCATTGATCCAAGAAAATCCGAGACAGCACAGATTGCGGATATACATCTTGCGATAAAACCGGGAACCGATGCCCTTCTTACAAAAGCAATGATTTCAATTGTAATAAATGAAGGCTGGACTGATGATGAATATATAACAAACCATGTATCCGGTTATGAAGAAATAAAAAGCTGGTTTACCGGATTCGACGCGAAAGCTGCAATTGAATTCTGTGAGCTCGATTATGAACAGGTACGGGAAGTATGCAGACAGCTTAAAATCAGAAAAGCCGCGTATCACCCGGACCTTGGCGTATACATGAACAGGCACAGTACACTCACATCATACCTCGAAATAATTCTTTTTACAATTACAGGCAATTTCTGTGTCCCCGGAGGAAATATTATCCCCGGAATGCTTATGCCTATAGTAGGACATTCGGACGAACGTGATGAAAAGACCTGGCACACTGTCGAAACCGGATTTCCGGCTCTCTGCGGGCTATTCCCCCCAAATGTAATGCCAGAGGAAATAATGAGCGGCAGGCCTGACAGGCTGCGGGCCGTTATGTGCTGCCAGTGCAACCCTCTCCGCTCATTCGCGGATACAACCGCATACGAGGAAGCGTTTTCTAAACTTGAACTCCTTGTTGTGTGTGAGCTTGCAATGACAGAAACAGCAAAATTCGCCCACTATGTTCTCCCTGCAAAGTCAGGCTACGAATCGTGGGACGGCACTTTCTTCCCGTGGACATGGCCCGGCATATATTTCCAGATGAGGCGGCCTGTTGTTGAACCGGAAGGTGAGCAGATTGAGCTCGGTGAAATTCATATGCGCATAGCGGATAAAATGGGATTCATCCCCGAGATACCTGAAGCGCTATACGCAGCGGCAAAGGAGAACAGGCTAAAGTTCGGGATGGAACTGATGAATTTCGGCAAGGCCAATCCATCAGCACTTAAATCAATGCCGTTTATAGTTGCCAAAACTCTCGGCAAAGAGCTTGGTTCAGGAAACCTGGCAAACCTCTGGGCAATGTTAATGACCGCGCCGGGAAGCTTCAAAAAAAGTGCAGTACGAGCGGGTTTCAACAAGGGGCCGCTCCTGGGCGAAGAGATATTTAAGGCAATAATCGAACACCCGGAAGGACTGTGGATTGGAAAATCAGACCCGGAGGACAACTTCTCTGACCTGAGTACCGAAGATAAAAAAGTGAACATATACATCCCTGAAATGAAGGAGTGGCTCTCTGAAATTGAAATTGAACGTGAGCGTAAGGAACTTGAACTTGACGCGAAATTTCCCTTTATACTCTCATCCGGAAGGCATATACCGTATAACGCAAACACTCTTATGCGCAACCCGGTATGGAATGAAGGTAAACGTTCATGTACCTGTATAATGAATCCGGCTGACGCTGAAAAACTCAATCTTAAAGATGGCGATATGGTGAAGGTATCAACTGAAGCCGGGTCCGTTGAAATTGAGCTTGAAGTGACAGACCAGACATGCAAAAGATATATTATGATTCCTCACGGATTCGGCCTTGAGTATCAGGGAAAAACCTACGGGGCTAACGCGAACAGGCTTGCGAAGAACACCCACAGGGACAGATTCGCAGCCACTCCCTACCACAGGTATATTCCGTGCAGCGTGGAGAAGATTCAGGGTAAAGATTGATTTAATAAAAATTTTATTCAGATCATTTCGAACTCCGCGAACTATTTACTGAAAAAAAAGCTGCCGGCAAGGGCAGCTTAAATCTATAATTCACACCAATATAGAAAGTCTTCTTATTCTGTATACATTGAATTAATTACATCTTTATACTTCTCTGATATAACTTTCCTTTTAATCTTGAATGTCGGAGTCAGTTCTCCGGTCTCCTGTGAAAACTCATCGGGCAGGAGTGTAAATTTCTTAATCTTTTCCACCTGTCCAAGGGTCTCTGTCCTTGCATCTATCCTTTCTCTGTAGAGTTTAATTACTTCAGGATTCTTAACAATCTCGTCTCTGGAAGTGAAAGGTATACCCTGTTTTTTACAGTAAGTCTCCAGCTGTTCAAAGGATGGAACAATAAGAGCGGAAACATATTTTTTACCATCACCTACTGCCGCAGCCTGTTCAAAGAAAATATCCTCTTTAAGCAAAGTTTCGATCTGCTGAGGAGCTACATATTTTCCTCCCGAAGTCTTGAACATATCCTTAAGCCTGTCAGTGATTACGACATAGCCCTCATCGTCAACATAGCCGATATCACCGGTTCTGACCCATCCGTCTTCAGTGAAGAGTTCCTTTGTCATCTCAGGTTTATTCCAGTATCCCGGTGTCTGGCTCGGGCTCTTGGCCTGGATCTCTCCTTCGTCAGATATCCTTACTTTCATAAGTGGAACAACCGGTCCGCATGTGCCAAACTTGTTATGCTCCGGGTTAGCAACACTGATAACAAAACACTCCGTCATCCCATATCCCTGAAGGAGGAGGACTCCACACCGGAAAAAGAATTCTGATATCTCGCCTGAAAAAGCAGCTCCCCCGCAATTAAATACCTTATTTCTTCCACCGAAAAGATTTCGCACCTTCTTTAATACAAGCGTATCAGCAACCTTATGTTTTACTCCAAGACTGAAAGGTACCGGCTTCATATCGCGTTTTAAAGAAGCATACTGTCCTCCGATTTCAAGAGCCCACTTGAATATCTTCTGTTTCTTCTCCGGGGCCTCGCTAACCCCATCCATAACCTTTGCATAAACTTTTTCCCACAGCCTTGGCACGCTGCACATATAATGCGGTCTTGACTCGGCGAGAAATTCCATTAGCACATCAGGTTTTGCTGTATTACAATAGTCAACACGCGCGTTGCAGCAGAGGATAAAGTAGCTCCACGCTCTTTCGAAAACGTGCGCAAGAGGCAGGAACGCAAGGTTAACATCTGATTCAATAATCGGGATATGGTATCCTGTGGCAAACAGCATGGCCAGCCAGTTTTTATGAGTAAGCATAACCCCTTTAGGAACTCCGGTAGTCCCTGATGTATATATAAGAGTAGACAGGTCATCAGTTTTTCCTGAATCAAGAAGCTTATAAACTTCATCCTTTCTACTGCTCTTTTTACCCATTTCGATAAAATCTTTATATAAAATAACTTTGCTGTTGTTTTTATCATAGTTGATCCTGTGATCAATAACTATAACCTTCTCCACTGATGTTTCAGGGAGAATCTTAATAGCCTTATCATAATGATCCTGCCCTTCGACAAAGAGTATCCTGATTGAGCAGTCGTTTACGATATATTTAAGTTCATCAGCGGAGTTTGACTGGTAAATCGGCACGGAACAGGCTTTAATTGTAAAACATGCGTAATCAGCAACCGCCCATTCAACCCTGTTGTTAGAAAATATTCCGACAAACTCACGTTCCTTCACTCCATACTCAAGAAATCCCATCGCGCAGTTATCTATAAGGTCAACAAACCTGGACCATGTAAACTCCTCCCATTGGCCGAAAGCCTTATGCCTTACAGCAACCTTTGAATTCCCGAATTTTTTAGCTCTTTTGTGAACCATCTTCCCAAGATGATCATCATTGGCAAGGAAATCCTGAAATTCCTTTTCGTAATCAATATTGTTATGCATCCTGTCATTCCTCCCGGAATTATTTTTTATAATATTTTAAATGCTGCTATTTCAAACCGGTGAACCGTATGTGTAATATTAGCATAACTTTAAGATAATGTCTCTCTGATTTATAACTTCTAAAATTCCCGGTTTTTAAAAATTATAATTCTGAAAAAATTTTTGAATTATTGAAATTTACAATTGAGCCGGGAATCGCATGAATTAAAAAACACCACTCTTTCTACCGCCCGGTTCAGCAGGGTTTATTGTTGACATTAAAACGAGCCGTTTATAAAATAAGGTATTCTTAAAATTCCTTTGAAAATAAGTTTTCCAGAACAGAACACGAGCTGATATGTCAGAAAAGACACTCTATTTTATAATGTTTTTTGGCCCAACATTCGCTGTAATCATATCAGCAGGACAAATGATGCAGGCTAAAAAGGGATTCATAGATTATCTTTTTGCCCTGTCATTCTTTACGATGGCGCTCTGGATGTTTCAAATATGTTTTTTGAGCACGAATGTCCTTTATGGATGGAAATATACATTTCAACTCACAATGTTCATAACTCCTCTTGTCTACCTCACTCCACCGATTATAATTCTCAGATACAGGTGGGTGTTATCAAGCCGATTTATTCTTACTAAATACCATGCGCTCCTTGCTATTCCCTCCATCATCTCACTAATTATCCTTCTGCTGCTTCCGTTTATTATTAAGGGGGATATTTCACAGTATACATACATTCTTCCTGTAGTGGGTGAAAAATTCAGCACTCTGCCGCTCTATATCAAAATTGTATATATGACAGCCATCATACCAAATTTCTATATGGTTGCGCTTATGACACCCGTCCTTATTCAGATGCTTCCGGTGTGGAGGAGAGACAGTAATAACAGAGTATCACAAGTGGCACGGATGGGTTATATCTCCGCCCTGTCAATTGCAGTATCAAACCTGATATGCTTTCTCGGTTACATTTTCTCTCTCACAGCAGTACAGGTATCAATCCTTATTGCCAATACAGCAACAATATATGTTTATCTTATTACACAACGCCAGCCTGATTATTACAGGCTTCTGCGCAGTGAGACGCGAAAAGCCCATTACGAAAAGTCGAGGATTTCCGGGCTCGATGTTGATCTGATCTGTACAAGGCTAACAGAACTTATGCGTGACGAAAAGGTTTTTGCAGATGAAGAGCTTTCACTACGCGACCTTGCCGGGGAGCTTGCGATCAGCCCTCATCAGCTTTCGGAGATTCTAAATGAAAAAATAAAGAAAAACTTTAACACCTTTGTTAACGAATACCGTATTGATGAAGCTAAAAAAATGCTTATCGATGAACCCAGACGCTCAATACTTTCAATAGGTATAGCCGTAGGATTCAACTCCAACACAACCTTCTGTACTGTTTTTTCAAAGATAGAAGGAATATCACCGAGCCAGTACAGAAAACAGAACCTGGGATAAAATATGAATCCTATCCTCGAAGTAATTGATCTTAAAAAAACATTTCCCGGTGTCAAGGCTGTTGACGGGATCAGCTTTTCCATTGATCCGGGGATATGCTTTGGCCTCCTCGGGCCTAACGGGGCGGGCAAGACTACTACAATAGAGATCATTGAAGGTATATTAAATGAGGACTCCGGCACTATACTCTACAAAGGGGATAAACGCGGCAGGAGGTTTAAAGAAGAAGTGGGGATTCAGTTTCAGAGCACCAGGCTCCCGGAATACCTCACTGTTCTTGAAACTCTCAAAACATTCAGGGGACTTTACCCTGAGAAGACCGACATAGAATGGATCATCGATGTTTGCAGACTTGATGAAATACTCGACCGCGACAACAGAAAAATTTCCGGGGGGCAGAAACAGCGCCTCCTCCTTGCTATAGCGCTCACCAACGATCCCGAATTAATTATACTTGATGAACCGACAACCGGCCTTGACCCCCAGGCACGGAGGCACCTATGGGAGATCGTAACAGGTATAAAAAATTCCGGTAAAACAATAATACTTACAACGCATTACATGGAGGAGGCGGAGAGGCTTTGCAACAGTATCGCAATTATGGATTACGGAAAGATCATTGACATCGACACGCCGGGCTCTCTCCTGAAAAAATACGGTAAAGGTGCGACAATATACATAAGAACAGACATGCCTGAAAAATATACCAATGTCCTGTCATGCCAGTCATTTATTGTTGAAAACGGGATAGAGTTCCGTACCGACTCCCTGAACCAGTGTATCCAGGACCTTGCAGCGACGGGAGCTGACCTTTCCGGAATGGAAGTAAGGACTCCAAACCTCGAAGATATTTTTCTCGAACTTACCGGGCACACCCTGAGGGCATAATACGATGTTAAAACGGATGCTTATAATATTCATCAACCGCAACAGGGAATTTTACAGGGATAGGTCCGGTTTCGGCTGGAATATTCTATTCCCATTTTTTGTAATTGTGGGATTCAGCCTTATATTCAGCCAGGACAGCAGAAATGAATACAAGGTCGGAGTAATCTACTCCGGTAAAATAAAAACTGAGATTGCCCAGCAATATGAAGATTTCAGGAAAACAAAATTCGTTGAATTTATAAATATTGAATCAGAGGAATCAGGGATAACAAGGCTGCTCCATCACAGGATTGATCTTCTCATCAGCCCGGCAGAAGGCAAATACTGGAAAAGCTCTTCATCACCTAAAAGTTTTATTGTTGAAAAAATTTTAATTTCTACAGCCGAAGGAAAAGAGAAAAGCAGCTTCGCCCGTGAGAGCGTTAACGGACATGAGATACCCTACGTGGAATGGCTATTCCCCGGTGTGCTTGCAATGAGCATGATGTTCAGCGCACTTTTCGGTGTAGGTTACTCAGTTGTCCGGGATAGAAAAAATGGTGTACTGAAAAGATTCAGCGTTACACCTCTTTCTCCATTTGAATTTCTCACAGCCCAGATTTTATCACGCATGTTTGTGATCTTTCTGAATACAGGGATAGTTTACAGTGCCTGCGTGGCAATCTACAAATTTGAAAACAGAGGTTCATACTTTACATTGTTGCTTATATTCATGCTGGGGAGTTTCAGTATGGTTTCACTCGCACTCATAATCGCCTCAAGAAGCAGCAGTGAAGAATTCGCGGGAGGAGTGCTTAATCTCCTCTCATGGCCCATGATGCTGCTGTCTGAAGTATGGTTTTCAATGGAAGGGGCCCGTCCCTGGGTCATTACTCTTTCTAAATTTCTTCCATTAACTCACATAACAGCAGGAGTACGTAAAGTTATGAATGATGGAGCAACAATTTATGAAATCAAAAACGAGATACTGATACTCACGATAATGTCTATTTTATTTCTTACCACAGGTTCGTTCCTGTTCAGATGGCAGAAAAACGATTAATGAAATTTTATTTTATATATAACTATTCCATCTATTTCTGTATCTCGTTTATAATAACTTTCAACATAAGAATTAATATCAGGAAACATTGTTAACGGGAACCTGTCATAACCGAAAAATCCCGATGGAGAAGTGTCTATAAAATAGAGTGGGCTGTTTTTCTTAAGATCATCCAGGAGCAAGGGTAAAAACTTTTCTGTCAATTCGCTCCTTACAGCACCTGAAGTATTTGAAGTACCAAAGATCCTGCCCGAAATAAAATCTGAAATAATAAATCGTGAAGCGCATCTCCTGTCAGCAAAATAGTAGATTGGAGTAGACCATCCCCATGCATAAATTCTGTCACCGGGAGCTGATATTCCTTTAATATATTCACCTGCTTTCCGAAAACTTATCTCTGATTTATAATTCGGATAGTTCACCAGCTCATATGTCTTTAAAATATCAATTCTTGAAGCGGTAAATATTACCACGGGGATAATCAGCCATATCCAGAAAAATTTTTTATATCGATATATATATTCATATCCGGCAGCAGCCAGGAGTGAAAGCGGAGGTACAAGCTGAATAAAGTAATGTCCATACCCCCGTCCTCCGAGTGTGGCTCCATATATAGAGAAGCACAGCCAGAGAATAAGAAATGAAAGCCATGAATACTCAGTTTTATTTTTTCCCTTAAGAGTAGCATTTCTATATTCATTAATTTTTGATGAACAATATTTAATAACTGCTATCCATGCAGGTAATGTCAGGATAACAAAATATCCTGTTCTCCCTATAATTTTGAATGACGAAAAAGCCCCTTTTCCCGATTCTATATATCCGAAATTATAAAGAAACCCCCAGAAAAAAGCTTCGTTCAGGTTCCCCTGAATTTTAAATAGCACCGCAAATGCAGCGACAGGTATAAATGAAGAGAGACCTGTAATTAACAGTTTTATGAAGTTATCTTTAAAGGTATTCATCCTTTTATGAG
>CAZVFJ010000013.1:14833-17519 GCA_964625825.1 uncultured Leptospirales bacterium | reverse complement strand
AAAGGATCAACAATAAGAGAATGGATTGTAAAGACAATAGCAAGTATCCCGGCTTTGTAATTTGTCATAACAGCAAGCCCGAGTAAAATCCCTGAAAGAACATGAAATAAAATATTGCGTGATCCTCTTGAGTTGAAGAAGATAAATATAAAAGATGATACGACGAGAAAAAGATTAATCAAAGTCTCCCCGTTTGCAGATATATACTTAGGTTCATAAGTATGCATCATAAGAACAAATAATAATGCAGCAACCAGGCCGGTTTCACTATTTTTCAATTTAACTCCGAAAAAATAAATCCCTGCCGATGTAAAGATAACCCAGAATGTTGTAACAATATGAACAGCAATAAGACTTCTTAATCCCGTTAAAGAATAAACAAGATAGAAAAAATAATAAGTAAGAGGTGGTTTGTTATCCACGACATCAATATATGGTATCCCTCCATTCTGCATAATACCGGCAAATTCACTGAATGCAGTTTCATCAATATCGATAATATGCTGGTAAAGAGCAGGAATTCTTAGAATAAAAATCAGTCCGGCTATCCAGAGAATATATTTAATATACCTGTTCACTTTTTCCTCACCCATATTCTACCATCACCAAAATTACCTGCAAAGGAATAATTACTGTTAAGAAACTTTATAACATCAGGGAAATCATCAAGTGTTGCAAAACTGCCAAATCTTATAACCGGAGCTGTGTTCCAGTCAAAATAGTATGGAGGATCAATTTTCTTTCTGTAAACAAGAACTTTTCTTATCATTGATGTTGAACCAACATCAATAAAACAATCAGGGCTAAGACTCTTTACCTGTTTAATAAAATTCTTCTGGTACTGCTCATAAACAGTAATATTTCCCTTTTCTCTCTGAACAATAGCGTAAAGCGCCCCTTCATTCATCCAGTATGAATAACCGGCGGAATATCTTCCGGAATAATAAACAACTTCAGTACCCATTGGCCATGACATAATTGTCGTATCGGGTGAAGTACTATTCTTCAGGTAATCAAGCACAGGAAGAATACTTTTATGAGGTAGAAGATACTCCCCATGCGAAGCGAGAGCTATCATTCTGAAGTAATAGGCAAATTTACCCTCCTCCTGTTTAAGCTGCGGTGCAAAATTTTTTATATATGCATCCTTCATGTTCCATGAGAAAAAAAATATTACTGGAATCATAAAAACAAGAAAAGCTTTTTTGGCGAACCCCGGTTCAGCAACCCTGTATTCCAGATAAGAAGCAGCCAGGATGGAAAGCGTCGGAAGTACAGGGATAAAATAGTGGACAGAGAGTCTTGCTCCCCCAAGAAAAATTGAAGCAAAAAGAGCCAGAGTTATTACGACAAGAAATCCTTCACCTTCACTCCTCTCTTTTTTTCTGAAATATCCCACAATAGCCAGTATCCCCGGAATCCATATAATACTGTGGTATAGGATAAAATGCATAGCACGTAGCAAAAGCTTTCCTGCAACCATGAAGGGATTAAATCCCCTGTTAGCCACGTACTGTACTAATGGCTCAATTTTATTCCGCAGGGAACCATTAAAAACCATATGTAAATAATTCCAGTCAAAAAAGATAATAATCAGGACCGCAAATGCTGCTGAAAATAAAATAGAATAATATCTTAAAACTGAAATCCTAAATTTTTCTCTATAGAGAGGAAATATAAAAATAATGTACGCACATACAGCCGGGAGTGAAAAAGCTCCCTGCACCTTTATCATATATCCTGCATAAACAGATAAGACAGCGAATACCAGGCCCCATATCTTTTTTTCAATAAAAGCTATATAAGAAAAATAGAATGTACTCATAAAAAAAAGGTTATACAACACCTCTCCGTTAGTAGCCGTAAACTCAGTGTTATACGAAGATATAATAAAGCCGTAGAGCATAGCTGCGATTATACCCGCACTGGTATTAAATATCTTTTTGCCGAGCAGTATTATAAAAATCATCGTGAGAAGTATAAATATAATCCCTGTCAGATGAAATGAAGCAACTGAATCACCGAAAAAATTTATGCTCCACTTCACCAGGTAGTGATTAAGCCAGTTTTTATTCGGAAAAAAATCAAGCCCCGCAAGATCGCGCTTAACAAGTACATATGACGTAACAACATCAACATGTATAAAATCTATAAAGAGGGTATGTATCCTTAGAATGAATGCCCCCGCAAAAACAAAGAGGAGGGATTTCCATCTCTCCCTCCCTGTAATAAATGACCAGAATTTTAATGACAGCACTTCTATTTTATTCATACTTTAACGCCTCAATTGGTTTGAGATCAGCCGCCTTTTTGGATGGATAGTATCCGAAAAAAACACCCACAGCTGTTGCAAACAATACCGAAACGAGTACAGAAGAAAGAGTAAAAATAAAAGGCCACTTCACAAAATAAACGATGACCCCATATATTGAAAGCCCGAGAATTATACCAATAATTCCACCTAACATACTCAATGAAACTGACTCTATCAGAAACTGAAGCATAATATCCTTTTTCTTTGCACCTATTGCCATTCTTATTCCAATCTCCCTTGTCCTTTCAGTTACAGAAACAAGCATAATATTCATTATCCCTACTCCACCGACAAAGAGTGAAATAGATGCTATACCTGCAAGTAGTATCGCAAGGGCGTTTGAGATGTCATTAGCCATTTTCAATTTATCCT
>CAZVFJ010000013.1:2569-14823 GCA_964625825.1 uncultured Leptospirales bacterium | reverse complement strand
AGGTATTGAAAATTTGCTTCTCATATACCTTATTACTATGTCTTCAACCTCGTCCATTGACTGCTCATCCTTGACCTTGATATATATTTCATCAAAGACGCGCTTATTTAAAAATCTTATATTATAAGTCGAATATGGAATAATAACGACATTATCAAAATCTCTCCCTCCAAATGATTCGCCTGTAAATTCCAGAACCCCTACAATAGTTAAAGGCACACCATCAAGCAGTATCTGCTCACCAACAGGATTCCTGTTGCCAAAAAGCTCATTCTTGGCAGAAACACCTATTACTCCGACTTTCGCGGTTGTTTCTATATCATTTGGAATCAGAAGCCGTCCCTTATCAACTTTCTTACCTTTTATATCAAAATACTCGTCGTTAACACCTTCAACATTTGTTTCAAAAGACTTATTTTTATATCTGGCAAGGGCATGCTTATTCTTCAGATAAGGGCTAATCTTCTCAATCTGGTAATAGTTCTTTTTTAACTCAACCACGTCTGTGTCACTGAACCATTTTCCTGTCCACTGAGGTTCTGAACTGACACTCATAGCATTAGCACCATAGGTAAAAATCTTTTCCCTCACCTCTACCCTTGCGCTGTTTCCCATACCTATCATAACAATAACTGATGATATACCGATTATTATACCGATACTGGTTAATGAGGACCGCATCTTATTTTTTGTAAGTGCCCGGAGGGCTGTTAATATTAAATTTTTATAGTTCATAGTTACATTGTTTTTATAATTATTAAAATTCCGCTAAAAGTTAAAAGCTTTAAAATATAAACATACTTAAGCCGATTCAATAAAATCAATAAATATTTGTTATAATTGGTAATTTCATTTCCTGAGCGCTTCTATTCGGATATCTCCGTTTACCCGGACAGTTAACAAACTCCCATTATGTTTCACACCGTTAATTAGCCATCCATATGCAGATCCCTTCCGGCAATTTAATAAAATTTCACTCCCGCTGAAATAGTACCCTGTAAAACTTTTCTTTACTTCAAACCCATCGATTTGGACAGGACAAATTGAAGAGATCCTGAAATTAACTTTCTTTACGTTACCCAGTTTAAAGAATCTGTTCATCATATCCATAACATATTCCGGACGTTTCAGCATAAACTCCCGGAGCTCTGTATCTGCCTTATTGATATCCATTCCAAAACTACGGGCCACTCTGCTGTTGTAATCAACCACAGAAATAAGATAATCAGCGGTAAGAACATAATTTAACTTTTCCGTGAGACGTTTTCTGAAAAGATTTCTGAAATTCTCATCGCTAAATATCAGTTTTCTGAAAAGAAAATATCTTGGATCAGTTTCTTTTTTTTCGTCGGAGTATACAAAATTTACAGGCCTATCCTGCTCCCAGAGATTTTTCTTTTCAGGTTCATAAATATTTTTGAAGCTGTGATCCATATCCCAGATGAGCCAAAACCATTTTGGATTGCTCTTTGTTTTGTCAAGCAGCGCAATTCCCTGATATGGATCACTGTTTGCGCAGAAAATATTAGCAATCCATATATTTATGAAATTATCTATATCAATTACAGATGATACTTTTTCAAGTGTGATATTTTCATCAGATAATCTGGCCCATTCATATAACCGTTGAAATTGGGGAGGCCTATCCTTTCTCCCTTTAACTTTATAAAAAACGAAATTGCTGTGTCCGAAATGAGTTTCAAGGTAATCCTTTTTCAGATGTTCAATCATTTCGAAATTGCCGTGTCCGTGAGGCTTTCCATTAAGGTAAAGACGGACAGGCTCAGTAAAAGGAGCATAGCAACCAGCCTTTCTTGCGATATCATAAGCCATTGTGTTAACAAAACCGTAAGATTCATCAGCCTTCCTTACCACAAAATGACTGACCGGGTCCCCGTTCCCATTGAAAACAGCCCCTTTTAAAAACTGTTCTTTCCCATAAACTGATCTTAAATATAACCTGAAACTCTTTAACAGGTGGAGTCTGCTTGTCCCGCCATGAATCCTCGCTCCTGCACCTGTGCCGAAAAGAAGTTCACCGTTTTTGAAATATGATATAAAACAGGGCCTCTCCCAGTTTCTCCCCCTCTCCAGGGGGTTTGCATATATACCTGTAAATTCATCGTAAAGATCCTGTTTGTTCATATACATGGAGAGAACAGGAAGGCCGGACTTAACCACACTTTTATCCATAACTAAAGTGCTTGCCATCTTTTCAGGAGGAAGAGAACCAGAGTCAAACCATTCCTCTCTTGAATCAAGTTTTGAGAGATCGAGACTTATTCTGCTTGCACCATTATCAGCCTTCTCTTCACTTGCGGGTACTACATATCTGAGTCCCATCTCCTTCAGAATCTGGCCTCTCCTCCCGAAATTAAGCAGAGGTGAAGGGAGTTCCCTGTTGCGTAATCTTTTAATTGCAGTCTCAAACCTGCTCTCACTTTCGAGTAGAGCTCCCAAGATAGCTATTGCCATAAAAAGGAAGATGAACAATAGATTTTTTTTCATCTGAAATCTTTCAGATATCCCCGATCCGGTTAAAAAAGAAGCTGGAGCTTATATGCTGTGAGATAGAGGAAAGCTCCTCTTTTATTTTAAGGATCATGTCATCTTCAATAGTACTGAAACTGTACGATATAACTGAGTCCCCCTGGTTTTCTGTAATGCTTTCAATCTTACCGGCAGGGAGAGACCTTTTCAAGTAGCTGAAAATTTCGCCGGCTTTACCATTATATTCATCAGCCGGAACTGTCAGAATAAGCATACCGTCATTAAGCCTTCCCTTGAGGAACCTTGGCCCGTTCTGCAATATCAGAAGCCCGATAAACGTCACCAGAAGAATAATCCCGAGGAAAAGGATATTAAACGTCGCACAACAGATAGAAGTCGCAACCACAATCATGATAAATCCTATCTCCTCCGGTTCCTTTATCGGAGTCCTGAACCTCACAATAGAAAGAGCTCCAAGGAGGCCGAGAGAGAGCGGCAGAGAAAACTGTATACATATAAAGATCCCGGTAATAGCGACACCGAGAAGAGGAAATGCCCTATGGATCTGGCTCCCTGTTGCCCTGTTTTTATAAAACTTCAGGTAGAGATAAGACACAATCATCGCTGCAATGAGAGAGAGCATCAGCAGCAGGAGAAACGGGAAGAACCCTATATCCTCCATCTTCTGGCTGCCGAAACCTTTTAGTAATATTGAGGTTATTTTTTCATAGGAAAAATTCATAAAAACACCCTTTCCTGAGATTTATATTATATTTCAATAATGCCGCCGCGTAAGCTTCTGATAGCACGCGCTGTATTTTGAAAAAGCGGATTTTCTGAGCCCCATGTCTGTCATGGGATAAAGAGACGGTGGAAGCTCACTCTCACCGCCTTTCACTTCAAAAACTGCAGTCTGAAGCATGATAGAACTGATATAAGGAAGCATTATCCTGTTTGTTCTTGGCGAATGTATGTCGAAATCAAAACATATTCTTGACCCCGAATAAGGATCGATATACCTGAATCGTTTATAAGTAATTTGAAAAGCCGGAATCAGTTTGTCTTTAATTACTATCCCTTTATTGTTCAATAGCGCCGGAATTCTTAGAAGCCTTCCATCCTCAAGCGGCATACCTGCAATCTCCCCGCCCCTGTATGGAGAGTTGACTCTTGCTTTCTCCCTTCTTGACCCGATTTTATACTTTACCTCAACAAAAGCCGCATCATAATGATAACTGTATTCAAGATCTGAATACCATCTCAGCCTTACTTTCGTTTTGAGATAAAAGCTGTTAAATTTCTGGTCAAGATATTTCCACTGTAGAGTATCATAATATATGCTTGAGATAATACCCTGTGGAAATTCCGGGTCAGGCTCGCAATACCTGGACAGCCATCCGACAATATCGACAGCACGGGTATTACTTATTACATATTTCAGTTCATGTTCGATGCGGTTATTGATCATTAATTTCTGATTTGCTGTTTAGAGTCGTTTTTCAAAATATTACTAAAAAATCATATTTATTTCAATAATATTCCCAAAACATATATTTAAATGAAAAAAGAAATATTATATATCTCTGCCGCTTACGGAGGCGAAGATAATACAACATTTTTTACATCAAATAAGTTAAGGAATAAATACTGTATTTATTTACTTAAAATAGTCAAAAACTATTTATAATGGATGATAGCAAGTATTTTTTGAAGCAGATAGATTTTCAGGCCTACTCCAGTTTACTTAAACCGGTATATTTTAGTGCCCGGTTTAAGTTAAAAAAGGAGCCTGATGGAATTTAATTTTTATTGGCAATCATTTCAGCAAGCATTCCGACAGTCAGGATATTCAGTCCGGACAATGTAATCAGAACGGAAATTGTGTCTATATTATGATAAAGAATCCCCTGAACCACCACAAGGATAAATCCTCCGAACAGAAGCGGGAGGCTGATCGGCAGGAAAACTTTAAGCGGATCAAAAAACATGACAGTCCGGACTATAAGCTTAATAAAATTCAGTGTGTCATAAATCGGCCTGATCTTGGATTTACCTTTTCTATGATGATAATTGATAGAAACATATTTAACCTGATATCCTTTAGCAAGCATAGATATAGTGATTGTTGATGTAAAAGAGAATCCATCCGGAAGGAAATGTACAAACTTCTCAACAACCTCCTTTTTCATAATTCGTAATCCTGAATTCAGATCAGGAATTTTAGTCCCGGTCATATAATTTGCCAGCTGGTTTATAACCCATTTCGGAGGCCTTCTTATCAGAGGGATCTTCACGGATTCGCCTGTTCTTGCCCCTACAAGCATATCCAGGTCATTCTGGATCACATCACGAAAAAATTCAGGAATACGTTCATCCGGATAAGTTGCATCCGCATCAGTAATAGCAATGTAATTAAATTGTGAAGCACGTATCCCGGTCTTTAATGCAGCCCCATAGCCGCGATTTTTGGCATGATGTATTACTTTTAAATCTTTATCTTTTGAAATACCTTTCAGTATATTTTCTGTCCCGTCAGTAGAGCCGTCATTCACAATGATAATTTCAAATTTAAAATCTGAACAGCTTTTTTTAATTTCTTTTAAATGGATAATGCTGTTTTCTATGGCGCCGATCTCATTATATACGGGGACTACAAGTGTTAATCCTTCTTTCATTGATTCCTCTGATTTTTTAAATTCAGTTTTGTTATTTATTCTTAAAAATGAATAATCACACCTATATCTGTCAAGAGAATTATTAGAAAGGGGATGTTGCATCATTCCCTATTGTTGCTGACAGTCCCTGAGGAGTTTACATCCTCTTTCCCTTTACCTACACGGTTCCCGAACATCATAAAAGTATTCACTATCCAGCCATGAAGGGCCAGGATAGGATTTAACGCAAAAAATGATAACGAGAACAACACTGCTGCTTCCTTTCCCAGACCTATATTGCTGAACAGGTATATCATAACAGCCTCCCGGACTCCGAGGCCTGAAATTGATATCGGAATCACGGCAGCAAGGCTTGTTATAACTACGCAGAAGATATTATAGGTAAAATTCATATCAATATTAAAACTCTTCTGAATAGCATAAGTTAGTATAAAATAGAATAAATAGCATACAACAGTTATCAGAGTGGACATTCCGACAACTTTAATACTGGTGATCATATTTACCGTATCATTAACAAAACCTGAGATATTACTCATAATCGACTGATAATATTTTTTCGGGATAACATACCTGCTGAATTTTGTAACTATGTTGCGTATTGACTTCATCTTTACAAGGACTATAACTCCTGCCCCGATCATCACCAGAAGAATAAAAAAGCCTATGAACTTAAATTCAAAAAGGTTACTATAAAGCGGGTATAACATGAAGAGAAGTGCAAAGCGTATACCCACATCATATAACCTGTCAACAACCACAGAGACGAAAGCTCTGCCCAGGTTTTCAAATTTATCCTGAAAATATATAGCTTTTGATATCTCACCCACTCTTCCCGGTGTAACAGTGCCGAAATAATAACCCCAGAAATATACATAGAGTGTCTCGGTAAAAGGCAATTTTACTCCCTGGCTCCTCATCAGAAAATTCCACCTGACTGATTTCAATGATACGTTCAGTATTAAAAAAGGATAAGCGAGGAGGAGGTACCATAAATTCACATTTTTTAAATAATAGCCAACCTGATTAAAATCAATTTTCCACAGGATAACGGCCAGGAGAATAAATCCTATAAAATTCAGATATTTAATATTTTTTTTCAATTCAATCACTCACTACATTTTTTATCTTTAACAGCTTAATAATGAATTATTAACCTCTTAATCTACTTATTGTGCCCTGATATAATCCGGAAGGCAATATATAATATGCCATAATTGATATCATATTATAATTATACTCAGAAAAATTTTCGAAAAAACTTTTAGGATAAAGATCACTATTGCCCTCATAACCTGAATAATAAGCCTCAATACCATTCCCGATGTTTATCATATTCTCTATTCTTAACAAATGGAACGGGGAAGAGACTAATATAATTTTTTTAAAATTGTTCTCTTTAATAATTTTTCCAGCTTCATTCCAGTTTTGAATAGTATCCCTTGAAATCAGATCATAAAAAATATCCGAAGATTGTACCCCCATCCTCATAGCCTTTTCTGCCATCAATGCCGAACCGTGAAGATTTTTTAATGGTCTCCATCCCCCGACAAAAATTATTTTATCGCCTATTCCTTTCCTGTGTAAATCAACTGCAAATGAAAGCCTTCTCAGCGATTCATTGGAGATATTTCCATCACTATCGAAGTCCCCGTAAAAAACAACCAGGGCATCAATTTACTGATTTTTGTACTTATTATATCCGGTATATTTTTGAGCTGTAAAAAAATCCAGATAGAAAAATAACAGGAAGTAAAGAATAATAGATACGAATAAAAAGATAAAAATTTTTTTCAAGGTTATATTTAATTCCCCCCCTTATCCAGAACAAAAGTCCTCCTTAGAGCGAGCATGCTCTTCAGAAATTTGGGGAGAAACCTCTCCATAAACGCATCTATTGATACGGAAACTTTATTGTTAAATGGAAGAATAATTGTACTATTTTCCTCAAGCACTCTCATTTTATTTTTCTTAATACATCTAATGAGTTCGCTTCTCTTTAAAAAACGATGCGGGCCTTCACTGTGATTTATATTTATCGCAGCTGATAACCAGTGGACCCATTCCCATGCGCGATTCGGGCAGGTCAGGATGAGGACGCCATCACTACTGAGCACACGCACAAGTTCATCAAAAAAAGTACTGTAATCGTATACATGTTCAATTGTTTCATATGAGCAGACCAGGTCAAACTCTCCGTTTTTGAAAGGGAGAGGCAAATCCAGAATTTTAACATTTTTATATTTTAACCCACTGCCATTTAATCTCCGGTCTGCCAGCGAAATTAAAAAATCAGAAAAATCAACACAGACTGAGCTTTTGGTTTTCCCCATTTCATGCCAGAAAAGGCTCCCCTTCCCGCTTCTCGCCTGAACATCAAGCATATTATATTTGTCCTTCTTAAGATGTTTAATAGCCAGATCATAAGAATTGGTAAACCTTCTGAAATAAGTATACAGCTGTTCATTTACCTCATCATAATCGTCTACAGTATCCCAGAATTCGCCAACCTGTTTCAGATTCCATGGCCTCTTTGTATAATAATTATACTCATCGCGGACCCTGCCCCAGAATCCTTTTAATGTAAAATAGTATTGTTCACTCATAATATTTTGATTACACCCTTGTAGTTTTAGAATTAAAATATATACAGCTAAATGTCATTTCGAATTCCTCTCCGATCGTCGAAATGACATTTTATAGCTTTCAGTCAACATAATCATGATATATTTAAATAAAAATTTTTCGCCACAATCCCTGTTATTTGAAAATATTAGATTTCTCTTTGTACTTTAAAACCTGATCCCTTGCATTGGGTTTGTATCCCATCATCTTTTTGAAATTTTTAATAAGAAATAAAAGAAAATCCAACGGCATCAATCTCAGAAAAAATTTAAATCCCCTGGTTGAACCGAAAATCAGAATAATATTATATATAAAATGATATAAATATCGATCAAGTTTTTCAGGTTTTTCCAGGCCGATATAGTCAGGCTTTTTACGTGCAAATTTCAACCTGATAAAAATTCCATTTAATTTATAGGAGATATTAAAAGGAAATGATTCATTAATTTCTTCAGGTTCAACATCTTCAAGATGAAGCGCCTTATCCTTTTGTGCAGCCTTCAGCAGAGTAAGTCCTTTATCAGTCCTGGCGATAATACCGGACCATCCCTTCGGGATTCCGTTTTCATCTACTCCTTTATCTAACAACCTGAACAACCAGGAATCACCAAAACTGATATCCGAATAATTACCGTAATAATCAGGGCATAGCCTGCACCTGTTAGGAAGATATACTGCATTCAGATAATGATAATTAAAAAAATTTATTCCCTTCTTCTCTCCATTTGTAAGAGTGAATGACAGACCTCCCGGCCAATCGCCATGCTCCCGGTATTTGACATCTATTACATCTTCCTTTTTAACAGAAACCTTCTTCATCCCGAATTCAGTTGCACCATACTCCATGTTATGCCCGCAAATTAATGATAATATGTATGTCAGCTTCTTCGCGTTTTTATTCCCCTCACTTTGCAGTTTCCTGATGCTATGTATCTGGCATGGCAGGGCGACAATCGCGTATTTCCCTTTTTTATCATTCAGTGCGCCAAGTATCTCGTTTGTGGGAATCAGGCAGTATTTTGACTGGGCGGATTCCTTGATTGTCTTAACATCACTGACTATCTCAGGCCTGAACAGCCATTTCTGATCCGGCTTTTGCCGCGGGATTATTACTCCATCAACCAGACCATTTTCAATCATATATACCAGCAGCCTGGTAACGCTTCCGCCCGAAGCTCCTTTCCGCCTTACCGGATCATTAATTGAGTACCCTAAATAGCATTTATTATAATGCCCGATATACCTGTCAAATTTTTCACCTTTATCAGAAGACTCATTCAGTACCCGGAAGTCTACTGCTATACCCTGGCAGTGGCTATAGCAGAGGCCGCAGTGTGTACATTTGGATTCGTCAAAAACAGGTTTTCCTTTTTCATAGTCAGATGTCAGGGCTCCTGTCGGGCAGAGACCTATACAGGTTCCGCAGAAATTACACAGAGGCATTTTCTTCCCGCCGAGTTTCTCTGTAAGATGAGTAAAGTCATATTTTTCTTTTGCAGACATAATTGAATTCTTTCCTCAATTGACTATTTTTCTAAAAACTCTTTTAATTTCATTTGTTTAACCCGGATCGGTTTTTCCCGCATTACCAATACCGGATTCTCTTTATTGCTAAATAATTGTGATTTATAGTCTATCTGTTTTTTAAGTTTTTCATTTACCATAAAACCGATAAATTTATTTTTAATTTCAATTTCTTCCATCACCGGAAAAACAAAATTGTCTTTGGAGCTAAAATCTCCGTCCCAGAAGATATGGGTGAAAATTTTAAAAGTTTTATAATCACCTTTTTGGACACGGCCAAGGCAATAGAGATAATCTTTCTCAATAACTTCAGCTTTTTCGCAGGCCTCCTTTTGGGAATAGCCCCTTTTCATAAACATCTGAACCGCATCAACAGGATCCTTCCACCTGTCAGCGATGACCTTTTCCTGTATAATGGGTATGCCGTTTGCATAGGCATTGTTCAATATCGTGTGATATTGAAATGTCGCCGGAAAGGGATGCTCACCCAAAAAACTATCGCGTTTCAGTTGAGAAAAATAAGGCATAACAGTAATAACCACTATAAGACACACCACCGAAAGAACTCCTGTAATACCGGCATACAGATGAACAGGCTTTTTTACCCTATTCATCAGAGAAGATATTCTCCCGGAACTAAAAACAACAATCAGTGAATAAGAAATAATGAAGCTCATAAAAGGAGCTGCCGGAACAAGGTGTCTAGGGTTATATGACATGGCAGGGACTACCGGATTAATACTCTTTACAGCAAATGTTAATAATACAAAAAAAGCAAGCGGGATGATGAGCAGCGATTTAACTTTTTCATCTATCTTTATTGTTTTTGTTTTAACAACCAGAAAGAATGACCCTGCGATATAAGCAAAAAAATAAATCTTTTCAAATATATTAAGCTGAGCATACCGGAGAAATAGATTCCATATCGATGGCAGGGCCAAAAGATTTCCACTGTCCAGATGAGAAGCTGTAACAATTTCGATCCTACCCGTCTTCACCCCTAAAGCAAAATAATAAATAGCTGTTTCCCCCAGAAAAAGGGTAAACAATACAGCGCCAAAAACGATTACATACTTTAGTTTCTTTTTCATGATCCATATACAGATCGCAATTCCAGGAAGAAAAAACAAGCTGGTCTCTTTAGTCATATATGCCAGGAACATGAATAACGCGGATAAAATGAGATAAAAATACAAATGCTTTTTAGAATCTTTAAATTTAAAAATAAAATATACACATATCAATATATAGGTTGCGCAGAATCCGTCAGGCTTTATCTGAACCGCGTGGCTGAACATCTTCGGCAAAAATATAAGAATCATTGAGCTTAAAAAAGCAAGATTGATGCCATATGCCTGCGCTGCAATCTTATAAAGAAATATCACCTGCAAAATAAAAAAGAAAAGCGGTATTATATAATAGACAACCGGGTGCGTCCCGAAAATGACCTGAGATATGTATACGGGAATTATCATACCAAAGCGCGCTGTATGATGATTAATAGGATATGGCAGGTTGTAATATAACTGTTTTGCTGCAAACCAAACACTGGCAGCATCTCCACCAGTTTCAATATTCGTTATTGTGAGGAACCTGAAAAAGAGGCCGAAAAAAACGAGAAAAAGTAATACAATATTTTCATCGGTCATGAACGACTTTGGCCAGCTCTGTTTAATAGTATTTTTAGTTTTCATTATAATTTATTATTACCTTTTTATAAAATCATGATTAAAATTCTATATTAAACTACCCCTGATAATTTTATAAATCAAAAATTAAGCAAGAAGTTTTCCAAGATATTTGAAGAGCCTTTCCTTCCGTCGAGAAAAGAATAGAGTGGAGGTTCAGAGAGCACATAATCTCAGAAATTTCAGCAATTGAGGTGTAGCAACTGCGGAAGTCAATAGTATTTTGTAAATTTCAGGCTTTTATAAATTATATTTACCGTACAAAAATTAAGTAAAAACTGATAACATGATTTAATACCGCAAAATAATCTTGAAATATTCTTTAATCTAATAATAATGAACAAAGCAATTATTTATAATCTCCGGGGAGATGGTACATGGCCATATCTAAAGCACAGAAAGCCGCATATAATGATGACATAAAAGCACTGAAAGTTGAATCTGACGAATTTGAAAGAAAAGTGCGGGAAATATCCCTGACTAAAAAAAATAAACCTAAACTTGAGCCATATTACAATCTCGAGATGGTGAATTATCTCCTTAAATCCATAGAAATATACATAAAAATGAACGACCTCTCATTAAATATGCTCGGAATCAAAAATAATAAAAGTCTTGATATAGCAAGATCAAACTTCTCCAAGATTCTTCAACTCATGAAAGAGATAGTAGGAGATGATGTAGACCGGGAATCACTGAAGGAAAACGAAGAATACCTGGCAAATATCGGTCAACTCAATCCACGGCAAATTAATGATCTTGCCAACAGGATAAACGACATGCTTTTTACCCTGAAAAACACTATGGGTGAAGATTCAAAATGGAAATGGCTATTTGTTGAGTTACAGGCTAAAGTAGCAGTAATTATAAGAAATCTTGTAAATTTCTCTGATATTCTAAAATACAGGGATCCCAGAGAGGAGTTTTTCCGTATAAGAATTGAACATATGAGACTTGCCAAGAATTCAATTGAAGAGGCCGCCAAGCAGTACAGGACCAAATATGAACTCTCTTCGAAATCGAGAGAAGATCTTAAAAAATCTATCATTCTCCTTGAAGCTCTCCGTAAAGTCCATATAGTCATGGGTGAAAGCTCTGATGCCGACAAACTGAAAACCACTATTGATGCCGCTAAACTGACCCTCGAGGCAGGTGACAAAAAGCAGGATTCCGATGAAAAAAACAAAAAAAAGCCTCAGATAAAAAAATAAAAAACTCTTTAGAAAAAATAAAATTTTTCCTTGACTCCCGT
>CAZVFJ010000013.1:0-2559 GCA_964625825.1 uncultured Leptospirales bacterium | reverse complement strand
AATACCGGTGATTATACTCTGTATTTAGACAACTCCCGTGGAAATATTATTACATTGGTTATTAGCACTCGTTATTTATGAGTGCTAATAAATTCAGGGTGGCATCAAGTGCAAAATGGATTAGAAACAGAGAGAATCCTTGACGAACGGGAATCTGCAATACTTAATTCGATAGTTTACGAGTATATCGAAACAGGTAAGGCTGTCGGTTCGAGGTCTTTTGTCCAGAAATACTCATTTTCACTCTCTCCGGCAACTATGAGAAACATAATGTTCGACCTCGAAAGGCTCGGATATCTGATGCAGCCCCATACTTCTGCGGGGAGAATACCTACAGACAAAGGTTACAGGTATTATGTGAACTCACTCCTTGAAAACTATGATTCAAGTTTCAATGATATGGAGATTGATGAAAAGATATTTCAGAAGGAACTGCAGCTTGACAAAATTTTCGAATCAGTAACAAGAATGCTTTCCATGGTTTCACGTTATGCAGGAGTTATGCTCTCACCCAGACCGGATTTCACAGTGCTTAAACTGGTGGAGATAATTCAGCTTGAAAGCAGTGAAGTTCTTGTAATAGCAGTTACCCGTACAGGAATGATTCTTACCCGGAAGGTAACACTATCGGCCCGGGTAACCCAGGATGAACTTTCTGAATACTCGAAATATCTCACAGGAGAACTCTGCGGCTACTCCCTTCAGGAGATTAAGGATAGTATATTCGGTGTATTAAGGGAAAACAAAGAATCTTCATTAAACAGTGAGCTTGCACTTGATATAGCTCAGCTGGCACTGGCAGAGACAGGTGAATCAAATATCAATATAGACGGTATAGAAAATCTGTTAAGGATCCCGGAGATGGTGGAGGAATCAAGGCTTAACAGCCTTCTTAATATAATAGAAGAAAAAAATATCCTGAAGAACATTCTCGAAAAACATGTAGAAAGTGAAGGGATAAAAATCTTAATAGGGGAGGAGATAGACAACGAGAAAGTTACCGGATGCAGCCTTGTTACATCATCTTACAGAATCGGAACCAGGCCCGTGGGAGCCATCGGAGTCATAGGGCCCACAAGAATGGATTACGAGAAGGTGGTGCCGCTTGTTGATTATACAGGAAAAGCGGTATCCGGACTTCTAACCAGGATGTCAAAATAAATGACAAAAAAAGTAAAAGCGGAGCAGACAGAAATGAGCATGGAAGAAATTACAGCTAAGAAAGATGAAGCCGTCCAGGAACAGGATCTTCAACATGAAAACCAGGACAACAGCTGCAGCTGTGAAGAATCCGAAAAGATGGAGAAAGAAATTTCAGCCCAGGATACGGAAATAATACGTCTAAATAAGGAGATCGAGACATTAAAAGATCTTCTCCAGAGAAGACAGGCCGATTTTGAAAACTTTAGAAAGAGAACAATCAAGATGCAGGAGGAATACAAGAAACTTGCGATTAAGGATTTTGCTCTTGATATCCTTAACATCAATGACGACCTCGTAAGGGCAATCGATGCCTCGGACGTTATATCCGAAGAGAACAGCAGCGACGCAAGCAGTTCTCTTATAGAGGGAGTAAGACTTGTATCCAGGAGGCTCACTGAGGCATTAAATAAATACGGCATAGAGGAGATAGAGGCTGAAAACAGGCCGTTTGATCCGAATTTCCATGAAGCTGTTGAAATTGCCACAGATCCCGATATTACAGCCGACACCGTGACTAAAGTTTACCAGAAAGGCTTTAAACTTGAAGAATATATAGTAAGGACTGCCAAGGTGAAGGTTACAAAGCCGGCTCCGAAGCAGGATGAATCGAACGCTCCCGAAAGCGGCTATAACTGACAATCGGGGGATTTAAAAAATGAAATTTAATCAAAATGATTTAATATAATTATTCTGAAGGAGTAAAAATTATGAGTAAAATAATTGGAATAGATTTAGGGACAACAAACTCCTGCGTATCTGTTATGTCAGGCGGGGAGCCCGTTGTAATACAGAACTCTGAGGGGCAGAGAACTACTCCCTCAATTGTTGCATACACAGATAAGGGCGAGAGGCTTGTAGGCCAGGTTGCAAAAAACCAGATTATTACAAACCCGGAGAATACAATACGCTCAGTAAAAAGATTTATGGGCAGAAAACACAATGAAGTATCTGGCGAAATATCAATGGTGCCATACAATGTCAAAAATGACAGCAATGGCGGCGTCACGATTAAAACCATTGCAGGGGAATTCACACCACAGGAGATATCCGCAAGAATCCTCCAGAAGATGAAACAGACTGCCGAGGATTTCCTTGGTGAAACAGTAACTAAGGCTGTAATCACAGTACCCGCATATTTCAACGACTCACAGAGGCAGGCTACAAAGGACGCCGGCCGTATTGCAGGCCTTGAAGTAGAAAGAATTATAAACGAACCAACAGCGGCAGCTCTTGCCTATGGACTTGATAAAAGCAAGGAGAACGAAAAAATTGCCGTATACGACCTCGGTGGTGGTACATTCGATATTTCAATCCTCGAACTGGGAGACGGTGTTTTTGAAGTAAAATCGACTAACG
>CAZVFJ010000012.1:17596-30064 GCA_964625825.1 uncultured Leptospirales bacterium | reverse complement strand
GGCTATTGGTAGAATAAAATGAATCTTATGAATAAAACTGAAAATCGTAGATTAACGGAAATAGATACAGGGATCTCGGTTATAATTGTTAAATTTGAAGGCGGCGGTGCTTTTAAAGAAAAATTAATCAGCATGGGCATTTTGCCCGGAAAGGAGATTGAAGTTCTCTCATCAAGAAAAAATGGTCCTGTTGTTATAAAGGTCAATGATACAAGGCTTGCGTTAGGGCACGGTATGGCTCAAAAAATTTATGTTAAATGAGAATATTTTTAGTTAATATAAGCTGTCTGCAATTCATCTGAAGCGCCCACTTTTGATAAAAATAAGTTTATAAAAACAGCATGTATAGTGATTACTATCCGGAGTATTTATGAAAATTAGAACAATCGCTATAATAGGGAATCCAAATTGTGGGAAAACCACTCTGTTTAATGGTCTGACAGGGAGCAGCCAGAGAATCGGCAACTGGCCGGGAGTTACTGTTGAAAAGATTGAAGGTATTATGAAGCATGAAACCGGGGATATAAAAGTTATTGATCTCCCCGGAATCTATTCTCTCTCAGCATTTTCCGAGGATGAAAGGGTTTCCCGTGAATATCTCCTGAGCCGTAAAGCTGACCTCGTTGTAAATATAGTGGACGCATCAAACCTCGAAAGGAACCTCTACCTCTCCACCCAGATCATGGAACTGAAAGTCCCTATGATTATAATTCTTAACCGCATAGATATGGCTGAGAAGCAGAATAAGGTTATTGATAGCAAACTCCTTTCGGCCCAGATCGGATGCCCTGTAATTGAAGCAGTGGCAACAAGAAAAGAGGAGATTCAGAAGATAAAAGAAGAGATCATTCCTTACATAGGATCTGTTAATCCTTCGCCAAGAAGAATTGATTTTCCTAATGAAATTGAAGATGTGATTAAAAAATGGTCAAAACCGCTTGAGGATATGAGTTCTATTAATTCACCTGATGCTGCATGGACTGCAATAAAAATTCTTGAAAAGGACCAGTGGGTTACAGGCATTGCTGTATCTCACAAACTTTTAAGTGCAGAAGAGATAGATAATGAAATTGCAGGTATTGAAAAGCTGCTGCATGAATCATCCGATATAATCATAGCTGATTACAGGTATGGCTTTATTCAGGGGATTACCCGGAAATGCGTTTATAAAAAAAGCGACAGGAAAGAGATTACAGATTTGCTTGATAATATCCTTCTGAACAGGTTTTTTGCCATACCGCTTTTTGCGCTGGTTATGTATCTTGTTTTCTGGTTTACGTTATTTGCCGGAGGAGCGTTTATTGAGTTTTTTGAATCTGTCTCGGGAGCGGTTTTTATCGACGGGACAAGGATGATTCTCGCTTCATTAAATTCTCCATTATGGCTTATTACTATACTTGCTGATGGTGCCGGGGCAGGTATTCAGGCTGTTGCCTCTTTTATCCCTGTGATCTTCGGAATGTTTTTTATGCTCGCTCTTCTTGAGGATTCAGGGTACATGGCGCGTGCTGCATTTATTATGGACAGGTTTATGAGGGTCATCGGGCTTCCGGGTAAATCGTTTCTCCCTCTTATGATAGGTTTCGGATGTTCCGTACCTGCTGTTATGGCAGCAAGAACACTTGAAACAAGGCGTGACAGGATCATTACGATTTTTATGACTCCATTTATGTCATGCGGCGCGAGGCTGTCAGTTTATGCGCTTTTTACTGCTGCATTTTTTTACAGGAGTTCAGGCGCTGTGGTCTTTTCACTTTATCTGATTGGAATAATATTATCTGTGCTTACGGGTTTATTGATTAAGAAGACTGTTTATCCGGGTGAGCCATCCCTTTTTGTTATGGAACTCCCCACATACAATATGCCGAGAATCAGACATATTCTGATACATACATGGATAAGGCTGAAACTTTTTCTTTTTAGCGCCGGGAAGATCATTATAATAGCTGTTATGTTCCTCTCTTTCATGAATTCAATGGGAACTGACGGAACATTCGGTAATGAGAATACTGAAAAATCGGTGCTGACAAAACTCGGGCGAAAGATTATCCCGATTTTTACACCTTTTGGCGTACAGGAGGAAAACTGGCCTGCTGCTGTTGCTCTCTTCTCCGGACCATTTGCCAAGGAAGCTATAGTTGGTACTCTGAACACTCTCTATACCCAAATGGACAATAATTCCGCAACTTCAAGAGATGAGAATCTTTCAATTCCGGATAAAATTATATCGGGATTAAAATCTGTGCCTGTCAATTTTGCTGAATCTATTCCTCATTTTTCATCTGCTGTGTCTGAAAAATCCGATAGCGGAGTGTCAGGAGGGATGCTTGATAAAATGAGAATGTACTTCGGGGGAGGAGCAAGCGCTTACGCGTATCTTCTTTTTATACTCCTGTATTTTCCATGTGTTGCAACGGTTGGCGCCGTTTACCGTGAGGCCGGGGGAATTATCGCTGTTTCTCAGGTTTGCTATATGACAGTTCTTGCCTGGTGTATCTCCGTACTTTTTTATCAAGTGGCGGTTGGCCATAGTTTATTCTGGAGCGGAATTTCTCTTTCTTTTCTTGTATTAATTGTGCTTGTCTTTTTTATAACCGGTAGAATAATCAGAAAAAAAAGCAGTACAGTTTAAAATTTCTGCCCGGGATTAATATGCATAAGACAAATTATTCAAATTTGAATTTTGGTAACCTTATTCTCATCGGGTTAAGCCATAAAACCGCACCAGTGGAGACTAGAGAGCTTCTTTCTCTTCCTGCTACACAGCTTCCCGCATTTTATGAAAGACTGGCTGAGTCAGGTGTTGATGAGTCTGTATATGTATCAACATGTAACAGGGTTGAGGTATATATGACAGCAGACGATCGGGAATCAGCTGTTGAAACAATAAAAAAACTTATGGAGTTCTATACAAAGCTTCCACATGAGCAGTTTAAAAGTTCGGTTTATTCCTGCTATGGACTTGATGCAGTGCGGCATCTGCTTAATGTAACATCATCCCTTGATTCAATGGTTATTGGTGAAAATGAAATTACAGGCCAGGTAAAGGAGTCTTACAGACAGGCTGTGGAGTGCGGGGCCACGGGGATTCTATTGAATAAACTTTTTCATAAAGCATTCGCTACAGCCAAGCGTGTTAGAACAGAAACCGGTATATCAAAGAATCCGCTTTCGGTCGCGTCAATAGCTGTTGAGCAGGCAAAGAAAATTTTTCCTGATATGACAGAACGGAGAGCTCTCCTTATTGGTGCTGGAGAGATGGGGGAACTCATTCTGAAGTATCTTGTAAAGGAAAATCTTCAGAAGATTGTTATTGCCAACAGGACTGTCGAAAAAGCACAAAGGATCTGCGCTGAGATAGGTTTTGAAGCAGAGATTGTTCCTCTTGTAAAAGTAGACCGTGCAGTTATGGAGACGGATATAGTGATCTCTTCAGTAACTGCTCCTCACCATGTAATTACAGCGGAAGATACAAGAGAGTTGATGTTTGAAAGAGATTGTAAGCCGCTCTTTTTCATAGATATTGCGGTACCAAGAAATATTGAGCCGTCAGTTGCTGATATTAAAAATGTATTTTTATATAATGTGGACTCACTCAAAAAAATTGCAGAAGATAATAAACGATGCAGAGAAATAGAGATGGAAAAGGCTGAAAGGATTATTGATGATGATGTTGATGATTTTGTTTCATGGTGTGAGGAGAGTTCCCTTGCTCCAACAATAATCGCGATTAAAAGCAAGTTTGAAGAAATAAGGACAGGAGAAATTGCAAAATTCAGGAACAGAAAAATGAAAAATTTTTCTGAAGAAGATTTTCAGCTTGTTGAAGAACTTACTTTATCAATCATGAACCGGACTCTCCATAATCCTATAATCAATCTGAAGAAAAACTCTATATCATGCCGCGATGGAGAACCTGAAGATTTACTTAAGAACGCAAAATTTCTGGAGGATCTTTTCACTAAATGATAAATAAAAATATTCCCAGACTGATTTTCTGGGAGCTTACTAAAAGATGTAACCTCAATTGCGCACATTGCCGCGCCGAAGCAGAGGATATTGATTATTCAGGTGAACTCGAAACTGAGGGTATTAAAAAAATTATAGATGACATTACTTCAGAATATTCACCTATAATTATACTTACCGGTGGAGAGCCTCTTTACCGGAAGGATATATTTGACATAGCGGCATATGCGACATTGAAGAAACTCCGGGTGGCGCTTGCCACAAACGGGACCCTCATAACTGACGAAATTGCAAAAAAAATAAAAGATGCCGGAATTGCAAGGGCGAGTATCTCCATTGATGGAAGTACTGCAGTGTCTCATGACGGTTTTCGTGGAATATCGGGAGCCTTTGAGAAAGCACTGAATGGCGCGAGGCTCCTCAAAAAAAACGGTGTTGAATTTCAGTTTAACATGACCGTGACTAAAAGGAATGTAGGCGAGATTGATGATATTCTTGCTCTTGCTATAAAAGAGGGTGCTGCAGCTCTTCATCTCTTCATGCTTGTACCTGTGGGCTGCGGAGTTGAAATTGCGGAGACTGACATGATCTCTGCTGAAAAGTATGAGGAAGTCCTAAACTGGTTTTATGACAGATCGCGTGAAGTAGAAATTGAATTCAAGGCAACTTGCGCTCCCCATTACTACAGGATAATAAGGCAGCGGGCAAAGGCGGAAGGTAGAACTCTCTCCTTTGAAACTGACGGCATGGCAGCAATGACACGGGGATGCCTTGCCGGCACGGGGGTATGTTTTATCTCACACAGGGGGGATGTCCAGCCATGCGGTTACCTTCCCCTTTCAGCAGGAAATGTCGTAAATACACGATTCCCGGATATATGGGAAAAGTCTGAGTTATTCGCTGCCCTGCGGGATTTCAATTCTCTAAAAGGGAAGTGCGGGGCCTGTGAATATAAGAGTGTATGCGGCGGCTGCAGGGCAAGGGCATACTATGCAGAGAGTGATATGCTCGGTGAGGAGCCGTACTGTTTATATAAACCGATGAAGGAACGCAACTGATGGAGTACACCCGTAGTGAGGCCCTTGTCCTTAACAGGATACAGAAAGGGATTCCCTGCTCGCGGGAACCATATAGAGTTATGGGCGAGGAACTTGGTCTATCAGAGGATGAAGTTCTCAACACGGTAAAATCTCTCCGTCAAAAAAAAGTGATACGTAACATCTCCGGTATTTTTAACGGGCAAAAACTCGGATACTATCTCAGCCTTGTGGCGTTTCAGGTTCCGGTTGATAGAGCGGATAAAGCAGGGGAGATAATAAGCTCTCATCCAGGCGTAAGCCATAACTATATCCGTAACCATCAGTATAATATCTGGTTTACTCTTGCAGAGGAAAGTGAGGCCGATTTTCAGAAAACAGTTTCGTCCCTTGCAGTTAAGAGTGGAGCGGAGGATTATCTTGTACTTCGTAACGAGAAGTTGCTTAAGATAGGAGTTTTTCTCAATGCCAGTGATGATGATAGTTACCGCGTTGAAGGATATTCTGAAAAAGAGGGAATTTTTACAGGAGATAATATCGCTATAGATGCAGTTAGCCTCCTGCAAATGGATCTGCCTGTGGTCAATCGCCCGTTTGATCTCATTGTTGAGAATGGGAAATATATTCATGATGCGAATAAGCTCCTTGCATATTTTTCTGAATTTATTTCAGAGGGTGTAATGCGAAGATACGCGGCAGTGCTTAGCCACAGAAACGCCGGATTCACTGCCAATGCCATGACTGCCTGGAAGGTGAATGATAACTTTGACCCTCAGATTTTTATTAATTGCGTGGCGGTATCTCATCTATATCTCAGGACTGAGTATCCCGGAAGGTGGGAACACAGACTCTTTGCGATGATGCATGCGAAATCTAAAAAAGAGATTGAGAATATAATTAAAGAACTTTCAGATAAAAGCGGAATTAAGGATTATCTTTCTCTTGAGTCTTTACATGAGTTCAAGAAGAAGAGGGTAACATATTTTTCTGATGAATTTAATGAATGGAAAAGGTTAAATTATGATTGATATAGGTAAGCTTTATTGTGGTGGCACATCAACAGGTGACGGGCTCAGGTATGGTACTGAGGCAAAGGCGGACTGCCATGGAAACGCACCTCACAGGGTAGAGAAGGATGCATCTCTCCGGAGACCGATAGTTGTGTGGAATACTACCCGTACATGTAACCTTCACTGTGTACACTGCTACACAGATTCTGATAATAAAAAATATGATAATGAACTGGATACAAAGGAGGGGATGAGGCTTATTGATGAACTCTCCGATTTTGGAATACCTTCACTCCTCTTTTCCGGTGGAGAACCTTTTATGAAAAAGGATTTTTTCCAGCTTCTTGAATATGCCGCGAAAAAAAACGTTCGTCCTGTAATATCCACAAACGGAACTCTTATTGATAAGGATGCGGCAAAGAGGGTAAGGGATGCAGGGGTTGTTTATGTCGGTATCAGTCTTGACGGGCTTGAGTATATTAACGACAAGTTCCGCGGAGTTGAAGGCGCTTTTGTACGCACAATGAAAGGTTTTGACAACTGCCGTGCTGTGAACCAGAGGGTCGGGCTTCGTCTCACTCTTACACGAAGAAATTATGAGGATCTCCATGGAATATTTGATTTTATAGAGAAGGAGAATATAAACAGGGCGTGTTTTTATCATCTTGTTTACTCGGGTCGAGGCACTTCTATGTACAATGATGATTTATCTCACTCCGAGTCGAGACATGCAATGGATATAATCCTTGATAGAACTGCCGATTATTTCAGGCGCGGGCTCGATATAAATATTCTCACAGTTGATAACCATGTTGATGGTGTTTATCTCTATCTCAAAATGAAAGAGAAGAATATGGATGGGGTGGATGATGTCTACTCTCTTCTTAAATGGAATGGCGGCGCAGCGAATTCATCAGGTGTCGGTATCGGGAATATAGATTTTAACGGGAATGTTCATCCTGACCAGTTCTGGCAGGATTATAATTTTGGAAATGTACGGGAAAGGACTTTTGGCGATATATGGATGGATGAATCTGATCCGTTAATGAATGGCCTTAAACATAAAGCCGATTTTATCAAGGGCAAATGCAAGCTCTGTCAGTATAAGGAGCTCTGTACCGGGGCAATGAGGGTGCGCGGATACAGGGCATACGGTGATTTCTGGGCGCCTGATCCGCAGTGTTATCTCACTGACAGCGAAATTGGACTCGATGCGGAAAAGAAGGAGTTCCTGAAAAAGACAGGGGAGGAGTTCCCTGTACCATCTGAACTGGCGCGTTGATGAAGCTCTATCCTGTAATGGTTAACATGGAGGGGAGGCTCGCCGTTGTTGTTGGCGGGGGAGAGGTCGCGGCCCGAAAAGTTGTGGACCTGCTTGATTCAGGCGCTAAGGTAAAGGTTGTATCTCCTGAAATTAATAATGATATATTAAATTTTAAAGCTTCCGGAGATCTTGAACTCGTAGAGAGAGAATATGAGTATGGGGATCTTGACGGAGCTGCCCTTGTGTTCTCAGCAACAAATGACCGCTTTGTGAATGAGCTTGTATTCATGGAGGCGGAGGGGAGAAATATTTTTATCAATGCCGTTGATGATCCGGATAACTGTTCTTTTTATGTCCCGTCTTTTACAAGGAAGGGTGATTTTCTTTTCGCTTTATCAACCGCCGGAGCTTCACCAGCTTATGCTGCAAGAATCAGGCGCGAGCTTGAAAAGCAGATCCCGGAGGAGATCGACACACTCCTCGATAAACTGAGGAGAGCACGGGAAATTCTTAAAAATAATGAAGCCTTTTCTGAACTTGAATCTCCTGAGCGTGGAGAGATTTTAAAAAAAGTCGCAAACAGCGATGAACTTCTTGATTCACTTAAATGCTGCACTGACGATAAGGATATCATTAACTGCCTGGTAGAGATAAAGGATAGCTGTAAGGGTTAATTCAGCACTACGTTATCTTTTACTCCCCATGAAAGAATTATAATCGTCGCGGCTGAGAATATACCTCCCGCAAGAAAAACATAAGACTCACCGGCACTTGCAAGTATTATACCTGAAGCAAGTGGCCCCACGCTCTGCCCCATCCTTAGAACTGATGAATTTAATGACATAAATGCTCCCCTGATCTCCATAGGTGCAATGATTGAAATCTGTGTCTGAATATTAGGTATAAGTATACCGTTTGCCAGTCCGTGGATGAATACAGGGATAGTGAATATATAGATATTCCCGGAATGGTATGCTATTGTGAATGACACTATATAAATTGTGAATGCAGCCAATATAAGTTTTTTCGGAGAAAAGATTCCAGATAATCTCCCCAGGTTGACTGCTGCTATAATTGCTCCAACAGAGGTTGTTGATATAACAAGGCCGATTTCAAAGGTAGATGCCCCGAACCTCTCCCTCATGAGGAATGGATAAAAAGCCAGAAGTATTCCATAAAGAAGAATGAATGCGGACATAGTTCCCAGGTAGAGGGCCTGAACATTTTTTTTCCGGATAAGATGGAATGATGTTTTCAGGTATACCCTGAATTTTCCGTTTTTTATAAGCTCCGGAGTATCGAGGTCGGACGCAACAAGAAACGCAACGGGGAAGGCCAGTGATGAAATGAGGAACGGGTAGTGCCAGCCAAGAAGAGCCACAGCGCCGCCTATTGCGGGATAGAACATTGTCCCGATAGAGACAACTGAACTATTATATCCCATGGCCCGTATTCTGTCTTTTCCAGGGAAGATGTCGCCAATAATTGTCTGGTTCAGTGATCCTATGGCTGCTGAGCCGGCTCCCTGCATTAATCTTAATATAAGGAGAATGGTGAAGTTTTTCACAAAATAACAGGAGCTCCCACAGATTCCAAAAACAATCAGTGACGGAATAAGGACTTTTTTTCTCCCGAATCTGTCAGCTAAAATCCCCATTAATGGAGAGAGAAAAATTCCGGGAAGTGTAAAGACAACAATGAGGAGATTTGCTTCCCGTGAATTTATCCGGAGGGCGGATGCAATGGCAGGGAGCACGGGTGAAATTACAGAGACCTCCATCACCGCAATCATTGTGACAAAGAATATTATATGGAGTTCCCTTCTCCGGAGTATAGGGTCGATTTTCATTTTATACTCTCCCTGATAAAGCTGGCCATCTCCCTCCCGAGGGCTTGGTGGTTCGCTCTATCAATATGAGAGCAGTCTATACCTGAAGTTTTTATGAATAGTGATGCGTCAAAGTATAGAACGGATTCTTCCCCGGCAATTTTTTTGAACAGAGGGCCGAGTTCGATCATCTTGTTTATTTGAAGTTCAAAAAATTGTGCACCGTCGAAACTTTTGTCAATTGAAGGGGGGCCCATGAGAATTATATCAGGGGAGGAATATGATTTATGAGAGTACCGGACTTTGTTAATTATTATTTTCATTCCTTCGGCAATTTGAGAGAGTGATACTTCGGATGGATCAAACACATCGTTCATACCCAGGAAAATTATTACAATGTTTACTGGAATGTGAGGAGAAATTGCTTTTTCAATCCATGACACTCCCCCTGCTTCTTTGTTCTCCGGATTGAGGTCAAGGAGAGTCCTGCCGTTAAGGCCCTCTTCTATAACTGTAAAGTTTTTTCCCAGGGCAGTGTTAAGTACTTTCGGCCATCGTGTAAACTCATCAAAGCGTGAGTCATCAACAGGATTGCAGCCCCATGTGTTGGAATCGCCGAAGCAGAATATTTTTTTTCTCTGCACAACTTCCCCCGTATGGGAAAATATAGCATATAGAAATTAATAATTCAAGCGGAAAACGGAAAGATGTATCTTTACCCGGTTATAAAAATTTGACCCTTCTGAATGTGAAAATTTTAGTATAAACGGGGGATGTTATAATTTTTATGAGAATGGCATAGATGATAATATTTATCTGGTAAACCTGCTCTATAAATAATGTCAGAAAAAATTAGTCTGTATCCTGTTCTATAAACATTTCCGGTTGAATTTTTTCCATCCCGAATTTTTTCATCGCTGCAGAAAGATCTTTTTTAATTTTTTCAAGCATCGATGTCATCTCTCCGGGCAGCGGGTCCTCCGCAGAGAATAATTTTTCTATGCGTTTAAATTTTTCAATGTAGTTTATTACCCTGATGGAGAAGAGCTTAATATACATATCGTGAGAAAAGTCCTTCTGAAAAATTTCTGCAAAGAGACGTTGAAGATCCTCATAATAAGGAATATATCCCACAGGAGTTTTAATTGCGCAAAATGTATTATGTATTCTTCCCTCCATCCACATGAGCCATACTTTTTTGTCGAGTTTGCTGCTTATGAATTGGCCATTATCTTTCAGAAAATAGTTTACCGAAAAGATAAGGGGTGGGAATTTAAGTTTTCTGCCGAAATTGATATGGTTTTGTATATAGTTTGCAAGAGGGATTACAATAAAGTCCATGTTGGCCATGGGATTAAATTTGCGGACACCGGCTTTTCCAAGAGTAGCCGCAGTTGTCTCAGACTCGAGTGTGAGTCCGGTGAATACGCCGTGATTCCAGTCGAAACACTGGCATACCGGAACCGTGGTATCTGAATCTCTCCCTCCGTAAATTATACCGCGTACTGGCACTCCATCCGGCTTCTCCACAACAGGGTCGAAATTTTCCAGGTCCCTCAGCCGCAGTAGAAACCTGGCGTTTTTATGTGCAAAGAGAATACCATTTCCGGCAGAATCTTTTTTCCCATTATGCCATTCCCCGGAATAGTTGATACCCTCACCGGGAATTTCTCCATCCATCCCGAGCCAGTAGGGTTTCCCGTTGTTTATAAGTATATTAGAAAATATCAATTCCCGCGGAGTTGTAATAGTTTTATAAAGTACCGGGTCATCAGAGGAGTTGATGTCTTCAAGTATTCCGAACATTCCCTGTTCAATATTAATAGCGTGAGGATATCCGGAATCATCCTGCCTGATATAGGCAATGTCGTCACCGACAATTCTCTGGCCCGGTACCATCGCGGTTGAAGTCTTCCCGCAGGCGCTTGGGAATGCCCCTGTGAAATAAGTTACGCGGTTTTTTCCGGCAGGAGTCACACCCATAATAAACATATGTTCGGCAAGCCAACCCTCACTGACAGCTTTATTTATAGCTAGCCTGTGGGCAAGTTTTTTCATCCCTATGCTGTTGCCGGCATACTGGTTGTTTATGGAAAAAACGGTGTTGGATAGAAGATCAACGTAAATTCTTCTTTTATCCGTATTTATTGAAACGCCGCGTTCATCCAGTTCACCTGCGGAGTGAATGAAACTAAAAAAATCAGCCGATTTCCCGAGCTTCAGGAAGTCGCTGTATCCATTTCGGTATAGCATATTGCTGCTATGTGCAACATAAGCTGAATCTGTTATCTGGAGCGCGGGGATAGAAAAACGTGAATTATGAGGCCCTATAGTGAAGAAGAGAACAAACATCTCCTTCCCTGCCATAATCCCCTGCATAAGATCAATAATCTCATTAAGCCCTTTTTCCCTGCTAAGAGAATTTATAGAAGAAGCACGGTGTATGTTTTCAAGCAGAAGAATTTTTGTGTTCTCAGTATCTCTCCCCTGGTCATTAAATCCATCAAAGTGTACTGTATGGCCCGGCATTTCAAGCCTGTTCTCCTCTCCGGTCTCAAGAGAAATTTTCCTCAGTAAATCAGCATCAGATTCACTGTCAGTTAATACTTTTATCGATGAAGGTATACAGATGTCTATATATCTGTTTATTATATCTTCAATGTAGGGATTGTTCAGGGCTTTTATCCTGCTCAAATCTTCTTTGCATATTATAGTCGAGTTCAGATTCATATATTACATCTCATAGTTTTTCTATAATAAAAATAATAAGATTTTTGAAGATGTTTTAATTTATTGCTTTATTAGAAATTTTTTATTTGAAATACCAGGTATCAAAATTATCATCTTTGAAATATTGCAAATTTTGGTTAGCATGGAAAGGAATAGCTGTTAATGGAAATATTGCTCGACAATATATTTAACATTATTACAACAATGCACGACACATGGCTGTACGTTTTTCTCTTTTTCAGTGCTGTAATGGAAAATCTAATCCCGCCGATCCCCGGGGACACAATTACAGTTTTTGGTGCATTTCTTGTTGGAGCAGGGAGGCTGAATTTTATTCTTGTCCTCATTGTAACTACAGTTGGAAGCGCAACAGGGTTTCTTCTTCTCTATATGTTCGGGTCATTTCTTGAAAGAGAATTTTTTATTGAAAAGGATTACAGGTTTTTTTCAGCGAAGAGTATAATTGCGACAGAGGAGTGGTTTAGAAAATACGGTTATTATGTTGTTGCTGCAAACAGGTTTCTCCCGGGGATAAGATCCGTTATATCTCTTGCCTCGGGTATATCGGGACTGTCTCCTCTCAAGGTTTTTTTATATTGCAACCTGAGTGCGGGGATATGGAATTTTATC
>CAZVFJ010000012.1:16265-17586 GCA_964625825.1 uncultured Leptospirales bacterium | reverse complement strand
GTTATACTCTCGGAAATAACTGGAATCATGTCAGGGATAAATTCATTTTTATTGCAGGAAGTTATAATAAGGCTGCAGGAATAATTCTTATTGTTGTGTTATGTGTGTTTGCTGTTAAAAAGATTAGCAACAATAGAAAAAAATCAGTTTGAGGAGTTGCCGAATCTGTATCCGATCTGTTTTTTCTCTGCCCTTTTAATAGTATCTGCGAGTTTTTTAATATTTGTACGGACGGTTTTCATCCTTTCTGAAGAATCTGAAATTTTTTTTCTGAATTCAACAGTATAGAATTTTTCAAATTTCAGCGCCATATAATTTCTGTATTCTCCAGCAATTGAGTTCAGATATTTTTTGGTTTCTGTGAAATCAACGCTGTTTTTCCAGACATCATGGTTTTTTAATGATTTTCGGACTAACTGCATACATATTAACGCAGAAGATATTTTACTGGTCGCACTCGTTTCAGGTAAATATTGAAAATATCGTATACTTATTTTTTTTGAATAACCTTTTACAGAGGTAAGAATCCGTCTTGAGTTACTGATAAAGGAATCCTTTGATTCTTTCAGTCCAAAAACTATCCGTTTTTCATAATCGGAGAAGTGGGTATTAATTGCCTGGTGTATCTGCATATGAAGATTTCTCCGGCGCATTGTTTTATTCATCAATGAATGAACAGATTCCTTATATCTGGTGTATTTTGTCAGCATATCAGACATGGTTCTTCTTATAAAAAAATTTTTAATATGGCCTATATACTCTTTTCCTCTTTTTATTAAGCTTTCTATACCTATAATAATTGTAAAGAAGAGGAGCCTGATAAGGTGCTCGATAAATTTATCCTCTACCCTGTAATTTTTTATTTCATCAAAATAATTTTTTTTATTTTTCACTTATTAGAAATCCTGAAATTTTAATATTATATAATTGCTGTTAGAAAATTAAGCTGTCAATATTTATTTATTAATGCGGAATGGAGTTATAACATATGTTACATCTTGATGCTTTTTTTCCATCCTGTAGCAAAAAGAATTCCTGACACAATTAAAATCATGCTAAGAAGATGAATTGCACGAAATTGCTCATTCAGAAAAAGGAAAGCCCAGAGTGAGCTGAATAAAGGCAGCGTATAATAGATCATGCCGGCTTTCGAAGCGCCAATAATTTCAACAGACCTGTTCCAGAGAAAAAAAGCCGCAACTGATGCGAATATTCCCGTGTATAAAATAGAAGTTATCACTGGGAATGTAAATTTTATGCCAGGTGAAAAATAGAGTTCAACCAGGAAAAATGGTAAAAGCATAACAACTCCGGTTCCGAA
>CAZVFJ010000012.1:6244-16165 GCA_964625825.1 uncultured Leptospirales bacterium | reverse complement strand
ACGGGGGAGGATATTGCAATGAGTGAAAGATTAATGGCTGTTGTGGAGTGACCGGCTATATATATAAGAGTATTAAAAAGCGTGACACTTAAAAATGCCATCAACAGGATGTATCGAATATTTTTTTTGACAGCGGTTGCTTCTCTTATGAAATTTTTAAAAGAAAAAGGGAATATAAAGATAAATGCAGTACTCCATCTGAAAAAAGAGAGAGCTACCGGGGGAATGCTGTTTGAAATACCGCGGGCAATAATAAAGTTCCATGACCAGATAAATGTCGCCGCAAGAGCCATTATAAAACCTGCTGAGAAATTGGATCGGTTAATAGTTTTTAAATTCATTTAAATTCCGTTTCTTCAAAAGTTATAAAGGCAGAATTATGGCTAGGCGTTTATGGTCAAGCAATAATATAGACTTTTTTTACCTGTAAAAACAGTTGAATTATATGCAGCCTGTTATAAGTGGAATAAATAGTTTAATTTAAGGATAAAATAATGGCTAAGATTAAAAGAGTACTTATAAGTCTTTCTGACAAAACCGGCGCGGTTGAATTTGCTAAAGGACTTTCGGAGTTTGGAGTTCAGTTTCTCTCGACCGGGGGGACTGCAAAAATTTTAAGGGAAGCGGGACTTAATGTTATGGATGTGTCGGAGTACACAGGATTCCCTGAAATGCTTGATGGAAGGGTAAAGACGTTACATCCAAAAGTTCATGGAGCGCTTCTGGGGCTTCGTTCAAATTCGGAACATGTTGAGACAATGAAAAAGTTCGGGATAGAGCCTATAGATATGATTGTGGTAAATCTCTATCCCTTCAAAGAAACTATCTCCAGGCCGGACTGTACATTTGAAGATGCAATTGAGAATATTGATATTGGCGGTCCGACTATGCTCCGTTCGGCAGCGAAGAATTTTCAGAGTGTGACAGTAATTGTTGAGCCGGCTGATTACGACAGAGTTCTTGCTGAGATGAAAGAGAACGGTGGTGAAGTATCATATGAAACGAACATGAAGCTGGCGTACAAGGTTTTTAAAACAACATCGGGTTATGATAAGATGATTTCAGATTATCTTGAAAAAAGGGTCTAGCGTCAGAATTCAATTCCTTCGCGTGCATTGACTCCTTTTGCAAAGTAGTGTTTAACATCACGCATCTCGGTAACAAGATCGGCGCGGTTTATAAGCTCATCAGGGGCTCCGCGCCCGGTCAGTATCAATTCCACAGGCTCAGGTTTTTTTTCAATGAGTTCAATAACCATCTGCAAGTCGAACAGCCCGAAGTTGAGCAGATTAAAAATTTCGTCAAGAACGACTATCTGGAAGGAATTATCTGTGAGAATTTTTTTTGCTCTCTCATATCCTTTCATGGCCTCAGTTTTATGTTCTGTGAAAATTTCAGGATTATTATCGAGGAGTAGTTTCGGGCTTCCGTACTGTTCAATTGTTATGAGTGAATTCAGCATCTTCACGGAGTTGAGTTCACCCGTATCACGACCCTTCATTAATTGGATAAAGATCGATCTCATCCCATACCCTGCCCCCCGGAGGCAGAGTCCAAGAGCTGCCGTGGTCTTACCTTTACCGTTGCCTGTGTAGATATGTATGTAACCTTTCCGGCTCACTGTCACTCCCTGACGTCACGCCTGTAATCGAATCTTTCGGTGTTATCTACTTTAACTTCAACAAACCAGAGAGGTGGCCTGTTTAAACCTTTGGAGGTGTAGTAATTTTTATTCTTTACAATATCTGTAAGGCTCGTTCTTACAAAGTCGGTGATAAAATCAGATGTAATATCAGTCTTTACGGGGAGGAGTTCAACACCGTATGCTTCAATATCTGAAACCTTTACGTTAAACCCGCACCGGAGATAAAAACCTTTGTCAGCATATTGCTCAAATCTCTCCATTACAGCCGGATCTTTTACCTTTACCCAGAGAGATAGCCGTCCGTCAGATACAAGGGCCTTCCCTGCAAAATTTTCCTGTTCAGATTTTAAAAAATTATCTCTCAATGATTCAAGAATATCACCGATATTACTTTGCAAAAAATTCTTTTCCATTACCCGGATACCGGTGCTATCAAAGAATATCTGTGCAAGTTTTTCAGGCCAGGGCTGAATATTCGTCTGAAAAATTTCATCAAGAGATAATGGAGTTTTTACATACCTCGGATTTTTGCTCTTTGAAACAAGTATTCCCTCTCTCCATGGATTATAGTCTCCTGTGGAATAAAAGACCCGTCCTCTCTGCAGGTATATTTCATGCTTTCCACCTTTGGGATCATGAACGCGCTGGTGATAGGATATACTAAAGTTATTTCCGCCTGTAAGTTCGGCAAGCCTCTCCGCGTCGGAATAATCGGTGCTGATCCGGCCGCCGCTTATGGCATGAATCCTGACGCCTCTTCTCTTCGCATCTGCCGCATACTTTTCAGCAAGAAAGAGTGAGTCTATTTTAGAATTGTTGATAATTATGATATCTTTAGAGGCGCTGGCTCTCCATTTTATGTTAGTGAGAGCGTAATTAAGCATAGAAATAAATGTCTTTGTATCAGCAGAACCTGATGGCTGGAGAGAGTTTGCGCGATCCCTGAGTTCCCTGATCGAGTTATTGTGAACTGTCACGCTTTCGAAGGAACGTCTGTCAGAGTATGGGAGCAGATATAAGCGTGAGTCTATACCATACCTGCTGATAAGTGTAGAATATAATTCAATAATCGATCCGCGTACCTGTTCCCATTCGGTTGACATGCTGTATGACATGTCGGTTATAAATGCAATATCGGCGCTTCCCTTTGAAGATAATGAGGTACGGCTGCTTATATTTATAAGAGTATCTTTTATTTCCTGATGAACAATACTATATAGATCCCCGGCTTTATTGTTATTGCGCGAGACAACATTTTTATTTTTTACAGAGTAAAAAACATTTTCGAACTGATACATCCCTTTTATTTTTCTGATTTTTCCGATAAGGATGTAATCAGCCCGGCATTTTATCCCTATTGCATAAAGGTCTTCTCCTGTTATTGCCCCTTCAGGTTTAATACCTGTCTGTTGCATTGCTATCTCAACCTCTTCAGGTGAGATGACTTCTACGTTTTTTTGAAGTAGTATCCCCAGGGATAGAAGGCGTGAATAGTCTTTTCCTGTGATTTTTTCAAGTGGGGGATCAACACTGTAAGGCACTACAGCAATTGTAGCAGAGAATGCACTTGCTGTAGTGATAAGAAACATTACAAAGAGGATAATTTTTTTCATAACCGGTTTACCTGATCTTGAAGAGGACTTTTTCAAAACTATATTTATTTAGTCTCATGCCCGATAATCTTTCCGGGGACTTTGTTGCTTTACAGAATTCAAAATTCAGAAGGTTTATCATTAAGTAAGCGCAATAAAATTTAAAGCTTAATTTTTAGTTGAATTGAGCAATTTTAAAAAATGATTCAATTCTTCATTGTCATCAAATGCTGATCGCGGAATCGGGTGCATAATATTAGCAGAACTTAATATAATTATAATTTTATTATTAGTTTTAAATTTATAAATATCCTTCCAGTATATTTTATCTGAACCTGAATCTGTAATCCATTCTACAAAATTTTCATTAAACTTTACTGAAATATTTATCTGAAAGGGTGTCTGCGATTTATACATTTTCCAGAAACGTTTTGTATATAAAGAGGGGACCAAAAAAACTGCTATAAGCACAAGTATAAAGGAAATAAAGAGAAATGAGTAATGACTAACCTGCTCGTTAATCATCAGATAAAAAATTACAAAGATTATTGATAACTGTAATATCCATCTTTTCCACCCGAGAAATAAATACTGGGCATTCAGATAGTCGTTAAAAGTCATCCTGAATTCTTTCATGTTTGTATCCTGATGAAGTTGAATTGCTCTCGTAAGGTATACAAGAAAATTTTTATGTCATATCAATGCATTTTTTATTAAAAGGTCAATAAAAAACGTGAAATTAGTTCTTTAATATTACTTTGTATAATAAAATAATTTGACATATAAGCGATAAAAGGTCTATTTAATAATAAGTCATATACCAGGGAGGGGGTATTATGAAAATAACAATGGATGTTAATTTTGCAGGGTCACGCCCTGCAGGGGATGTATCTGCACGCATCTCCGCCAGACGCGAAACCGGCAGGCCTGAATCAGACCGGGCATTTGCGGAAAAATTTGCAGCAAAACTACAGAGAGACCGGGCAATCGCGGACGCACTTGCGATAGCTCAATCATCACGTCAGATTATTCAGAAGGCAATGGATGCATCATACCGGTTAAGGGCAATTGCTTTTGAAGCGATGACAACCGGGAGAGTAAACATGGATGATCTCGCTGTAGAGGTTGCCGGTATCCGGGGAGATCTTGCCGGATATGGTGAAAGCATATCGGTCCCGGTAGATAGGAGCTCCCCGGCAGCACGCACCGGTGAGGTTGTCGGCGAAAGTCTGCAAAAACTGGCAGATTACGCTGTGGAGCTTGAATCGGGCAGAATGGTGAAGCCGGATCTCTTTACTGCTGTTGCGAATGATCTTAAGCCTGTTATTCAAGAGACGGATGTAGAAATTAAATCTTATGCGTCACAGTTCTCCGGAGCCAGGATTATGAACAGCAGTACCGATTATGTAAAGCTTAACAGTTCAACAGCGGGGCTCATCACAGGGAATCCCGCTACTGGTATCGCGGCACAGGGCAATCTCAGCTCTGAGATTACCGGAATTCTTGCAACAACATAAAAAAAGTACTAACCCCGAAAAATTAATTGACTTTAAATTAATTTCGGGGTTAGTATGCCAGAAATTACCAACAGTACTTGCCTTTGACTTTGCATTGATGTTAACATTCAGTTCAGCCCGGTATTATTCATCCGGTTAATAAAATTATAGCAGATGAAAGAATGACTTCTTCAAAAAAAATCATAGCAGAAAGAATGTATTACGGGAGAAATCCCTTTTTTTTTAGAGACTCGGAGTTTCAGAAAACAGCTGTCAGGAATTCAAATATCCTGGAGTGCTTTGAATTAGTAAACAGGTTTTATTCATCACTTGAGGGGAATGAGACTGAATATAAGATGAATATAAAAGACTGCTATGCATTAAAGCTCGCCGACTCAATTATTGACAGAATATCATCCGGTGGTGCTTTGATAGATAAAAGCGGGAGTTTCAGTGATAAGTTTTATAACTCGATTGCGGAATCTCTTCCGGCTGATGAACTTATTAAGGATAATGAACTGGTTGTAATCTACCTGAAGCAGATGATGAATATCATGAAAAGTTGCGGAATGGTGAAGATAGAAAAAAGAAAAGCAGTACTCGATGATAATGTTTCAGTTAAAGATAAGCTTTATTTTAAACTTCTTGAATCCTTCTGGAATGAAACTAACTGGTGTGACATATTCCCGTCATCTCCGGAGGCCGCGGAGAAACTTTTTGAAAACCGTGGAATATTTTTAGATTTTCTTGAAAAATTTTATACAAAGGTAAGTGTTGAAGATTTTGCTAATGATTTTTTTGAAATGACGGATATCGCCTCTTCAAGCGATTTTTTTATGATATCTTTCCTCGATTTTTATCTTTTAACCTGGTTTAGACATTTTGGTATTATTGATTATAACATAAACACTAATACTGAACTTGTGAATATTGCACTGAATAATTACGGACGGGAGATTATAAAAATTCTCGATTAACCGGATTGGAGACGGCGGGAGTCGAACCCGCGTCCTACAATATACCCCTATAGCGTCTACATGCTTATTTTCACCTTTTAATTTAAGCCGCCGGTCCAGGGTGAAACACCGTACCGTAAGCCTGTCCCCCTTAAATTTCACCTTCAACCCGGGAGCGATGTATCAGGCTATCCTCTGTAATTGATGCCTTTAAGCCACCCAGAGGCGAAATATGCTTAAAGACATAGCAGGGATTAAGCTGCTAAAGCGTAATTATCGTTTGCGATTATGTTTATTCTGCCATGATTTACGAGGTGACAGCACACTCGGCATGCAACTATAGAAACACAGATGCAGTCGAAACCAGATCGTCCCCTGATTTACCTCCACCATTTACACTGATGAATCAGTTATTTGTCAATTACATTAAATGATAATTGACACTTAACAAAATTATATGTTCTTTGAATCTTATTAAAGTTACAGGTAACATTATGAAAGCATCAGGATTTTCTGTTAAATTATTCATTTTTTTTATAGTATTATTTATTGCGGCATCGGAAATTCCATCTTTCAGCCAGGACTCAGAGCAGGTTGATTTTAAAAACATTTCCGGAACATGGTCTCTCATGTATGAGAACAGTTACGGTTACAGTTTCAGACTTGGGAAAAACTATAAGGCTGTGGTTATACTCTATCTGAATACTGCATCAATTATTTTTAAGGGTGTTTTTACTATTGAAGATAAGGATATGCTCAGAATTAATATATCAGAGATGAAGAGAGAGGAAAAGGTAAAAGGGTTAAATACAAGGGGCGGCTTTACTAAGGCAAAGACGTCATATTTTATCTTTTATTCAAAACTGATTAATGAGAACGGCAAAAGATTTCTTGAATTAAAGCCGGCAAAGATATCAATTGATGGTAACGATTCTGAAGGATACTTTGAACCTCTAATAAAACTTGGAAGAGAGAAGAATTAATGAAAACAGAGGAGTTTACATTCAGAAACAGATCAGGTCTTGATCTTTCTGCCAGGATATATTCTCCGGATTTTCCCTGTCATAGGGGGGTGATTTTCAGCCACGGACTTTATTCAAGCAAGGACGGATATAAAATTACAAAGATGGCAGCGGAGATAGTCAGATGCGGCTATACATTGATGACTTTTGATTTTACCTTCGCAGGCGAATCTCCGGGAAATATAACAGATATTTCACTTCTGGAGGAGGTGAATGATCTCGTCGCTGCGATAGAGATTTTCAGGGAAAGAGGGATGCGCAACATTCATCTTATGGGTTCAAGTATGGGAGCAGCGGTTTCTGTAATGGCATCCGCCCGGTCCGGAGAAAGTTTCGATTCTCTCATACTGATTGCAACTCCTCTCGACCTTCTGGGAATTATTCCTGATATGACTCCTGAAAAGGCATCTCTCCTTGATCCGGAAAGTTATACTTTTATATCAGGCATAAAATTGAAAAATCGCTTTTTTAAAGAACTCAATAATATAGATATGGTCAGTGCTGTGAAAAAGATTAACTCACCTGTTATTCTGTTTCATGGTGGAATGGACCAGGTTGTAGATTTCAGGAATCACCAGATATTTCTTGAAAATATTCAGAGTGAGGCTTTCCCTTTTGTGATTCCTGACGGAGATCACAATCTCACAAGGGAAAGTGATATTGAATACATGATGAGCAAGATATCGGAGTGGCTTGCGAGGTTTCATGATTAGTCTTTTTATTTTATCATTCGGGCTTATCCAGCTTGTGATATCAATAGTGGAAATGGCCATACCTTATAAATCTTTTCTTGCATGGAAGGCATGGATTTTATGCAGATTTTTCCCTTTTCATGGAGCTGCGTTGATTGTTATCGGTTTTCCTCTTACTATTTATAACGGGTATCTTTCATCACTTATTTTTATAATAGGGCTTATTGTGGTCTTTACAGGGCCGGTTATACTTATATATCCTGAAAAAATCAGGGAAGCTTTCATTTATTCGGAAAACAGTTTCGGAGAGGGGGGGCTGAAAAAAATTATCCGTTTTGACGCTTGCATGAGGATCGTCATGGCTGTTATTCTTCTTTTAAGCTTTTATAAGAGCGGATTGGGTGCACTTTAATCGGGTTATTTTTTATAATTGACACGATAGAAAAATTTAAAATAAGTCTGAGAGAGGAACTTCCGGGCTGTAAGAAAAAAGAATCCTGAAAGCCTTTTTGTTTTCAGCACAGCCCATCTAAATTTATACATACCGGAGATGCGATGAAATTTATTAATATATGCCAGAGAAAGTTTTATGAAGGTAAAATACATAGCAGCTCAAGCAGTGAAAATGAATCGGTTGCTGCTGAAAATATTCTTTCTGATCAGGGATACTGGTGTACAAAAAAGAGAATCGCCGGGATAAAAGAATATGCGGTTATAGATTTTGAAGAGGAGTCTGCAATTGACTATATAAAGATTACAGCATCTCCGAACGGTGCTTCTGCATTTCCTAACGGCTTCAGGCTTGAAGGGAGTACGGACTCGGAGGTATGGAGTGTACTTTACTCTGAAACAAATACATCACTCGAAGCAAATGTTCATGAGATTCATCTCCCTCTTACGATAATAAGATATTTAAAGATTCTGATAACAGATCCGGCTGTTCTTGGGGCTAATTATTTTTCAGAGATAGGCAAGATTGAAGCTGGTATTTATGGCATCGAAGAGCTGAATGCCAGCAGCTACACTTCAGGAAATGGCCCGGAAAACCTTTTTTCTGCTGATAAAAGTTATTGGGAGACAGATCAGAAAAGCGCAGGAGTGATGGAGAACCTCTTTGTAGATCTAGGCAAAGTCTGCTGTATCAATAGAGTAATTCTCGGATCATCAATTGATGGTTTTCCTGATACATTCCATATAGAAACTTCGGTAGATAATGAAATCTGGATTACGCTTATCCACGAGAAAGGCTTTGAAGCGGAAAACGGGAAAAAATATAGCTGGCTTACAGATATAAGGGCTGCGCGTTTTGTAAGATTTGAAGCTCCGGTAAAAAAATTTTTGAACGGTAAGTATGGCATACGGCTCGGAAATTTTGAAATATCAGCTGCTCCGACAAATAATCTCCATACCCATAATGTGGGAGATATCAGCCCTCACGCGTCAGTATTTCATGCCGGTATGGTAAGGCTTGCGAGGGACGGGGAGGTTTCGCCGGGGAAAGTTGTACAGTCTACTGACGGGCGACTTCGCGACGCAAGTACTGTTTTCAAAGGAATAGTACAATTGGCCAATGAAGGTGAATCGGCCCCGGGGCTGGCGGTGCAGGGTAGCGACAGCAGGCTTAAGCCGGCAACAGCGATGAAACCGGGGATAGTGAGGCTTGCATATGACAGGGAGACAAATCCCAATGCTGTAGTTCAGTCAGATGATTCAAGGCTTCAGCACGCGACTGAAGATAATTTTGGTATAGTAAAATTATGTACTGACGGAGAGTACAAAGATCATTCTGTAGTATCGGGAAATGATTCAAGACTTCAGAAAGCGACGACTACAAATTATGGCATAACAATTCTGGCTGAAGATGGCGGAAATGATCAGGGCTCAGTAGTTCAGGGAAATGATCGGAGACTTAAGGACGCAACAACATATTCTACAGGTATAGTGCAACTTGCCGGAGATGGTGTTGTTAAAGAAGGGTCTGTTGTTGTCTCAACAGACAGGAGGCTTAAGGATGCGGCAACGGACCATAAGGGTATAGTTGAACTCGCCGAGGATGGAGAGGAAAAACCGGGTGTAGCAGTTCAGGGCAATGACAGAAGACTCAGGGACGCGACAACTGCAAGCAAAGGCATAGTTGAACTCGCCGAGGATGGAGAGGAAAAACCGGGAGTAGCAGTTCAGGGCAATGATAAAAGGTTAAGGGATGCGACAACTGCAAGCAAGGGTATCGTTGAACTTGCCGAGGATGGCGAGACTGGGGCAGGAGTAGTGGTTCAGGGTAATGATAAAAGGTTAAGGGATGCGACGACTTCTGCAAAAGGAATAGTTGAACTTGCTGAAGATGGTGAGGATAGAGAAGGAGTAGTGGTCCAGGGTAATGATAAAAGACTTAAGGATGCATCTGAATCAGCATTTGGAATAATGAAATTTGCTTCTGATGGTTCTACAGATCCCTTATCAGCAGTTCAGGGTAATGATAAAAGGTTAAGGGATGCGACGACTTCTGCAAAAGGAATAG
>CAZVFJ010000012.1:0-6144 GCA_964625825.1 uncultured Leptospirales bacterium | reverse complement strand
TTGAACTTGCTGAAGATGGCGAAGATAGAGAAGGAGTAGTAGTTCAGGGTAATGATAAAAGACTTAAAGTCGCGACTACCATAGCAAGCGGTATAGTTGAACTTGCCGATGATGGTGAAGATCGTCAGGGAGTTGTTGTTCAGGGTAATGACAGGCGGCTTAAAACAGCAACTGAAGCAAATACCGGCATTGTAAGGCTCGCAAAACATGGCGAGTCTTCGGCAGGGATGGCAGTACAGGCAGATGACGGAAGATTGAATGACAAACGGGAGCCTTTGCCTCATACACATAATTATGCTCCTTTGAAGCATGAGTTCGACAGTCATTCAGGGACTATTTCGATAAGAGCGGAAAAGAGTGAACCTTTTAAGGATGTAACTCCCCCATCTGACGGGTCAGCAGTAATATATGCTAATAACTCTTCGGGGAAGAGTTCATCTATAGGGATAACAGGTATTGCCGGAGCCTCTGCCCGGGAGAAAATAAATTCTTATGGTGTAATTGGTCACAGTGGGCACGTAGGGGTAAGGGGGCAGTCAACAGGAGATAACGGTTCAGGAGCCGGTGTTATTGGTGTATCCAGATTTGGTGCAGGAGGTCTTTTTTCAAGTGAACATGAATATTCACTTATTGTTGACGGCAATGGATCTGAAATAAGTAAATTTGACAGCGGTATGAACCTTATATGTGAGGGGAAGGCGATTCTTGCAAAGGGTAACTCCGATTTTCATGGCAGGATTAATCTCAGGGGGGATGGAAAAAAATCAGAATTCCCCGGAAATATTGCTGAGCTTTTTGAAGTTGATGAGGTGGAATATGTCACACCGGGAGATCTGCTTGTTGTCAGCGAAAAGGGTAAATCAGTTCTCTCAAGGTCGAAAAAGAGTTACAGCACTTCTGTAATTGGTATTATCTCAGGAAATCCTTATATAGTGATAAATAATTCAGGGGTGGAGGAAAAACTTTATCCTGTAGCACTTTCCGGTAAGTCTCTCTGCCGGATTGATGCGAGAAATAATCCTGTAAAACCAGGCGATTTGATTGTCGCTTCTGAAACGCCAGGCTGTGGAATGAGGGGTAAAATTGATTCCTTTGATAAAATCGGTACAGTTATAGGTAAAGCCCTGGATTCACTGGATGATGGAATCGGTCTTATACCGATATTTATTGTTCATATGTAATCCTAAACTATACAGATTAATAATCAGGGATTGAGTTTTTTAATAAGCTCAATCTCAGTCTTGTTGAATATTGTATCTGTATAGTTATTAAGTTCTTTTGATATATCTTTACTTATATAGATAATTCTGCGGCAGTAAGGTTTTTTTTCATAGCGGTCAACCCACATGAGGACAACGGTTTTTTCAGAATCCCACGCAATTGCACCCTGGTTATCTTTAAGGGTCTCTCCCGAATGGACTCCGTATTTCTTTTTAATCTTTTCATAAACAGCATCCTTGGCAAGATACGGGAAGTTAAGTGATACATAGAATAATTTTCCTTCGTCTTTTGGCGGAGTTGTTTCGTCAATTTCGGGTGTCCCTGTTGTATCATTTGTATCTGTTGATTTTTCTGATGTTTCAGGTTTTTTATAGAAGAAGCCATAGTAGTATTCGAGTGCATTATCTTTTGAAATTATTACAGTTTTATCATCTGTATATGTAAGCCTGCCGCTGATTTTGTCTTTTGCTTCTGAAAGGTATGTCCCCCATGTGAGGTTTGCATATCCTTCAGGTAGATTCTCAATTTTATTGCCTGTTGAATCCGGGGTGGTATCCGGTTTTTTGTCTTCAGCAGCGGTAGTTGTTGAGTCTTTCTTCTTTTCAGGCTGATTTTGTCCTGTGACTGAAACAGAAAGTATAAGAAAAAGGAAAATTCCTATTATTCTACGCATGTTGATACCTCTGGATAGTATATCAGTTATAATAAATTATCGGCAGAGTTAATAGATAAATATCGCTATTTTTATACAAGAAGAACAGGCTCGTCGCTCCTTTGTATAACTTCTCCAATAAAATATGGGGAATGTCCAGCTTTTTTCAGCGTATTAACTATGCTATTTGCTGAATTTCTCTCAGCGAATAGCATAAGGCCTACACCCATATTGAAGGTTGTATACATTTCTCTGTCTTCAATTTTACCTTCATCCTGGAGGAGGCTGAATATAGGGAGTATCGGATATGAATTTTTTTCAATTTTTACAGCCGTGTTTTCCGGGAGTATTCTCGGGATATTTTCATAGAATCCCCCTCCTGTTATATGGACAATCCCTTTTATATTTGCGCCTGTGTTAAGGCATTCCATAATTTGATCAACATATATTATGGTAGGAGTTATAAGAGCCTCTCCCAGGGTCATCCCGAGTTCTGCAAAAGTCATGGAAAGCTGATATCTTTTCTTTTCAAGGAGAAGTTTACGGACAAGGGAATATCCGTTTGAGTGAATTCCGCTTGAGGGGAGGCCTATTATAACATCTCCGGGAATTATTTTTGTGCCGTTAATAATCTTTTTTTTATCCACTACCCCTACAGCAAAACCGGCAATGTCGTATTCATCATCTTTCATTACTCCCGGATGCTCAGCTGTCTCTCCGCCAACAAGAGAGCATTTGCCACGCAGGCAACCTTCTGCAATACCTTTTACAACATCTGCCATTTTTTCAACATTAAGCTTGCCACAGGAGATATAATCAAGGAAAAATAGAGGTTTTGCCCCGCTTACAATTATATCATTTACACACATTGCAACAGCATCTATACCGATAGAATCATGTTTATCCATCATCTGCGCGATTTTCAGTTTTGTGCCAACTCCGTCAGTTCCGGAAACAAGAACAGGCTCCTCCATGTCCCTGAAATTCGCATCATAAAGAGCTCCGAATCCGCCGATATCAGTGAGAACATTTTTTGTAAATGTGGATCGGACAAAAGGGGAAATTTTTTTTACAAAACGGTTTCCTCCTTCAACATCAACTCCAGAGTCTTTATAGGTAATAGTCATATTTTTCTCCATTAAACAAATGATATAGAATGAGATATTTTTACCTGATCCTTTGTAAAGAAATATTTTTAACTTAGAACCATGTTATAATGTGGAAAATCAGTATCTCCTTCTATAATTACTGACTTAAATCAGATGAATTTATTTCTAAAGATACTTTAAATGCCGTGTAATGTTAAATATATTATGCTGGACAGAGTGATTGCTATCTGTTTTTTTATAAAAAGGAGTCTGTTTATGCCTGGAATATATACACATAATTATATCTTCAGAAAGGTGGTTGAACAAGTTTCAAAAAACCGGGGAAAATCCTACCTGATGAAGTCAATAGAGATTTTATTGTCTTCAGCAGACCATTTAAAGGCCGGCTTATTTGGAGCTATCGGTCCGAATATATTTGATTATATTCATCTATTCAGCAAAAATGAAACCTACGGAAGCGAGATATCATTTTATCTGCATGATGGCGGCTACTCCTCTTTTATTCAAAGAATGATTGATGTAATAATGGAATCATGGGACAGCAGGAATGAATGGTCCTCAACACACAGGGCATATCTTTTGGGTTACCTGTCGCATATCATATCAGATTCGGTACTGCATCCTTATGTTTTTTATAGCTCAGGCTTTCCGGATAAAAATAAGCCGGCAAATTCTCCTTTTTACAGGAGTAGAAATTTAAGGTTCCAGTATAATCTTGATAATTATTTTATTTACAGAGACGGGACTTTTTCAGAGGAAGAGCTCAATGTTGCGTCAATGGTCCCGACGTTCAATAAAAAAGGTGAAGGAGTGGTATGGATTTCCATAAGAAGTCTGATCCTTGAATCTCTCCGAAGGGATAATCCTTTAATTTTTAATACAGTTTTCAGTGGGATTGAGAAAGAAAAGATAGATGGCAGCCTTAAAAAGGTTCCGATAATAGACAGGGTTCTTAAAAACATACCCCTTTGCTATAAACTGAAAAGAACCACTGATGAAAGAAAGATCAGGTTTATGGATAGAATGAATGAAAACAGTCTGACTTATTCTGACCTTTTCGTAAGGTACCCCCTCCCGAAAAGGATTGATGAAGATGCATTAAATATACACCAGGGGAGATGGCAATATCCTGCTTTTCAGAGAGGGTTCCGGTATGATTCAACACTCCATCTTGTGCGGGAAGCTGTTGAAAAGATTTTATTTTCATGGGAATCGGTTGAAAGGATGATTTATTCAGGGAAGAAACCGTCTACTGATGAGCTTTGTATTGTAAATGCCTATACTGGTGAAAAAGAGGCTCATTTTTGTGATATGAAGACAAAAGATCCTGTAAAATTGAAAGTTTAGTAATTAATTCATAATCTCTCCCTCTTTCATCTGAATTGACCTAAAAAACAGTTGAAAAAAAAGAGAGGGATATGATAATGACAGATGGTGTGAGGAGTGGCAGAGCCACTCCTTTTTTATGCATGGAATGGAGAATGCAGAAGGAAGAGATATTAAAACTGATTAATTTGGCTGCTGAAAACCTGGGATATACTGTTTATGAAGCCTCTCTTTATCTTAAAGGGGTAAATACTAAAATAACAGTTAAAATTGACAATCCCGGAAGCCCCCATCCCGTTTCACATGGCGATTGTGAGCGCTACAGTAATGAGCTTGCCGCGCTTCTTGACGAGAAAGATATCCTGCCGGCCTATTTTCTGGAAATATCCTCACCCGGGATAAACCGCAAGATCAGAAACAGGGAAGAGTTTGAGAGATTCAAAGGGTCACCTGTTAAAATTGTTTATGAAGAAAATGATAAAAATGATGTAATCAAGGGAATTTTAATAGATGTTAATGAACAGGGAATTGAAATTTCCGCTGAAAAGAATAAAATATTAATTAAGCATTGTTCTGTAATACATGCCAATTTAGATTATTAAAGGTTTAGCAAAATGAGTAATAATTTTTTTGAAGCCCTTCATCAGATAGCCACTGATAAGGGGATTTCCAGAGATGAAATTGAGAACATTGTCGAATCAGCAATGCTCTCCGCTTTTAAGAAGCAATATGGCGCCATAGAAAATGTCAGGGTTGCTTTTGACAGGGAAAAAAATACTGTTAAGATTGTGACCAAGAAGATGGTTGTGAAAAGACCGACAAACCCTGCAGAAGAGATTTCTTATGACAGGGCTTTGAAGATACAAAAAGATGTCGACCTTGGTGACGAAATCTATGTAGAGGAGAATCCTTTTGATTCCTTTGGAAGGATTGCCGCCCAGACTGCCAAACAGGTTATTATACAGAAAATTAAAGAAGCTGAAAAGGACATTATATATAACGAATATAATGGGCGTGAGGGGGACCTCATAAATGGCTATCTTCAGAGAAGAACAAAGGATAATCTTTTTGTTGATCTTGGAAGGACTGAGGGACTTCTCCCTGCCAGGGAACAGTCACCTCTTGAAAGATATAAAATTGGTGACAGGGTCAAGGCTTTGATTCTCTCAGTGCAAAGAAGCTCCAAGGGGCCGGACGTTATTCTTTCAAGGGCGCATCCGAAGTTTATTGAAAAACTTTTTGAAATGGAGATACCAGAAATTTATGATGGTATTGTAAAGATAGTAAAAGTTGTACGTGAACCGGGACTCAGGACTAAAGTTGCCGTTACAAGTGACAGGGACGATGTTGATTCCGTTGGCGCATGTGTTGGTATGAAGGGGATAAGGATCCAGTCAATAGTAAGGGAGATTGAAGGAGAGAAGATCGACGTTGTTGAATACTATGAAGAACGGAAGTTAATGGCTGCAAATGCTCTGACTCCTGCCAGAATAAGAGAGGTTGTTGAAACTTCAGATGGTGGTGTTATCGCTGTTGTAGATGGAGACCAATATTCGTTGGCTGTAGGGAAAGCGGGACATAATGTAAGACTCGCGTCAAGGCTCTGCGGCTTTGATATTGACATTAAGACTGAAGACGATTACCAGACTTTTCTTAATTCAAGTGATTCGCGGGCTCTTGTTGATCAGCTCTTTTCAAAGGATATGGATGAAACTCCACTTGAGGAACTCCCCGATCTTGAGCCAAGAATAATCAAAATACTTGAAAAATCTGGAATATTCTCGGTGGAAGAACTTGTTGAAAAATCGTTTGATGATCTCATGAAAATAGATGGTA
>CAZVFJ010000011.1:6211-30577 GCA_964625825.1 uncultured Leptospirales bacterium | reverse complement strand
AGTAAAAAAGATTGTCCCTTTCATTCCGGATGAAATAAAAGATGTAGCGAACATGGAAACCACGAGAAGAATTATGTTGAAAGTGAATATATTAGATTTAAAAAAATCCGTGTAATATTTGAAAAGCACACCCTTGCTTAATAAAAAAATTAACAGAAAGATGACCTCAATCCGCTGGGCCCTTAAGATAGGAACCCCGCCTCCCAGGTTAATACCTGCCATAAAAGGAAGAAGCGGGTATAATGCCACTGCAAACAGAGTAAAATTTTTTACATTAATTCGTTTAGCTAAAATCCAGTAAGCAGGGAGAAATAAAAAAACAAAACTTAGTATAAGCCCTACTTTTATTTTTACTATGAATATCATAGAAAAAAATAATGATAATATGATAGTAATTAAAAATTTACTTAAATTCATATTAATCTTTAATTATTAGATATAAACCAGCACTCTCCGCATGCATTGTTATATCCTTTTATATATTATTTCAGGTATTTTGAAGGTTCTGTTATTAAGCACACCACCGATTATATTAGCTTTGTTATTGCGGAGAGGAGTTATGGCACTATTGACAGCCTGTTTTCTATCACGTCCTTCACTAACAACTATTATAATCCCATCGGTGTGAGGAGATATTACAACTATATCATTGAAATTTTTTATGTTTGTGCAGTCAAGAAGCACTATTTCATAATCTTCACGAATATCTTTTAATGTTTCATTAATATTAAACTTATCCATTAACGTAACCGGATTCATGGTTGTAACTCCAGCAGAGATAGCATCAAGATCTTCATCAATTTTCTGAATTACTTTTTCTGTGCTTCCACTATCGATAAGATTTGCAAGTCCCGGTTTCGATTCTATGCCAAGCAATGAATTATAAATGGGATTCCTCAGATTACAATCAATCATCAGTGTTCTATGATGTAGGATCTGTGAGAATATATAACCAAGATTTGGAACAATTGTAGAATTAAGATCTCTCTGTACCGGAGAGGTGACCATGATTGTTTTTAAATTTTGTGTTTTCATGAATATAAAAATCTGGTCAGCAAGATCCTCAAAAAATACTGTATATCTTGTTGGTTCCTTTGCGTCCTTAACAAATGGTAAATCCTTTAATCTTCTTTTTGGTATAGAACCCAGAACAGGAATGTTAACATATTTAACTATATCATCCGGTGATTTGAATGTCTGATCAATCATATCAAAAAACAGAGCGAGCGATACACCAAGAAAGGCACTGACAAACAATGAGATAATCAATATTATTATTTTAGGTTTTCCTGTCGGAATTCCATCGGTTGTAGCCTGTTCAATTATTTTAACACTCGCTGTACCTATGGCTTCAAGGTCAGGGAGCTTCGCTCCTGAAAGGTTCTGGTCCATTCTATAAATATTATCCTGAAGCTGCTGTACAGTCGGGTGAAGATTCCCATATTTAAGAGCAAGCTCTGCGAGCTGCTGCTGCTGATCAAAAATTGTGTAAGCCCTGCTTACCACATTAGCAATCTCCACTGCCGTGTCGGAATCGTAATCTTCTACTGTAATATAAAAAATATCAGTATTAGGAATTAGTGTTGTATCTATTTTCTTTTTTAAACTCTGAACCGCTTTGTATAATAATGCCTCTTTTCTTTTTTCCGGTTCCATATCGTTAAGTTTTTTTATGTCTTTCCTGACTAAAAAATCGATAAGAGGTTTTTTAATTTCTGAACAGTACTTCTTTTCATAATCAAGAGGCCGCTCATCAAGTTTAAGTGTTGTTATAGCTCTTTTAATAACAGGCTCAGATTTAACAATCTCCATCTGCGTAAGATGTATACGAAAAGCGCCGAAAGACTGATAAGTAAAACTTTCTGTCTGGCTTACCCCTTTTATAAACATCTTCACTTTTGCTTCATAAACCGGAGTCTGTAACTTCAAACCTATAACTGTTCCAATTGTAATAACAATAAAAGTAATAATGATGACATTTTTCTGCCTGAACAGCGCTCTTGTTATATCCCTCAGAGTTAACTCTGTCATACTAAAGTTCTTTTCCATTTAAATCTCCAGAATATTTAGAAACTTACCATAAAAATAGACAGACTGAGCCACTCAGTCCCCGGAAATACACTTTTAAAAATAATTCGTACTGATAATAAAACTATAGACTTTATCATTACTTTTCATCAAATTTTCGCCATTTTAAAGAGTAAAAAATATAAGACTATTTTATCAGAAAACACCCTCTGAAATTACAATAATATCACCAGCTTCTATTACTATATCAGCCTTGGCATCCCCGTCCATCACAGCTTTAAGGTCAACCTTTATGCTGATATATCCCGGCCTATCCTTTCTTGGCCTCAATATTTTGACCCGGCTTGACGACCCAAATTTAGTAAATCCACCGGCTACTGAAATTGCTTTTAACACAGTAGTATTTTCGGTCAGTGAATAATTCCCAGGCCTTATCACTTCTCCTGAAATAGTGAAACTTCTGCTTCGGGATTCAATAAGAGACACAGTTACAACCGGGTATTTCAGATAACCGCTTGCAAGTCTTTGTTGTATCAGTGACTGAGTTGATGATATCGTCCTCCCCTTTACATACACACTTCCTATATATGGAACTGATATATCACCACCGGGTGATACTGTAACCCTGGAAGTCATCGAGTCAGGCTGAAGTATTGCTACCTCAAGGATGTCTCCTACTCCTATAGTATAAACCTGGGCGTATCCTGAAATTGCTGATAATAAAAACAATAAAACTGTTGCTCTTTTAAGCATCTGCATCCTCCTGAAAAATTGAAAACCGTTAAGCACCGGGATGTTGTCCCGTAAAGATTTCCTAATACACAGCTGAAATACCTGCATATACCTGATTTCTGTTATAAGATCTTTCCTTAACATCAGGAGCTGAAAAACTGTTCCAGGTATAAGTATACCCCATATTAAATTTAACAAAATTCGTAACAATATAAGCCAATGTAAATGAAACACCCGCAAGCTTTTCAATTTCCCGACTTACCTTATAAGTACCCACTCCATAAAATAATCCGGTCGATATGTTCGTCCTGGCGTTTATTACACGTTGTAGTGTACCGGTAATCCTCCAGTTATTCAATGTATCGTTTGATATATTGCTTATGGTAGTCTCTTTAAGATATGTAAGGTTAAACTGGTTCTGCTTATCAAAATCATCGATAAGAGAAATCAGCCATCTGCTACTCGAACTTTCCCCTTCAGTAGTATCATAATAATCATATCCACCATGCAGTATTGCACGGAGTTGTTTTGTCAGATATCTCTCATATTCAGCATAACTCCTGTCACCCCTGGTTATATCTCCATCATCATACTTCATATAACTGTACGAATAACCTGCTCTCAGAATGTTAGCAGTGTCGAAGCTGTATCCTATATATCCTCCCGGATTATGGAGGACAGAGTCAGTCAGTGCAGAGCTATCATTATCCACCATTGAGTTATTGTAAAACAGGCTGAAAAGCAGCTGCCTGGTGATTAGAAAAGACATATTGCCTGAAAAATAATTACTGATGTACCCTTCATTATTTTCTTTTCTTCCGAAAAGAGTTCCGAAACTTTGCGACTGAGGATAATGCTCAAATGAATCTGAAATAATTAAATTGAATCTCTCAGTAAAATCCAACTTTATTGAGAGATTCATATCCTGAAAATTTTTGTTATATTCTTCATGCTCAACATAGAACCTCTGGTATATATTACCTGAAAGATTAATCACTCGTCTTCTCCCTGCGCTTTCAATCCCCATACCGAGTATCAGGTTTGTAACCCAGTCAGACTCAGGTGAGGTCGCTGATGTATTTATATTATCATCATACATCTCATTGGCACTCCCCCTGATTATAAATTCAAAAGCCGGAGCTTTCCTTACTAAAAAAATTAATAAAGCTAACACGATAAAATATATTATTTTAATATTCACTTTTATTCCATGTTTAGAAAAGTAACAATTATATTTATATATAAGCACTTTTTATCCATCAGTCAAGATAAAAAAGTGCAATAGAGTTTTTAGACCAGTTTAAGCTCTTTAAAATAGTAAAGAAACAACGCCATTAAATAATATTCCACATTAAAAAGACTCTTAATTAACAATATAAGACTATAAAAATAAAAAAAATAATTTCTTTAATATTAATAAACATGTAATAGAAAAAATTTCACTTCGTGCCACCTCCTCTATGGCATTGAAAAAATTATATACACCCCTATAAAGTGCTTGCCTTTCGCTCTTTATTAGTTACTTTTATATTAAAAAAATACCTGAATTAATTAATGAAAAATTTTTATTATTATAAAAACTATAAAAGCTGAATAATTGAGGGCAACAGAAGATGGAAAAAATTATAATATTTGGGAATCAATCATCAGCGCGTGATTTTTATTTTTGTCTTAAAAGCGATCCGAATTATCAGGTTACGGCTTTCACTGTGGATAAAGAATATATTGAATCTGATACCTTATTTCAGCTTCCTGTTCTACCATTTGAAGAAATAGAAAAAGCATTCCCCCCGAATGAATATAAAATGTTTATCGCTGTAGGTTATGTACAGAATAATAAAATTCGAAAAGACCGATACTATCGTGCGAAAGAAATGGGCTATGAACTGATAAGTTATGCAAGCCCTAATTCAATTATACATCCGGGAGCCATTGAAGGTGATAACTGTTTTATAGGCCACTATGTTGTCATTTCATCCGGCGCCAGGATAGGGAATAATGTTTTCATCGGCAACTCATCAACGATTGGGCATGATGTTATTATTGGAGACCATTGTTTTTTTTCAAATGCAGTCTCTATAGCCGGCAGTGTGGCCATTGACTCATGTTGTTATTTAGGCACAAGCGCAACAGTGCGGAACAAAGTAACAATTGGAAAAGAATGTGTTATTGGCGCGGGTGCCATTTTACTTGAGAATGCCCGGGATAAAAGTGTATATATTGGTGAATCAGGGAAATTGCTTCCTATAACAAGTGATAAATTACCGCTTGGATGATCCTGTGTAATAATAAATTTTTTAAATTAATAAAAAATAATAAAAGGTGAATAATATTTTATACAATATTATTCACCTTTTATTGGGAGATATGCTATGGCAAATAATTCCGACAGATACCCTTTAATCCCATTACAGGAGGGAATGCTATATAATTTTCTATACTATCCTGAAAGCGGTATAGACATTTTACAGGCTTTCTATTCATTTAATGAACCTTTAAATAAAGAGAACTTTAAAGAAGCCTGGCAGAAAGTAATTGAGAGACATACCGTGCTAAGGACAAAGTTTGAATGGGAAAGAATTGAAACCCCAATGCAGATTGTTATGGAACAAGCTGATATGAATATAATATTCCATGACCTGCAGGATCTTGATTCATTATCGCAGGAATCAAAAATCAGGGAATATATAAAAAATGACCGCAAAAAAAGTTTCGATTTACGGGAAGCACCTCTTATGCGGATATTTGTTTTTATTCTAAATCCATCGGAATTTTCCTTTCTATGGACATTTCATCATTCGATTCTTGATGGAAGATCTGCATATACAATTCTGGAAGAATTCGAACTGTTTTACGATGCATTAAAAGAAGGAACACCGCTTGTTCTCCCCGAACCGAAACCATTCCGTGAATTTGCGGAATGGATGCATAAACAGAATTTCGGGTATAGTGAATCATACTGGCGGGAGGCTCTAAAAGCTTTTGATTCTGCAACACCAATTCCGTTTATCAACCAGATGGAAGTATCTCATAAAACAGACGAAGTGGGAATTTCAGTATCATATATCCCCCGGGAAAAAAAACTAATTCTTCAGTCATTCGCAAATGAAATCGGAATTACGCTGAACAATATAATTCAGGGCGCATGGGCTCTACTGCTCCACCATTATACCCAGAGAAATGATATCATGTTTGGAGCAACACGTACATGCCGTCATTCGGGCATAGAAGGTGAAGATGCCATGATCGGGCTCTTTATCAATACCGTGCCTGTCTGCGTCAGCATAGACAGACAGCAGATATTAACTGATTTTCTCAGGGATATAAGAAAACAGAATAATACTTTGCGGCAATATGAAAATACACCCGTGCATACAATTCATAAATGGAGCAATTTACCACCAAACTCAGCACTGTTCGAAACATGTACCCTCTTTGAAAAAGGATCTCCCGGCTACAGAATAAGTTTAAAAGGTGAAAAATGGAGTAAACGGAAATTCAAATTTTATCAGAAAACCGGATACCCTATTAATGTTGCTGTTGATGATGATGATGAATTAATTATTCGTATTGAATATGAAAAACATCTTTTTGATATAAAAGATATAGAAAGGATGTTGAATCACATTATTAAATTAATCCTAGAGATGCCTTCACATGGGCAGACCCCCGCTGTTAAAGTCCCTTACCTTTCTGAAAATGAACTTAATACGCTGTTAATTGATTTCAACAGGACTTACAGGAATTACAATTCAAACACAACGCTGGTTGAATTATTTGAATCTCAGGTGGCAAAAACCCCGGAAGCCGTGGCCCTGGAATTTGAAGGCTCAACACTATCTTACGGTGAATTGAACCGGCGTTCAAACCAGCTTGCCCATTACCTGAGACGCATGTCTGTGGGGCCCGAAGTGCCTGTCGGGGTTTTCATGGAGCGCTCACTTGAAATGGTAATTGCCATTTATGGCATCATCAAAGCCGGAGGGGCATATGTCCCGCTCGACCCACAGTATCCGCTGGAAAGGCTTAACTTTATGATTGAAGACACCAAGGTTCCGGTTGTGCTTACCCAGGATCACCTTGTAAAACGAATTCCCTCAGAAAAAACAAAAATCATTTGTCTTGATACAGAATGGAAACAGTTTGAGTCAGAAACCACATCCAATCCGGAAGGGGGTGCACGTCCGGAAAATATGGCGTATATCATATACACTTCCGGTTCGACCGGTAAACCTAAAGGTGTAATTAATGAACATCGCGGCATAGTCAACCGCCTTTTATGGATGCAGGAAGCTTACCATTTAGACAGGACCGACCGGGTTCTACAGAAAACTCCTTTCACCTTTGATGTGTCGGTGTGGGAATTCTTCTGGCCATTACAGGTTGGGGCACGGCTGGTTATCACGATTCCTGACGGTCATAAAGACAGCGCATACCTTGTCCGCCTGATAAAAGAAAAAGAAATTACAACACTGCATTTTGTTCCTTCAATGCTGCAGCTTTTTCTCGAGGAAGACGGTCTTGAAAACTGTAACAGCTTAAAGCGGGTATTCTGCAGTGGCGAGGCATTAAGATCCGAACATAAACAGAGATTTTTTGAACGGTTGAATGCCGAATTACACAATCTTTACGGCCCAACAGAGGCCGCTGTAGATGTAACCTACTGGGAATGCAAAAAAGATGATGGATTAAAGTTTGTTCCAATAGGTTTTCCGGTGGCCAACACCCAAATATACATTCTTAATCCCGACCTTCAACCTGTTCCGATAGGCTGCTCCGGAGAATTACATATCGGGGGAGTGCAGGTTGCGCGCGGTTATCTTAACCGCCCCGAGTTGACAAACGAAAAATTTATTCCTGACCCATTCAGCAAGCTGCCGGGAGCAAAGCTTTATAAAACCGGCGACCTGGCGAGGTATATGCCTGACGGAAGCATCGAGTATATTGGACGCATCGATTTCCAGGTCAAAATCCGGGGGCAGCGGGTTGAACTCGGAGAAATTGAAAGCAGGATAGACGAATATGAAGGCATAGCTCACAATGTGGTTATAGTTTTTGAGAATACTCCGGGAAACCAGATACTGGTTACATATTATACCGGGCTTCCGCAAAATGAGGTGGATGTCGCAAAGCTGCGCAAATATCTGCTGGATTGTCTACCTGATTATATGGTCCCGCAGCATTATATTAAGCTGGATGCAATTCCGTTGTCACCTAACGGTAAAGCAGACCGGAAAGCTCTCCCCTCCCCTAAATTTGAAAGAAGAACCGATGCCATATACATTGAACCGCGGAATAAAGAAGAAAAAATTGTGGCTGAAGTGTGGAAAGAGCTCCTTATACTGGATAAGGTGGGTATTGATGATTCCTTTTTTGACCTGGGAGGACATTCCCTCCTTTTAATCAGAATGCTCGGCAAACTGAAACCTCATTTCGAAAAGGATCTGAAGATTATTGATTTTTTCCGTTATCCCTCTATTCGAACTCTTGTCGAATATCTGACAAATACAAAAAAAGATGAATCTGCCTCAGCCAGGGTTGCGAATATGGCCAACAGGCAGAAAGAATTTATCAAAAATCAACAGAAACTCGCTTCTCAAAGGAGAAATTAATATGCCTGACAATGATATTATGATTGAGGATGAGATTGAACGCGTTGCCGTTATCGGAATGTCTGCGCGATTTCCCGGAGCGGATAATATTGATGAATTCTGGCACAATATCAGAAATGGCGTTGAATCTGTAATCGAGTTCAATGATGATGAATTAAGAGCTTACGGGATTCCTGATGCATGGCTTACAGCCCCGAATTTTGTCAAAAGCGGAACCATATTAAATGATATAGATAAATTCGACGCGGCATTTTTCGGGTATAGCCCGAGGGAAGCGACATTTATGGATCCGCAACAGAGATTATTTCTCGAAGTGGCGTGGGAAGCTCTTGAAAATTCCGGTTATACTCCGGATAGCCACGATAATTCAATAGGTGTTTTTGCGGGTTCAGGCCCGAATGAGTACTCAGCTTATTTATCCAGCTTATTTGATATGACCAATACCGCCAGCCTGATGGAACAGATGATCGGGAATGAAAAAGATTTTCTATCAACCCGGGTTTCATATAAACTAAATCTGAAAGGCCCGAGTCTGACTGTTCAGAGCGCCTGCTCCACATCTCTTCTGGCTGCTCACCTTGCCTGCCAGAGCCTGCTCGGATACCAGTGTTCTCTTGCTCTTGCCGGCGGCACCAGAGTTAATCTGAATAACAGTAAAGGGTACTTTTATCAGGATGGGACTATTGTTTCTCCTGACGGACATTGCAGGGCATTCGACGCAAAGGCACACGGAACTGTAGTTGGACAGGGAGTCGGGGTGATTGTTCTCAAGCGTTTGTCCGAGGCAATCGCGGACGGCGACCATATTTATGCTGTTATACGTGGATGTGCCGTTAACAATGATGGAGGAGTAAAGGTCGGATATACAGCGCCGAGCGTAAACGGGCAGGCTGAAGTTATAGCAATGGCGCACGCTATAAGTGATACTCCGGCAGATTCAATCAGCTATATAGAAACACACGGTACGGGTACAAGCCTTGGTGATCCGATCGAAATTGATGCGCTAACACAGGCATTCAGGGGCGCCGGTACATCCAGAAAACAATTCTGTGCTATCGGTTCGATAAAACCGAACATAGGTCATGCTGATAGCGCGGCCGGTGTTGCCGGATTGATTAAAACAGTTTTAATGCTTGAGAACAGAGAGATCCCTCCAAGCATAAACTTTCAGGAACCCAATCCATCAATAGATTTTGACAACAGCCCCTTTTATGTATCAACAGCTCTTTCAAAATGGGAGACCGGCTCATGGCCAAGGCGTGCCGGTGTCAGTTCTTTCGGAATTGGCGGAACAAATGTCCATGTTGTGTTAGAAGAGACATTAACAAAAAAAGCATCAGGTTCTTCAAGAGCATATCAGATCCTAATGCTTTCTGCGCAGACAGCAAAAGCCCTTGATACTGCCTGTAAAAACCTGGGATTATTTATAAAGCAAAATCATGCATTAAACTTACCGGATGCGGCTTTTACGCTTCAGGTCGGGCGAAGGGTATTTAACCAGCGCCGGATTATTATTTGCCGCGATAACAATGATGCCATTTTAAAATTAGAAGGTTCAGACCATAATGGAGTTATTAGCCGGGATGACCCAAAACCGAATCTGCCGGTAACTTTTATGTTTTCAGGGCAGGGTACTCAATATGCCGGCATGGGTGCTGACCTATATAAAAACGAATCAGCCTTCCGGGAATACACAGACAAATGCCTTGAGATACTTAGAACAAACCATTCGATAAATCTGCGCGAGATTCTCTTCCCTGAAAAAGACAGGGCAGAGGAGGCTCAAAAACTTATAACCCGTACAGCAACGGCCCAGCTTTCATTGTTTGTTATTGAATATTCCCTGGCAAAACTCTGGATGTCATGGGGGATAAATCCTGAGTCAATGGCAGGTCATAGTATTGGAGAATATGTCGCAGCATGTCTCTCGGGTGTTTTTTCTCTTGAAACAGCTCTTGCTATTGTAGTTGCAAGGGGCCGCCTGATGCAGGAAACTCAACCTGGCGCCATGCTTGCGGTTACCCTTCCCCATTCTGACATAAAGCGGATGATTGGAGATAATCTTTCTATTGCGGCAATTAATGCTCCCCGGAGCTGCGTAGTCTCGGGAGATTTTAATGAAATTTCTGATCTTGAAAAAAGACTTGATGAGCAGAAAATTGCTTATCGGCGTTTACATACATCACATGCTTTTCATTCGAAAATGATGGAGCCTATACTTGACAGTTTCAGAGAAGAGGTGAGCAGTCATAGCCTTTCCTCTCCGCATATACCCTTCGTATCTAACCTGACCGGGAAATGGATTACATCAGAACAGGCAACCGATCCTGAATACTGGGTAAAACATCTTAGAGGTACAGTGTTATTTTCAGATTGTATTAAGACTCTTCTTGAAGCTCAGAACAGAATACTGCTTGAGGTTGGCCCCGGGAATACCCTCTATTCCCTGTCAATACAGCAGGCCATCAAATCCGGGTTTAAAATGATTTTTTCATCACTCCCGAGGTATGATGAAAAAATTTCTGACCAGGAATTTATTATTACTACCCTTGGAAAATTATGGCTGTCTGGCGCTGAGCCTGACTGGCGCGGGTATTATAAAGATGAAACACGTAACCGTGTGCCTCTACCCGCTTATCCATTTGATAGAAAATCGTTCTGGCCATCTAAAGAAATTAATAAAGAAAATCAAAAGAAGGATGCAGTTTCTGTCCAACCTTTTTTCAACACAAGTCCCGGGCCGGATATTCCTGAAACAAGAGGAGAAGATAAAACTAGTACTTCCGGTAAAAATGAAGTTGAACTTAAAATATTATCTTTCTGGGAGGAAGTTCTTCATATTAACGGAATCAAGACAGATGATAATTTTTTTGAGCTGGGAGGCAATTCACTTATCGGTGCTAATATCATTGCAAGGATTAACCGGGAATTTGGAATTACTCTGACAGTAAGTTCAATATTTCTACTCCCGACAGTGTCGCAAATGGCCAGAGATATAAACAGTAAAATTAATCCCGGTTTCAATACCGGTAATAAAGATGAGCTGGAAGAATCCCTCAAAAAGCTGGGTTTGAGCAACTGATGATAAATAAAAAAAATCTTTAAATAAATCAAAAACACGATACACGGAGGTCTTATGGAAAACAGAAATATTGTTATTCAATCAAAAAAAATTGTGTTTTTTTTAGTCAAAATTCTTATAGTTTTACTGCTGCTTCATATTTCAGTTAATATTATAAATTTTTTAACAGGTCACGCGAGACTGCTCGGACTTAATCCTATGTTTAACTTTTTTTATGAAAAGAATCTTCCAACATATTTTTCAACGATTTTATTACTATTTGCCTCATGCTTATTAATAATTATTTATTATGTGAAAAAAAATTTTCACGATAAATACCGTTTTCACTGGGGGCTGCTGGCCTTAATTTTTTTATTTTTATCAATGGATGAAATACTTGAATTGCATGAACAGTTATCCGAACCGATGCAAAAATTAGTAAATGTTCTACCGGGCTCTCTGAATTTCTGGGGATGGATTATCCCATACAGTATACTGGTAGTAATTTTTGCGGCTTACTATCTGGCGTTTTTCTTCAGTTTAGATAAAAAAATGCGGATATATTTTTCCGTGTCAGCTTCATTATATATTACAGGAGCAATTGTTTTTGAATTAATTGAAGGAATCTATTACACAACACAGATGGCCAACTATGACCCTTTTTCCTATATCCATAATAATATACCTTTTTTTATCATGGTAACCATTGAAGAAATACTGGAAATGTCCGGAGTTATTTTATTTATTTATTCGCTCATTGAATATATTAAATCAATTCCTGAACATGTAGGAATACAATTTTCAGAAGAAATTATATTTAAAAACCAATTCAAAAACTGAAGCGATATTTAATGAATAAAACAGCAGAATTCAAATTTATCTTTTATATTTTGCCAATCTGTTCCGCATGTCTTATATTCTGCTGTTCTTCAATTTTTTCCGGTTCACCCGGAAGTAAATATAATCAGCAGTTAATAGCTCCGGGCAGTAATCCGCCTATGCTTGATAATGTAGAAATCGGGAATGGAAGAAATGACGGAGTATCGCGTTTATACACACCTAGAAATGCTTTAAATTCCAGTGGATATGAATGTACTTTCAGCCGGGGTAAATGGTCATTTTCCAATACTTTTAACACGCCTTCATACTGTTCCTCTCCTGTAATCGCGGATATTAAAAACGAAGGCCGTAATACACTCTACCTGGGCGGCTGGGAGGATCTCGGTGTAGTTATGTTAAAATTCAGTAACGGGTGGACTCAATATAAAATTTTTCCCGGAAGCGCTGGTAAAGGGAACATTCTTGCTATGCTGTCAGGCAACGGCCGGAATGACGGAGTAAACCGGTTATACGTAGCCCACTGGTCAGACAGCGGACTGGTTGAATATAGCTGGACCGGATCAGCATTTACCGCCAGACAACTTATGAATAAAAGTGTCGGCCGGTTTGCTATCGGCAAAGGGCGGAATGACGGGATAAACCGGATATACGCGGTAGAACGCGGGGGGCGGGATCTGCATGAGTTTACCTGGAACGGCAGCATTTTCACTGACAGAATTATATTTACAGGGAATGCAGTTTCAAACGGAGCTGTTTATGTAGCGGACGGGCGGGGAGATCGGATTAATCGCATTTATGCGTGGGCCGGCGGACTTTTTGAACTGACATGGGAAAGCGGAAAATGGACATCGCTTATAATAGATAAAAATAATAGGGAACGATATTATATTACAGCCGGCAGTATCCGCAACGACAATCAACCGGGTGTATATGTCTCGGTTAAATCAAAAGGTCTTCATGAATATATCTGGTCAAAGTTTCAGAATAAATTTGATGTCGACGTGATAACCGGCGCAACCGGCGGGTGTTCCATCGGTGACGTAAGAGGCGATGGTAAAAACAGACTGTATGTTGCCAGGGGAACAAAAGGTAATTACAGCAGCGCGGCAGTAGTAGAAATCCGGGAAGAAGAATAATAAAGTAATGATTTATGAAAGGAAGTCAGCGAAAATACTGGAAGGAATATTATAACAGCAATGATCTTGTCGGCTCTGATGATTTACAAAAAAATATCGGAAGATCTAAAGGAGGAGTTTCAATAAGCCCGGAGCTTTGGGAGCGGACGTTACAGGACATAGAAAATTTATTGTGCATTGATGATTCAATGGTGGTATTGGAATTATGCTGCGGGAATGGGCAGATCATCGGTAATTTAAGCAGCAGGTGTAAAAGGGCAATAGGAGTAGATTTTTCAAATATCTTACTGGAACAATTAACAGCTCAATATCAAAATAAAGTTGAAGTGATCCATGCCGATATAATGCAAATTAATTTTGTTAGTGAGCTTTTTGATGTTGTACTTATTTATTTTTCAATTCAGCATTTTAATGAAAAAGAAACAATTCAGATAATAAATAATGCTTTAATGTGGCTCAAAAACGGTGGGAAATTATATATTGGCGATGTCCCTGATGAATTAAAAAAGTGGGAATATATCAATAAACCGGAATATAAAAAAGACTATTTGAAGCGGGTACTGGAGGATACTCCTATGATTGGATTCTGGTATCAGCAGGAATTTTTTAATTCATTATCCGCCTTTTTTAAAAATATTTCTGTAAGAATACTTGAACAGCCTCACTACCATATAAACTCCTCGTATAGATTTGATGTTTTGATCGAGAAGAATTATTAATAAAAAAACTTAATCCATACAAAAATATTTCTAAGTAAATTCTCCCTGTCTATAAGCTGGAAAATAATCATTTATCGGGATATTTTTCATCCTGCATATTTCATCGTATTTTTCATTATTCAGAATTTTGCCGCAAAGATATACAATGCGGTTTGTATTGCTCCATCCTGATTTAAACCTGATTAACCCGTTACTTTCTTTATTATTGATACCTGAATTTGCCCCGAGATCAACAAAATGAATATTCTTTTCTTTTAAATAAGTAAGAGCTGTCCAGTATATACCGAATGATGCATTAATTTCATAAGCCGTTTCTGAAAAAGCTGATAGATGTGTATAAGCGACATTATTGTCTATTGCCACAAGCATTCCAGCGATCATCTCACTGTTTAATTTTCCGACAACCAGTATCATTCCAGGAGTTTTCATTTGCGAATAAAAACTTTCTTTTGAAAAATTTCTCAGCCCTGTAATATTATGCCTTTTAACCAGATTTGATATAAATCTACCCATTTTTCGAAATACCGGCATGGCTCAGTGCAGATTTCTGTCTGCATATTTTTAAGGGCTTTTCTTGATTTGTAGCGGTGTTTTTTATTTATAAAGATATCCATATCCTGCCTGATATCTGCAACAAGATGGTTTTTATATGGGATCACTATATTGAAGTTTTGTTCTAAATATGTTCTGTCAAAGGACCCGAATGGATCAGTCACCATCGATACAGATACAATATCAGCTCCAATTACAAGCAGATCTTCATGAATTTTATTCCACTTTTTACAGGTAAATAATGGATAACATCCCATTCCGTCAAAATAAGATGTCCCCGGAATATTTCTTTCAATAATCCACCCACCGCACGCTATTAATTCACGAGGTTTACCTAATTCACAAAATGAAGAGGCATAACATGAATGGCAATAGCCTGAAAGTTCAGATTTTATCTCCATTGTTTCTCAATTAAATAAGTAGGATTATTAAGTATTAAAAGTCTTGCTGCCGAATTATTAAAAATAAACTATTTTTTAAAGATTAGTCAACTCTAAATTCGTAATTTTGCTAACTATTAGCGTTATTTCAATAAAAAAACTCTAATGGAATGCCTATGTTAATATATCCGCCTTTAAAAGGCCGACAGACCACATGGCCCGCATTACAACTAATCAAATGGCAACAGACAAAACCTGTAGTGAGATTATAAAAAATCATGAGATAAATATATAAATGTTGATATGTTCTAAACTCTTTTATATAATATTATTATAATAATATACTCTATTTATTGAACTATGAATAAAATTAACCTGAATGAAAACGAAGTCCATATTTATTATGTCATGATAAATTCAGCTAAACAATTTATTCCTTTCTTAAAAAAATATTTAAGTAATGAAGAAAAATTAAAAGTCATGAAATATATCTTTGAAAAAGACCGTGCAATTCAGATGATATCAAGAAGTGTTCTTAAAAATATTTTAAGCCGCTATTTATCTGATAAAACTGAAGATGTTATTTTTTCATACAATCAATTTGGAAAACCCTTTATTTCAGAAAATAAGAATCCTGACAGTATCAGATTCAACCTGTCCCACTCAGGAAACATGATACTATATGCTGTATCAAGAAAAAGAAATGTGGGAATTGATGTTCAGGAGATAAACAAAACTGTTTCTGTTACTGATATCATTGAGCATTACTTTTCTGATCACGAGATTGCTCAGTTCAAATCTCTGCCTGAAGAGTTAATGCTGAAAGCATTTTATTCATGCTGGACAAGGAAGGAAGCTTATATAAAGGCAAGAGGGAAAGGCCTGTCATTCCCTCTTAATAGTTTCAGCGTACCTGTTTTCCCCGGATTATGCAGTAAATTACTTCATGATGATGAGGGTACAGGATGGTCTTTAACGGATATTATTTCATCACCGGAATATACAGCAGCAATCGCAGCTGAAGGAAATAATCTAACATATCATTTCTTCAAATGGGCGTTCGATGACATGAACGGCTCTCCGCTTAATCCTTATGAAGGAGAAGCCCCCGGTGAATGATATAGATACATCAGATCTCAACTGCCCGATTCGCAGGGCTCTTGATTCACTCAAAAAAATCAATCCTCATATCAATGGAGGAAAAAATCTCCGTCCTGATAATAAAATAAAAAAAAGGCCCGGTCATCTGCAAAAAGTCCTCATCGCAAACCGTGGTGAAATTGCAAAACGATTTTTCCTTTCACTTCATGAAGAAGGGATATCATCTGTAGCCGTTGTAACAGATCCCGACAAAGGTCAATCCTGGTATGATTTTGCAGATGAAGTAGTATTTATTGGCGAGCATAATCATTATTCAGATCCTTATATAATAATCGGTGCCGCACAACTCATACATGCCAATGCTATTTATTCAGGATACGGATTCCTTTCAGAAAATTCATCATTTGTCAGATTAATTGATGCCCTTAATAACAGTAATGAAGAGAAAATAATATTCATGGGCCCTTCATACAATGTCATGCGTTTAATGGGTGATAAAGTAAATGCCCGCGGACTGGCAAAAGCGAATAACATTCCCCTCTTCGAGAGTTCTGATGTCTATGATTGCAATAACATATCATCAATTAAAAAAGATGCTGAAAACATCGGTTACCCGGTTTTAATAAAACCGGCTGCCGGCGGGGGAGGAAAAGGTATTATCCCCGTTTTTTCCGGGGATGAACTTGAATCCGCGGTTGATTCATCTATGCGAACCGGATCCGGTTTATATAACAATCCATCTTTCTATATCGAAAAATATATTCAACGGCCTGTCCATATAGAAGTTCAGATATTTAACGGGTGGGTCATCGGCTTACGTAAATGTGCGGTACAGAGAAGAAATCAGAAAATCATAGAAGAGAGCGGAGACCTGCTCATTGATGAGACAACCTCCCGGTACCTGATCTCTACTGCTGAAAAAATCACACGCCTTTCCGGATATAATAAAAACTGCGGCGCGGGGACTGTTGAGTTTCTGATAGATCAGGAGAGCGGAAAGATCGGATTTCTCGAAATGAATACCAGGCTGCAGGTTGAGTATGCGGTTACAGACCAGTCCATGGACCTCGACCTTGTAAAATGCCAGATACAGCTATATGATGGTAAAACCGAAGAATTGAAACATCTTGCATCACGAAATCAAAAAACAGCTTACAGAAACCATGCAATAGAATGCAGAATATATGCGGAAGACCCGGAAAAGGATTATATCCCCTCCCCCGGAATAATTTCAGAGCTGGATCTTCCAACCTTTAATGGCATAAGATGCGATTTCGGTTTTAAGGAGGGGGACCGGGTTCTCCCTATGTATGATTCAATGATAGGGAAATTAATTGTCCACGGCAAAACCCGTGACGAAGCGTTAATCAGGCTTGAAAGGGCATTGCAGGAGCTTTACATAAAAGGTGTTAAGACCAACGTCCCCCAGCTCCTCAGAATCATACGCCACCCGGAATTTGCTGAAGGCACTTACAATAACAATCTCCTGTCAGAGAATTCTGACTTCAATCCCGAGTTGTCAGAAAAAAACATATATCAGGCTGAAGGGAATGTGCATATAATAATGGGAGCATTTGCGGAATACATCCGGCTTTTCAACCACAGTCTTTCGGAATTCATGGTCATGGCCCGGATAAGGAGTATTATCGACGCACCGGCTCCTGCCATGTGCACAGATTTCACTGTATTATATATCGGAGATTCTTTTTATGTCAGGTTCCTCCAGATTTCTTTTAATGAATATTATTCATTTATTGATGAGGAGTTTGCAGGCATAATAACATTGAATTTTACTAACGACCAGGCTGATAATATCATAGTCAATTTTCAGAATAGAATCCTCCGGCTCCGCGCCGACAGAAAATCCGGCCTTATCAGCCTGAGAATTAAAAATGACAGGAATAAAATAAACTACTACAATATGAATGTTTATGCCGATGGGACAGTCAGCAGAAGCCAGACTGAGATAATCCGATCACCATTTCAGGGAACTGTAATATCTCTCTGCAAAAATTTCAAATCAGGAGATATGATATGGGAAGGGGAACCTGTTATAATTCTATCTTCAATGAAAATGGAAACAACTATTCATGCTCCGGTAGACGGAATAATCAGTTACATTATAACTGAAAAAGATAACTCTGAGCGGTTAGAATCAGATTCAACTTTTCATAACGCGTCAGGGATAAGTATCCACGAAGGTGAGATCCTTGTAAAAATAGAAAAAGGATATGACGTTTATAATAAATCCGAAATTAGAAGTGTCAATGATGATTCATCAGCATTTTTCAACAGGTTATTCAGTGAAAAATTTCTGAAAAAGATTATAAATAATCCCGGGCAGAACATCCGGATAATAAGTGTATTATTTTTATCAATAATCCGTGGATACATAAGTCATGCTGCTGTAATTGAAATGGTTCAGAAGATCTTAATCGAGATTAAACAGAATCAATGGAAATCATTTATGACTGGATATCTTACTGATATCCTTGAGTCAGCGATACTGCATATTCTTCTGATAAAAAAAATATTTTCGCAGAGCATTACTCAGGAAGGAGTTTCCTGCTTTGATGAATTGAACACCGTTATCAGGGAATGGCAGAACCCGCAACTTTCAACATCTGAATACTTCAACTCATTACTCGAAAGAATAATTCAATTATACGATTCGTCAGGACAACCTGCACAGAGCGGAAATATTCAATTAGAAAATATATTTCTTTATATCAGGTTATCTTACAAGTTCGTCTCTGAATATCCCGAATTCATCAGGTTCCTGCTTTATATCCTGCCGTATCTGCATATAACTGAAAAAAAAATTATCGAAATCGCGGATTTATATATTGAAAACGATCATGACGATCAGACTGTTTCACTCGCAAAAATAATAAAAAATTCAATATCTATGAAATCCTTAAAGGATAAACTTCCGCTTAATCAGAGCGAAAGCAGGCTGTTTTTTTCAGATGAGACTGCTGAAAATAAACTGATACCTATTGAACTGGATACTGTTCAGAGACAGTTACTCGAATCTAAAATTAAATTGCTGATGATTAATAATGAGGTTACGCGGCTTGACTCTCCGCTTTTAGATATTCTTATATACAGGCTTTTTTCTCGAATCAACAATACTCAATGTTATATTTCTTTCTTCCTGCTGAATCCTGATTACATTGAACCATCTGATATATACAACTGCATTGGCAGATCAATTCACGATTCCATATTGATATTAAACCGTCATCACAGCATTGAACCATCCGCAGACAAATGGGTACACCTGATAATTTCAGATAAAATCATTACTTTTGATGAGATGCATAATTCAAATTACCTTTCATATGATCTACTTAAAATCGGATGCTCTTCTGCCCTGAACCTTATACAGGAGAATCACGGTTTCAAAGGAATTATTGAATGTAATGTACAATCATCGCCTGACGGAAGAATAAAGGCCAGGGAGATCCTCTTTTATAAAGAGATGGATAAAATTACTTTTGAATTTATGTCATATTCCGACAACAGAAATCCATATCACAATACTGATAAAACCAGGATTGATGAACAACACCTCTTTGACCTAAATAAATGGCCTGTGGAGCTATGGGCTGAAGAATGTTTTGATTTAGGTTTATTCGAGGAGATAAAAATAAGGACGATTGATTTTGATGTTCCAGGCCGGGAGCAGCCCAAAAGTGTCGGCGCTAAAATTTACATAGGGAAGATTAACGGGACTGACGCCTGTTTCTTTATGAAAGACGCCCGCATAAACAATGGTTCTACCGGCGACCTTGAAGGTTTAAAATATATAGCTGCATCGTATCTCTCCATATTGAAAGGACTGCCATTTTTTGTTTGGAATGACGGAGCAGGCGCGAACATCAAAGAGGGTATTGTGGCGTTGAACCGTGGAGCTGAAGGTTTTATGATGAACGTTCTCCAGACTAATTTCAATACGGATAGGTTCAGAAGCTTTATTATGCATAATCCCGATCCGGAATTAATTGCTCTCTTTGATTCAATCAATAATCAATTCGGAATATCATACGATTCATTTTTAACAAACAGACGCCCCTACCCTCTGACTTTAATCGCGGTGGGAATAGGTTCTTCAGCGGGACTTGATGTATATGGCTCGAGCCAGGCAGCTATACAGATAATGCTCGATTCTGAACAGTCATACAGGGTGCTCACCGGTTCCAATGTAATTAAATCTATTATAGGTGAAAACATCTCCAACTATGACATAGGGGGAGCAAAACGTATCTGCAGATTAACAGGAATCGCCGATATCATGGCTTCTGATAAACTGCATCTGATTTATACGATAAGAAAAATACATAGCTTTTTATATCCAGGGGACAGTGCCGTTTCAACTGAACGGCAGAATAGCAATTTACCCGGCATGGAAATTAAACATAATCCCGCCTTAGTTTTAACTGAAGAGATAATCAGAAGGAATGTTGACAACAACGATTTTATTGAACTAAAAAAGCATTATTATGAGGCTGATTCTTTACTGGGAGGATTGGCAAAAATCGGAGGCCAGCGGGTTCTCATTATCGGCACAAGAACTCATAACGGGCTGAGGTTAGACACGTCTGTTATTAAGGCGCGGGAACTTTTAAGAATTGCGCAGCGGACATCTTCTAATGAAATTATAGTTTTTGGCAGGGCATTTATTCAGACTGAAACCGGGAACGATGACCGTTTAATTCCCAGGCTTGATCTGATGAACACATTACAGTCCGGGAATGGCTTAAGGATTCATATAATAACTCACACTGATGGACTAAAATTATACTATATCAATAATACAGCTGATATAGTCATATTTGTAGAACAGGATAAATATATAGTAGAGACTAATCAGGTTATCAGAAAAAATTCCATGTTCACATGTTCCTCAATTGATGAAGCATTTGATTTATCGCGCAGAGTAATTAATCTCATGCCAGGGAGTAAAACTAAAGAAAGCAGGCCCCCTAAGGGAGATCCATCTATTCCGGATAATCCTACTATACCATTTGATATAATAACCTCTGTTATTGACCATGTTTTTGACTCAGAAAGCTTCATTGAATTTTACCATGAGATGAATAACGCGGAAACAGGCCCTATGCTTGTAACAGGTATGGCCACCCTGAACGGAACTACTGTGGGGATAATAGCGGACCACCCTCTACGAAAAGGTGGAGCAGCCGACGCGTACGGGACAGAAAAATTCAGGATTTTTACAGGTTTGCTGAACAGAAAAAATATCCCTCTTATTATGCTTTCAAATTCTTCAGGCTTTATGCCGGGTTCACAGCAGGAGAACCTCCGTATTCAGGCCATAGGCGCGGAATCCATTGACACAAATATCCTCGGTAAAATTCCGGTTGTCTCTGTTGTGTTCAATCAGAACTACGGCGGAAGACTGATTCAGGCCTTCAATAAATTTTTACGTCCGGGAATTGTCTACCTCACCTTTGCTGATTCCATCCTGGCAGTTATAGGTGCAAAGGTTGCTTTCGATTTACTGAACAGGAAAAGATACGGCAGGCTTCTCGAAGAAGGTAAGTCCGATGAAGCGGAAAAATTAAAAAATGATTTTTTTGCCGAATACCTTGCAAAATCCAGGGGAGCTGTTGATGGAATAGAGAGCGGCCTTGTAGACTGGATTATCCCTGACATAAAAGACCTGAGAGAACACCTGATAAAAGGGCTTGATCTTGCAATAGAGAGATGTGATGAAGCCTTTAACTTCAGAAAGCCTCTTTCGCAAGAAAATAAATATTAGCAGTTCCCTTCTCATTAACTCCGCAATCGACCCTTGCGGAAATATGCTGAGAACGGTCCAGTATAAACCTCAACCCTCCCCCGCCTGCATAATGTATGTCGCTTTTATTATAGTCAGCCGGATTCTCCTGTACCTCGCCTGCCGCTGCAAAGATTACTCCTGCGAGTCTCCACACAACAGGGCTCCTGTATTCTGCCTGTACAGCAATACTGCTCATATCGAGATACCTGTCACTGAGATACCCGCGCATAATCTCATTCCCCCCGATACCGCATAACGACTGGATAGGGACATCCCCGGCTGTGGATTCAGCTTTAAGCTGAAATGCTATAACGTGTTCACCGGAAATTCCCGCGAACCACCTTGCATCCAGCTCAAACCTGCTGAAGCTGTACTCGCTGGTAAACTCCTCTCGATTGAAAAAGGCCTTCCCCTCGATAAACATCCCTTTAACCGGATAAAATACATTATTCCTCGTATCATACTGGAAGGAGATTCCGGCCCCGATCTCCCGTGTCCCGTCACTACCCGGGATATCCCCGGATTCGATGATTCCATTATCTTCTGTTTCATCAATGCTGCTGATCCTGAAATGGGCAAGAGGACCGACATAAAGCGATCTCCATACATGAATAAGAAGAGCAATATCCCCCCACGATTCTACAGGAGTATATATCTCTTTATTATCATTATCTGTATCAGGGCCTATTCCCCAGAATGCAGTAGGGTATTTATTAAGTTCCCCCTTACCTGAAATTTTCAGCGCTCCGTTACCAAAAAAAATATTAGGGATGAGGCCCAATGTCGCCTGTTTCTTTTCTGTATATGCGATGTATAATGTCAGTTCATCCGGTTTGATAAAAGCGGACGATTCTTCGGGCTTCAGGTAGGTTACAATATATGCCCCGATTGCCCACCCGGTATCAGGAGTATAGTACGGTGCAGCAATTGGAGCAATACCCAGGCGTTTTTCTGAACCATCAGCATATAAAGGATAGAATGTAATTATTAATATACAAAATAATAAAATCCGCTTCATATAGCTTATATACTAAAGCTTTATTATTAAGTTCAAGTATATTTCTTGCGCTGAAAAGATATATAGTCAGAATGTCATATTCCATATAACAAAAAAATTGAACTTTAATACAAATATCAATGATAATTATTGAAACACATATTGTTCCCGAGGGTACCGAACCTGCCAGGTTCAGCGTCTACGCATGTGAAGTATTTATCTCAATACCTTCACATAAAGGGATAAAAAAGGCTATCAAGCGCGGAGACTTTCTCATCGACGGAATTACAGGCGAAACCGGTACATGGATAAAACCCGGGCAGAAAATTGATCTCATGGCTGATGAATCCTCCCTGCCGAAGGAGTATGAGCTTAAACTTGAAGTAGTTTATGAGGATGAACAGCTAGCGGCTATAATCAAACCTGCGGGAGTCCCGGTAAACGGGAACAGTTTCCGTACAGTGGAGAACTCTCTCCTCCATAATATAAATAAATCGTTAGAGCCCGACTCTCTCCGGTGGCCGAAACCTGTACACAGACTTGATGTACCCACGAGCGGCCTTTTGCTTATTGCGAAAACAATGCGGGCTCAGGTTTCACTTGGAGAGCAGTTTGAGAAGAAAATTATAAAAAAAAGATACCGCGCCATTGTGCAGGGGAAGATTGAAACAGCTGGCTGCATAAATTCACAGGTCGAAGGGAGAGATGCCTCCACAGACTACTCCCCCGTTAAGAGCAGCAGGTCACTTAAAAATGACTGGCTCACTCTCGTCGATCTTTACCCTCATACAGGGCGGACTCACCAGTTGCGGCGTCATCTGGCTGAGATCGGACATCCAATAGCAGGAGATACTCTCTATGGACGTGAAGGGGATGTGTTTAAAGGTAAGGGATTGTTCCTTGCGGCTGTTGAACTTAAATTTACTCATCCTGCAACAGGTGAGGCTGTTACTCTAATAATTGATGACCCGGAAAAATTCACCTCCTACCTGTCCAGAGAGGAGAGGAGATGGAAAAAATATAATCCCGATTTTTTCTAAAAAAATTCTATATCCACTTGAAAAGTTTTCCTGAATTAAATATATTAAAATAGTAGACAATAGAAAAGAGTGTATAACTATGTCCTTAACACTCAGAAATTTTCACATAACAGATTAAAGGAAAAATCTGCTCCGGTTAAGTTAACAGCCTAAATCCATGCGAGGGAGGAGGCTGAATAGACGGATAACAACGTATCGCCGCAACTATTCCATGATTTTTGTTTATATGATACTTGAGAAAAACGTAACCACCAGAGGTAATTAATGAAAAATGAAAAAATCTTCATAGGCAACCTGAGCTTCAACGCCACGGAAGATGATGTAAGAGGGCTCCTCTCTGAATCAGGCACAGTAGTAAGTAT
>CAZVFJ010000011.1:5857-6201 GCA_964625825.1 uncultured Leptospirales bacterium | reverse complement strand
AGAAAGGGCATGCTGTCGTAGAAATGTCTGAACGCGAAGAATCGGAAGCTATAATCAGAAACCTTGATGGCAAGAGCTTCATGGATAGAACGCTACGTGTAAACTTTGAACTCCCTCCCAAAAAAGCAAAATCAGCCTCAATAAAAAGATTTGATGAAAAGGGAAGATCCCTCTCATCTGAAAAAAATGAACTCCAGCCCAAAAGCCACTCCCAGGCAAAGGAAACCAGAAGACCAGGAAACAGTTCAGAATCCAGGACAGGCATGAGAGCATCTGATCATCAGAAGGCGAGAACACGGGACGGATATCGAGCGGCCTCATATACCACGGAGACTGGAAGGGAT
>CAZVFJ010000011.1:0-5847 GCA_964625825.1 uncultured Leptospirales bacterium | reverse complement strand
AGAGGGAACAGGCGCGATGACTCTGATGATTCAAGGGGAAACAGAAAATATCCAGAAGAAAAAGAGAGAGCGACAGACAGAGAAAGTTCAGGCGGATATTACAGCCAGAGTTTCAGGAAAAGGGCTGAAAAAGCGGCACACGCATTTTCAAAATTTAAAATAAAAGATAAATTTTCCGGCCATACAGATGATTTCATGAAGGATGAGCAGGGTAGAGATTACAGAGATATGGAGAAAGAAGCGGACCGTAAGCATTCAGGGCCCCGCTCACGTCCGGCTTCGGCGAACAGAGAGTCCGGTTCTTCATACAGAGGCTCCGGAAACTCATATACCGGGGATAGGTCGTCGCAACCGGGCAGAACCCGCGGCAATTCAGGTGAAAGTTCAGGCCGTAATACCGGGAATAGATCAGGAAGGCCGTCCGGCAACACCCCGCGCGGAAATTCAAAATCAGGTTCAGTGTATTCCTCCGGCGAAAAGAGAGGAACCTCCTCACGCGGAGTATCAAAAAGCAGGCCCGCGGAAAGGACACGAAACAAACAAAGATAATTTCTCTATTGAGACAGGGGGATATAGCCTGACCCCCACGGTTCACCCCCCTTCTCAGCAAAAAAACCTGAAACTACTGCACACTGAACTCCGAATGGCAGATACCCCGCATAGCCGAGGAGCGGCATCTCAAATATCTGAAACCTGTGAACAAAAGGTATGCTGTAGATCCACTTTGCCTGGCTATATATATTCCACATCTCCCAGAAAAATCCGCAGAAAAGTGCTGCAAGCGCATAAACAATGACAGCGCGCCAATCACCGTGCCTTACACTGCTGAAAAAATTTTCATCTCCAAAAATAACCTGTAAAGACACAATAATCAGAAATGGAGATATCCATATCAGGGGAAAGAGGCTTTCCGGGAATATAGCAGTCAGTGAAAGTCCAAAGCCGGAAAACAGAAGCATCATCCAGGCTGCCAGCCGTGGCATTCCTGGATCTATTTTAATATATGCATCCCCCCCGGCATATATACGCGGGAAACTTTTAATGAGTTCGGCTGTGCTCATCACCGCGGGAAGAACCGTAGAAAAAGCAATTGTCGCTTCTAAAAAATACCTGGCCGGTGAGAATTCCATTATACCCGTATAATACCAGTTAGCCGTAAATCTGTTCAGATATTCGAAGACCCACCAGAAAACGGAGCTCACAGGGAATAATGCCAGAAAATAACCTGTCCTGTTTGTAAGAAGTGAACGCTGGGTCCGTTTCACACAAAAAGCATTTATTGCAATAATATATGAAATCCAGAGCGGCACAAATGTCCATCTCTGGAAATTGTACATAAAGGGAAACCTTTCCCACGCGATAATCCATGAGAAAAGAGCTATCCCTATAGCAGCGTAACCCCACCACGGGAAAGTCCGAAGCGGGGCAGAATTAACTTTCAGATTTCTACTCCGGATTATATGGCATGCGGGATGAATGACAACAACGATCAGCGCACATGCGAGTACGGCAAAGAACTCCCATGAAAAATCATTGTGCATCACATAACCGGCAACAGGCGGAAAAGCGAGATACCGGAAGATATCCCCTCCGTTAAAGATCACTCCCGCGGCAGGGAGAAACAGAATTAAAAATACCGATACAAATAAAATAACAGTTTTCTTTCCAATCATACTCTCCCCTTAAATTAATTTCCGGGAAAATCCCTATTAAATTTAATCTTTATCCGGTGACAAAATCAATTCATTTGTTAATATTTTTGGTTCAGATGAATCAGTTCAAATTCAAATAAAAAAATAGTAAAAGTTGAAAACACTGCTCTTATTGATTAATATAATAACAGGTGATGGGTTTTAAGTCTGATTGAACAGGAGATATAATATGACAGGTGCAATAGACAGATTTATGAACGCTCAGGTGATTTACTGGAAGAAGCAGAGGGAGAAACTTGATGAGCCCGAGAAAGTAAACCATCTCCCTTTTGTCACCATTTCCCGTGAATACGGCTGCGGAGGCTATCTTATTGCTTCAAGACTGGCCGAAATCTTTAATGAAGAGTTTAAACCTGAACCTCTCTGGGCAGCCTATAACAAGGGGCTTCTTGAAAAGTTGATGATCGATACAGGTCTCACATCAAGCCTGGTTGAGACACTGACCGGAAAAGCGAGAAACAAGCTTACCAACCTTATTCAGACAACATTCAGTTCATTTCCTCCTCAAGTCGCTGTTCACAAAAAACTGGTTGAGATAATAGCTATGCTTGTCATGAATGGCCATGTAGTCATTGTGGGAAGGGGCTCCAACATGATTACAAAAGATATAGAGGGCGGTTTCCATGTAAGGCTTGTAGCCCCCCTGAACTTCAGAGCTGAAAAATTTTCAAATTCAATGAAGATCACAAAGACAGAAGCTCTCAAACTGATTAAAGAGAAGACAAAGCAAAGGGAGGATTACATGAAAGAATTTTTCAAGATCGATCTTACAGATCCTCACAACTACGACCTGGTTATAAATGATGCTACTTTCTCTGTTGAAAATGCCGCAAGGATGATTATAGAGGGTATGAAATACAAGGGCCTACTGCCTGAACCTGAAACTAAAAGTTAGAAAATACATTAATCTATAATTATTAGAAATACCGGGCAAGTCCCGGTATTTTATTATTGCCTGTCAGACTTTATTACTTAGCATGTCATCAGCTCCTTTCGTAAAAATACAAATCAAATAAGGGTCACATGAAAATTTATATAGATGCTGACGCTATACCCACTGCAATCAGGGATATACTGTTCAGGTCAGCTCAAAAAAATCGCATAGAGACAATTGTTATTGCCAACCAGAGGATAAAACTCCCCCCTACGGAATTTATTACCGGCATAGAAGCACCACCCGGGCCAGATGCGGCTGATGACCTCATTGCTGAACTTGTTAAAGATGGCGATCTTGTTATAACAGCGGATATTCCACTTGCGGACAGAGTTATTACCCGTGGTGCTTTTGTTCTGAACCACAGGGGTGAATTTTATGATATTCATAATATAAAAGAGAGGCTTACAATGAGGAATCTCATGGAGGACCTCAGAAGTATAGGAATAGATACGGGCGGACAGGCTCCTTTAAGTCATAAAGATCGCAACATTTTTGCCGGACGCCTTGATCAATTTATAACTAAATACCTGAAAAATACTAATGGAGAATTTTAAGATGACTGGGACTTTAAGATCGGCAATAAAACCGGGTATAAAAGTAGCAATTGTTCTGAAGCAGGATCAGAAAACAGGTAAACTCACCGAAGGGACTGTTAAAGATATTCTAACCAATTCACCATCTCATCCTCACGGGATAAAAGTACGCCTTACAACCGGTGAGGTCGGTAGAGTTAAAATCATTTTAAATTAAATTTTTAAAAAAAAATTCCTCCAAGGTAACACTTTTACTCCCCTGTCGTGTTTAAATCATAAACAGACAATTTTGGAGGATTTTAATGAAATCATTAAAACTATCAGTTCTCGCGTTTATACTCAGTGTATCAGCCATCGCCTGGGGAGAGGAACCCGCAACAGAAAAAAGCGCGTCAAAACAGGATAATCCGCCTGAAGTTTTGCTTGATTTATCCGATGCAACATACTCAGGGTATGGCGCTTTATATACACGCTATTCAAAAGCAGGTGATACTAACGGCTGTTTTGTTGGCGCACGCGGAGGTCTAATAATCAATGATTCATTCGTGTTTGGACTGGGAGGAATGGGACTTGTTTATCCCACAGACCGTGATAAATTATCCGGTAATGAATATACAGGTATTTTTGATAATGTAAGCCTGGGATACGGCGGATTTCTTACTGAGTATTATTTTAATCCGAAAAATCTCGTCGTGTTCTCCATAGGTACTCTTATTGGCGGGGGAGGAATCTATTTTACTGAAGAATGGGGCGATGATGAAGAAGATGATACTGACAATTCAGAAAAAGGCGGTGATAATTTCTTTGTCGTGGAACCGGAGATAAATGTTTTTATTAACCTTACACGATTCTGCAGAATCGGCGCGGGTATATCGTACCGGTATGTCAACGGAATTCATTCGGATGGATTCTCGGACAGCGATTTCAGAGGTCCCGCTGCGTCTATAATGGTTCAGATGGGCTGGTTCTGACATGATGCCAAATACCGGTTATCATGAAAAACTGGTTTACATGATAACCGGGAGTATATAACCATATTACTAAAATTTAAAGATCTCTTTAATTGTCTCAAAGCAGAGTTTAGAATGAGTATCGATATTGAAAACTATTATAAAAAATATGGCCCCATGGTTCTCAGGAGATGCCGATCAATACTGAAAGATGAGGAGAAAGCGCTCGACGCAATGCAGGATGTCTTCGTAAAAGTGATTGCACGAAATGACATGCTGACCGATAGCTGTCCCTCTTCATTTCTTTACCGCGTCGCCACAAATGTATCACTGAACATTCTGCGTGACAACAGAAAAATATCTGATTCAGTATATGAAGATTTTATCTACTGTATTGCCGACAGTCATGATCAACACGACAGGCTTTTCGCCTCGGATATGCTTGATTCAATTTTCAGAAACGAACATCCATCCACGAGAGAAATAGCCGTAATGCTTTATATAGACAAAATGACTCTTGAACAGACTGCAGAAGCAGCGGGACTCTCAGTATCAGGAGTACGAAAAAGAATGCGAACCCTCAGAAAGAGGGCAGGTACTCTCAGGGAGGATTATTATGAAAATAATTAAAATTACTGACCTTCAGCTGGAACAATTCATACTTCAGGAATTACCCGAAAGTGAAATGTTAAAAATAACATCTCTTATTGAAGAGGATGCCTTGCTAAAACAGAGAGTCCAGGAACTCATAGAATCAAACCGTGATATTCTTGAGAAATACCCGCCGGAAATAATGGTAATGAAAATAAAACAGAGTATGGATACTGCAGAAAATGAACTTAATGACAAAATGCGGGAATCAGAAAATATTTCAGCAAAAAATGAAAAACGGTCTGGATTAACAGGAATAATCACCAGCCTTTACAGTAAAACTCCCAGACGGTTGTTTTATTCCATAACTGCCGCGTCAGCTGTTGCAATAGCTGTATTTTTTATTGTACTTAATCCGTCTTACTCCCCTGTTATTAACACAGAAACAGTGAATTCTGAAAATGATATAATCCGCATAAAAGGACTTCAACCGGACATCTCAATATACAGAAAAGTAAAAAACGGAACTGAAAAATTGCATAATATGGCAAAAGCATATGCCGGAGACCTTCTCCAGATTGAATATACTTCCACCGGTAATTTCAGGTATGGAGTAATAATCTCAATAGACGGCCGCGGAACTGTTACTCTTCACTACCCCGAGAAAAAATCGAGTAATACTCTTCTGAAAATGAATAAAAAAGTAAAACTTCAACGTTCATATGAACTGGACGATTCTCCTGAATTTGAAAAGTTTATCCTTATCCTGTCTCCGGAACCGATTAATACAGAACACGTTATTGAAAAGGCAAAAATTCTTGCATCCAGCAGAAACGAAGTTCTCAATGGAACTTTAAAGACCGGTAAAGAAAATCTTGTAAGTTTCTATATCTCTTTACCAGGAGGAGTACTTATAAATGAACAGAAAATCAGTATCCCTGTTAATAGCCGTAATTATAATGACGACTCCGGCAGCATGGAGCAGCGGCTCCGAAAAACAGAATATACGGCGTTTCGCAATGATAGTTGGAGCGAACAACGGAGGTTCCGATCGTGTACAGCTCCGTTACGCGGTATCAGATGCGTCAACAATGATGAGTATCCTCAAATCCGTAGGAGGTGTA
>CAZVFJ010000010.1:31896-33494 GCA_964625825.1 uncultured Leptospirales bacterium | reverse complement strand
TATGTCTGTTGCCGTATACGGAAAGCAGCTCGGGCTTGAAGGCGTGGTTATGGCCTTTCGTGGATGGCGCGGAGGTGAAATGGGAAATTTCACGGCATCAGTTCTTCAGCTGATTCTTGTACTTGCTGTTTATATGTTTATTTTTATGTTGGCATACAGACAGTTAAACAGGTATCTCCCGGGCAGGCCTTTTCAGCTTAATTCATTTGCGATATCTGTAGTCCTTATAACGGTTGTTATTGTTATACTTCATTTCAGACTGGTCGCTCTGGCTGATACTGACTGGAAAATGAATAGCATGAAATATAAGATTCCGTGGCAGTCTCTAACCGGATTCCCGGAGGATCTCATCCGTGTTGATGGAAGAGGAGAAAAGAGCGGGCAATTTCCTCATCTGTTTAAATCTCCTCTTTTTCTCAATGAAAAAACTGAGGTTGATCAACTCTTGAAGATGAATAAGTACGGGAAAAAAATTCTCTCCAGAGATATCGATGTAAAAAAACCTTATAATATTCTTTTTATAAATGTTGAGGGTCTAAGGAATGACATACTCAATCCTGAGAATATGCCGTTCCTCTATAAATTTGCCATGAATAAGGGATTCAGGTTGAAAAAACATTATACCACTGGCAATAATACCCCTGGCAGCCTTTACGGGATGCTTACAGGTCTTGCTCCTTACTATTTTGAACCTCTCAGGCAAAATAAATTATCTAATATACCACTTGAAGTACTTAAAAAGGCCGGGTATAAACAGTCTGTATACTACAACTCCCCCCAGAATTACGAATATATATATGATGATATACTGAGGAAGACCGAAGGGAAATATGTACGAGCAGCGGGAACTCATAATGAAGATTATGCTCCAAGAGATAAATGGCTTTTTGAACGGTATATTGAAGAACTCAGAAATGACAAGGGGGCAAAACGTTTTGACTACATACTTGTTAATGTTACCCACTTTAATTACTATTACCCGCCGGAATTCAGGAGATATACTCCGGACTTCAGATCGGATTTTACAATAATCAGCGGACCTCAGAAAGGATTCCAAAAAAATAAAGAAGAGTTAATGAACAGGTATAAAAATTCTGTTTACTATGCTGATTCGCTCTTTAAAAAACTTTTTACAGAGATGGAAGCAATGGGCAGGCTAAAAAATACAATTATTGTTCTTTCTGGAGATCACGGTGAAGAATTCTGGGAACATGGAAGTTTTGGCCATACATGGGGGCTGAACGACATACAGATTAATCCCGCGGCTTTTATATATTATCCCGGAATTACTGAAGATGATATCAGGTATAAATATACTTCACATCAGGATTTCCTCCCCACTGTATTTGATTTAATTGGAGTAAATGTGGATTACAGCTTTTTTATGACAGGCAAATCTCTTATAAAATTTAAACCGGATCTTGACTATGCGATTTCTTCATTGGGGATTCTTGTAAGTTTTAAAAGGCGTTCCCAAAGGTCAACGTTGAGCGCCTTTTCTTTGTTGTTGCGCATCCATCCGTTAGCTTTCCATTTTGCTGCCCAGCCTTTTTCTATGGCATTTACAAGATACTGGGAGTCGGTGACAATGGTGGCAA
>CAZVFJ010000010.1:27620-31886 GCA_964625825.1 uncultured Leptospirales bacterium | reverse complement strand
GAGAAACGGTTACGCGATAATGGGTAACGGCTGCAAGATACTCTACAGGAATAATATGGATCTGAATAAATCACCTTACGCTATATATGATGAACATGACAGTGCTCTCGAAAATTTTGACATGTACAGCGCTGCGGATCTCCTTATGAAAACATCCTCATCAAAGAGATTGCAGCCCCCTGCATTTTAAGGGAAGTTTATCGCTTCTATCAGGGAACGGGTTACAGCATCATAATCCGGTTCCCTGTCAATTCCTCCGAGTTCGTATGTAATACCCATTATATAATATTCCTGCTGCGAAATGAAACTCCCGATAGAACCCGGTGTGGAATAGCCGATGTTATCTGATACAGGATATCCGCTTATTTCGGACATTTTATGGAGTATAGCAGCAGGAGTATCGTTGTCAGAAGAGAGATTCCCGAAGGGTTGATGCATCTGTATCAGCAGGGCGGGGAAATATTTATCCAGCACCTCAATTGCTATGCAGGTTTCAGGTTCTGAGGCGGGCTCACTTCCCGGATTGTTATAGTTATTTGCATAGTCCGGGCTCCATGTTGAGGATGGAAAGTTTCTATTAATATCAACTTTACGGCTGTTGGTGCGTCTTCCCAGTCTCAGGCCATCAGGATTAAGGCAGGGTATAATCACCGCACGGTTTTTGATCAGTTGAGGATTTTTTCCAAGATGCTCAGCAAGTTTTATTACTGATAAAACACTGGCGGGTTCATCACCATGTATTCCGCCTATAATAAGAACAGTTTTTTTACCGCCGCCAAACTCCCTGCAAAGAATTTTATTATTCAAGTTTGATCTTCCTATTACAATCCATGAGTCCTCTCTTTCGAGGGATTTATGCGCGGCAGCTGCCTTTCTTATGATTGCTCTATGATTTTTTAGAGAACCGGATGATGCATCAGTAAAAAAAAGAATAATAAGTATTATCACTAATGAAGCTTTCTTCATCGAATCTCCTGTTTTTACTAATAAAATTAATCAGCTGGGGGGATGGTGAACTCTTACATGTAAACAGATTGCGATCCTGGTGTCAAATCATTTGAAACTGTATTTACTTTCATATTAATGAAAGTAACTTCTATTTTTTCGTTCAAAAATAATTTTTGATTTTAAAATGAATTTAGAGGGTACTCTGGAAATAAAAGCTTTTACTTCATATAAGTTAAGTAATACATACTGATATAAATTTTTTTACTATTGTAGAAATAATTGTATTGTGTGTGATGCCGGTTTATTCTTTTCTGGAAATACTGAGCAGTTTACCTGACTGGTTAAAATTCATTCCATGGGAGTAAACATGACAAAAATCAGATCAATGGGCTTTTACAATGAACTGATCGAAAAGATAAATCAATATGAAGTAAAACTTCTGGAAAAGTATAGAGACGATATTGCCTGCCGCGAGGGGTGTGATTCATGCTGTATCCTTGAATCTGTTTTTCCTGTTGAGGCGTATGTTATTTATAAATCGTTACTCGCAGATGAAAGAATAGCCGAAGATATATCCATATATCAAAAAGGGAGATGTGTGTTCCTTCATGATGGAGGCTGCTCAATATATAGCGTGCGGCCTGTGATATGCCGCACACACGGCTATCCGGTTTTAGTTGATGGACGAATTGATTTCTGCCCGGAAAATTTCAGGGGGAGGAGTTCAATCGACTCTGAATATATACTTGATCTTGAAAACCTCAACAGGGCTCTTGCTTCAATCAATCTGATATTCTGCAGTGAGGTCAACGCTGATTTTTTTAAAAGAGATCGAATTGGATTGAAAGAGATAGTTGAATTTGTTATTAATAAATAAAAGCATGAAAAACTCGAGGAGCGTAAGATGTTAAACCGGACCCTGGTGGAGAGGGTATATGAGAGTATAAAAAGATATAATATTTCAGAATATAATCCCTCTGTCCCTATGTCAGATCAGTTTATAAAGGATTTTTTATCTGCTGAAGGATATAATGAATCAGAAGCAAAGCACGCTATTATGATCCTTAATGAGGCTCATAAAGTTTTTATAATTGCAATCACCAAGGAGAACAAGCAGACCGGGAGTAAAAAAATTGACGGGTATATTGTTGCCGAGCTTTCGGTTATTTCAAATCTCAGGAGCATTTACCAGAAGAGACTGACCGAGGCTTATAACAAGGAGAAGGGTACACATTATGGCCCGCAGCAGGTGTTGCGTGACATAATGAATAGAATGAATATCCTTGTTAATACTCCGGTTGGCAGAATTGCCAATATTACGATTATGCTGAATGAATATGAAAATCTGATGATAAAGAATTCAGAAGAGTTTACCGAAACCTGGTGCGAAGACAAGCTGGATGAATATATTGAACACGTCTCATTTGAGGATGAGAAGGAGAGTGACGAATCACAACCGTCACCCCCTCCCGAGGAAACTGCGAAAAGTGGTAATGCACGTGCTGTGGATACATCTGAATATGAAAATTATTCAAAGGATGACAGGATTCTCCCTCCACAGAAGATGATGATGATTTACGGAGCGGAGTTTTTCTTCAGAGTCAAACTCAGGAAATATGAGTTCTGTGTTTTAAGGGATTTGATACGGGAAGGACATATAAAGAGGAGAGTCGATATTATTCTTCTCAGGAATATGATTAAAACGATTAAGGGAAATTTTGATAGAGACCCGAAACTGAATGATTATTTTGAAGATATATTTCACCTTGACAGGGAACTATCAAAAAAAATTTATTTTAGTGCTAAGTAAACTCGGGTTAATTATTTTTACTGCAATTATAAGAAAAAATAATTATTGCAATATTTGTATCCGCGTTTCAATTATCTGATCCAATACCTGTTATGAAACTCTTCAAATATATATTAATTTCGGCGCTGCTCCATCTCGCAGTCATATCAGCCTTTTCATTTAAGAGAACACCCTTTATATCTTTTGAGATCAGGAGGGGGGATGTTTCTCTTATGCTTAGTGAGATCAATGCAAACAATGGAGGTATATCCTCTCCGGCTAAAAAAAAGTATGATGATACGGGTAAGAATAAGCTCGCTATAGCTAAAAGAAAGGATATTCGAGGCTTATCGGAAGATGATGGAGATGATAATTCTCCAGGGGAAGGAGGAATATATGGAGCACTGGGTAGGCTTGTAGCACAAGCCTACGGGAACAACCCGCCTGTGTATCCGGCAATAGCAAGGGCTATGGGGTACCAGGGGAAGGTTACTCTGACGCTTGAAGTCCTCCCTGATGGACGATGCGGATCTGTTGAAATAATAAAAAGCTCAGGCTATAAAGTTCTCGACATCGCCGCTATGAATGCAGCAAAGGGGTGGATATTTTTTACCAATAATTCAATCACGCTGGCATCTCCTGTCATTGTGAGCCAGGATATAATATTTTTTCTGAAAACTTATTGAGATAATATAGATAAAACACAGGCCACTCGCTATGCCTGAGGCGCAGAGTACATGGCAATAATAAAAACTGTTTTATAAATTTCGACATTCTTTTTGTCTCCGTAGTGAAATATGCTGTTCTTTCTAAAACATCAGTATATTTCGTGAAAAAAAAAGAATAACCGTCACCAAATTATTGCTTGAATAAAATCCTTATAAATAGATCTTTGAATTAATCAGGTCTATTCATGGAACCGGGTGTAAATCCCGGGCTGTCCCGCAACTGTAATCATTATCTCTGATAATGTAAGCCAGGTCTTTGAATACTCCTGAAAAACCGATACTACTTTCGCGGAAAAGGGGGTTTGCAATGACAAGGTTAATTATCCTGCATCACATATTCTTCTACTGACATTCAATCAAAAATTTTTTATTGTTACTGCGAGGCAAGAAATGCCGCGGCAGTCTGTTCTGAATTGTATGAATTCCTTTTAATAGTTGTTATCTATTAAAACAGATTGCCGTACTCAGCGTGTTTATTCACGATGACAGATTGATTTTAATTTAAAAAAGATTATTACGGAGATTACAATGAAACATAAAATATTGAGCGCAATACTTCTGTTATGCGCTTTTGCTTTTACATCAGTTTATGCTGATGAAGTCTTTAAAAATGACCCTGTTGTTGTGACAGCAACAAGGTACGAAACATCTGTCTCTAAAGAAGGGAAGAGTATAGCTGTTATTACTGAAGATGAGATTAAAAAGAGCGGAAAAAAGACTGTTGCTGAACTGCTTGAAAAAATTCCTGGTATAACAGTTACAAGAAGCGGTACGGATGGAGGGTTGACTTCAATCAATATA
>CAZVFJ010000010.1:26260-27596 GCA_964625825.1 uncultured Leptospirales bacterium | reverse complement strand
GGGGTTCAAAAACCGGCAATGTCCTTATAATGATAGATGGTGTAAGGATCAGCGACCCAATGGGCGTTGAAAAGATGTATGATGTTTCAGGATTGATGGCATCGAATATTGAAAGAATAGAAGTCGTAAAGGGAGCCATGAGCAGCATGTATGGCGCTGAGGCTTCAGGCGGGGTAATCAATATTATCACTAAAAAAGGTACCGGCAAACAGGTTGCCATTACAGGCGAGTATGGGTCGAATAATACTCATACAGAATCAGTATCTGTCAGCGATTCAACAGAGAAAAGCAATTTTTTCTTTTCGGGATCACATTACAGAACTGATGGAATTTCAAAAGCGAAAAGAAGTTCAACAATCAGCACTTACGATGATGACGAGTATCAGAATGTTACAGCATCCGCCAAAATGGATACGAAGATTACAGATACCGCATCTGTTGCATTTACAATGAATTATTCCGATTCCAGGTATGATATTGATGATTATTCGAACATGGATGATCCGAATCGTGCTGATAGCAGCAAGCTTTTAACAGCAAAAGGTGAGTTTAAACATTCACCATTCACCTGGTGGACTTATAAAGGGGGAATTTCATACATGTCGTATGACAGAAAGGATATTGATTCTGCTGATGAAATTACAGCAACAGAGCATGATGTCACTACTTTTGAAAGTTCAAATTCAGGTTTTGATTTTATTACTATTTTTAATATTCTGGATTTTAGTGTTCTGACAGCTGGATTTGATCTTCTTGATGAGAAAGGGAACAGTACTTCATCTGCTTATGATATGTATACTGCTATGGATGATGTTATATCAATTAATGAAGAGAAAAGTGTTCTAACAAAAAGTTATTTCATTCATGATACTATTAGCATCGGAGATATTGTCAATCTGAATGCCGGAGCCCGGGTAGATGATCATGATATTTTCGGTAACCACTGGACATGGGATGCATCAGCTTCTGTCATTGTTCCTCTAACAGGTACAAAACTGAAAGCTTCTGCCGGTACGGGTTTTCGAGCCCCCTCTCTTTATGAATTATATGACTCATTATCTGGCAATGAAGATCTCGATCCTGAAAAAACTTATGTGTATGATGCCGGAGTTTACCAGGAGCTTTTTAATGGTATTTTCAGTTTTGATTGTACTTTTTTCAGACAGAAGTATGAAGATAAAATAAATTGGATATGGACTGGCCCGGGGATGATGGATGGTGAATATCAGAATGCTGATGGTGAAATAACATATGAAGGTGTAGAGATATACTCCACTTTGAAACCTCTGGATGTAATTTCACTAAGTTACGGTTATACATATCTGAAAAGTGATAC
>CAZVFJ010000010.1:17439-26160 GCA_964625825.1 uncultured Leptospirales bacterium | reverse complement strand
TACGGCTACAACACAAAGGGTAGAAGTTTTTACGGCGGGGCTGAAATTACGCTCCAGTAATAATCCAAAGATCAATTTTAAGATTATTCATTTTTTTTAAATATTTTAATCTTTATGGCAGGTTAATGTTTTATAAAGAATTTTTTCACGGTAAGCATTCCGGGGGATAAAAAAAGAAGGGTGCGGTTGCCCGCACCCTTTGAGGTGCATTTCATGTTTTGAGATAATAACTTAAATTAAGTATTTAAAATAAAAAAGATGTTACAAATCTTTTCTCTATTGATTTGTGAATAAACACCTGATATGCTTTTCGACGGTTTATAAATAAGATCAACCGGGGAATCTGTAACTGCAAACTATATTATTTTAAAAAATAAAGACTGAATTGAAATTAAATATAAATTAAAAAAATTCCAAATAATTAATCCTATAAAATTCATAAAAACTTTTTTTATTGCATAACAAATGTGTGGTATTAGTGGTTGTTGTCAATATTATAATTATAGATATAATAATTTTTAAAAATTTATACTTCAACTTAATTGTTGAATCTGAGTTTTGTAATATTAAGGGACGCTCCGGATAACTGGAATATAATTTTTAAGAAAGAATAAAATCAAAAATTTGATGTCAGTCAATAATCCACAGTAATGATGAAAGTTAATTGTTGACACCTTTTATGATACTTTAATATTTACAGCATAAAAAAATTTAATACTGTCTGGAGTTATTATGCCGGAGATTGATTCAATTCTGATGTTTTTTACAGCTTCTATACTTCTCGCTCTTGCTCCCGGGCCGGATAATATATTTGTGCTGTCTCAATCAATCGTCTACGGCAGGAGGGCCGGTTTTAAAATTACCATGGGCCTCTGCACCGGGCTTCTTGTCCATACAAGCATTGTAGCCATGGGCGTTGCTGTGATATTCCAGACCTCTATTGTTGCTTTCAATATCCTTAAATATGCCGGAGCTGCGTATCTTGTTTATCTTTCTTTTCTTACATTCAGGAGTTCCGGTAAGCGGGTGCAGATTTCTGATGAGAAAGGAAAACCGTCAATAAATCTCTATAGACGCGGTATAATTATGAATGTCACGAATCCGAAGGTCTCGATTTTTTTTATGGCATTTCTCCCGCAGTTTGTAACTCCGCAGAATGGAGCAATTACTCTCCAGTTTATGTTCCTCGGATTTCTTTTTATTTTTGCCACAATAATTATATTCGGGATTATAAGCATTCTTGCCGGAAGTATAGGCCGGATACTTAGCCGGTCATCCAGATTTGACAGGTGGCTGAATATATTTGCCGGGACTGTCCTTGTATCCCTTGCAGTGAAACTGGCACTGACAGAGAGGTAATAGTTTTATATCATATCATTACGGGAGAGTGTGCGAAGGGAATCCGGATATAATTTTTATTATTTTTGATTTTCATTTAACACTGAGTGAATGAGCCTGCTCAGTTCATTAAGTCTGAACGGTTTCTGAATAAATCCGTTTATGTTCGCTTCTTCGATTTCTGTGGAGCTGTCTTCGCTATGGAAGCCGGAAGAGACGATTATTTTAACATCCTGTCTGATTTTTCTAAGAAGGGAGATCGTTTCAATTCCATTGATATCGGGCATTATCATGTCACAAATGATAAGATCTATTTCATCCTCCCTCTCGCTAAAGATTTTAACGCCCTCTCTCCCCCGTGATGAAACCGTTACATCGTATCCGAGTTCAGTAAGGATATCTCTCAGGTTGGACAGAATGTCCGTATCATCATCAATAATGAGAATATTAGCGCTTCCGTGTAATAATTCAGTTTCAGCATTTTTTTGTAAATCAGCAGTTCCTGCATTGCAGGGGAGATATATCTTAAAGATTGTACCTTTTCCCGGCTCACTATAAACATCAATGGTGCCATTATGTTCCTTAACAGTTCCATATACTGCCGCAAGTCCAAGGCCTGTTCCTTTCCCTGATGGTTTTGTAGTAAAAAAAGGTTCAAAAATTTTTTTAATATTTTCCGGTTCAATCCCATAACCTGTATCGGAGATGTCGATTCTGATATAGTTTCCCTGTTCAATTGTAAAGGGATGATTTTTTATAAAGTATTCATCGATATTGATATTTGAAGTCGTAAATTTGATTTCGCCCCCGGCAGGCATGGCATCCCTTGAATTTAGAGCCATGTTCAGAAGGGCATTTTCCATAAGAGTGGGGTCTCCCGTAATTTTGCTGAATTCAGCTTTTAAATTCAGGACTATTCTTATCCTTTTATCAATTGTATGACTGAGTATGTCTGATACATTTAGAACTGTGTCATGAATATCAAAATTCTGTGAGATGGCGGTTCCTTTTCGTGAGAACAGCATTAGCTTTCTTATAAGGCCCGATGCCTTTTCACTTGTGCTAAGAATCCTTGATATATATTTTTTTTCATTTTCACCGGCGTTGCATTTTCTCTTTAGCAGTTCAGCGCTCCCTACTATTACTCCCAGCATATTATTAAAATCGTGAGCTATACCCCCCGCAAGTCTACCTATGACCTCCATCTTCTGCGACTGGCGCAGCTGCTCTTCGAGAAATTTTTCCTCTGTTAAATCAACAATCATTTTAAGAAGGGCGTCCTGCTCCATGTAGTTTATTTTTATTGCGGAGTATATAATATTTTTTTTATGATTATCTCTTGATACCAGTGTAGAGTTTACATTTTCAGCAACACCGCCGGAGTTAATCTGGGCTGTAAATTTTTCGTATTCATCAGGAGATATGTAATGAATTTCATAATAAGATACCTGTTCTGTGAGCTCCTCATAACTGTAGCCGGTCATGTATAAGAAAGCCCGGTTCGCATTAAGTATCCTGCTGCTTAATAGATCCGTAATTACAATTGCATGGGGACTCTTTTCAAATATACTGCGGAATAGCTCCTCCCTTATCCGGAGATTTTTTTCACTTTCAAGAAGGAGTTCTCTGGCTGCCTCCTCTTTTTTTCTCAGAGACTTTGCCCTGAATGATAACCACAAAGATATAGCTGCTGAAAATAATGCCAGAAAAATCGCGGAAAGGATAAATCTTCTTACCAATGATTCAATCTCCTTCTCTGCCTCATCAACGTAGACCCCGGTACCAATAACCCAGTCCCATGCGGGGAATTTTTTGACATAGGAGAGTTTACTCCCTAACCGCGTTATTTCATCCCTTCTGTTCCATATATATCTGACAGCACCCCCCTCAGGGTTGGAATTTGCTATAATTGACATTTTTTTCATCAGTTCCGCCAGCAACAGGCCGTCAGGGGCGGTTATACTCGCGGGATCGACATTTTCAATATCGCGTCTGAAAGGATGCATCAGTATAACGCCATCCCTGTCAATTATCCAGAAATAATCCTTTGACTCTTCACCATACCTCAGATTTCTTATCCTTCTAATTGCTCTGTCTTTCGCTGCCTTATCAGTGACAAGTCCATTTTCCACATCATTATTTAGTGAATGAAGATATTCGATTACAATTTCAACAATATGCCGGCAAGCATCCTCCTTATTCCGCAGATGTTGTCGTTCAATAAAAGGTATAAAAAAAACAAATATCATTATTATGAAGACAATAAATATTATAAGTGAAGGGAACATCATCCTGAAAAAATCTTTCAGAAAGTGATTTTCTGACTCTCTTAATTTCTTTTCTTTCAGATTATACATGGTTTAAGGTAATTTTTTTTGAAAGTAATAAAATACTGATTTTTCTTATAAGAAACAATTACCAGCTTAAGAATTATTAGTGAAAATTAAATATAATTTGATTAAACTCCAAAATCAATATAATTTTTTATTAGCTCTGGATTTAATTTGATAGTGTTTGCAAAACTCTCATTACGGGCCCCTGATAAATTCACTATAACTTAATTGACAAAAAAACTGATATTGAAATCTGTTATCTGTTTGCAGAGAAAACCAGTATTAATGATTGGAGACTAAATGAATGATTATATTGTTTCAGTGATACTCGGAATAGTCGAAGGAATCACTGAATTTCTCCCTATCTCTTCAACAGGACACCTCATCATTGTAAATGAGTTCACAAGTTTGCCCGGTGAATACGCGAAGATGTATGATGTTGTAATACAGCTCGGAGCAATTTTTTCCGTTGTTGTTTACTTCCGAAGAAAACTTTTTGCTTTCGGATCCGGCAGGACAAATTCTGAAAAGCATGAGGTATGGTCTCTATGGTTGAAGTCATTTGCCGGAGTACTCCCTGCTCTTGTAATAGGGTCCCTCCTGGCGGATTTTATGAAGGAGCATCTTTTCAATCCTGTCGTTGTAGCGGCAGCACTTATAGTGTGGGGCGTTTTTTTAATTCTCATAGAGAATAAAAAACATAAAAACAGCATAAATTCTGTTGCTGATCTCAGCTATAAAACAGCAATACTTATCGGATTCATCCAGTGTCTTGCGATGATCCCCGGTACATCTAGATCCGCTGCCACTATAATTGGTGCCATGCTTTTGGGCACTTCGAGAGGTGTGGCCGCGGAGTTTTCGTTTTTTCTTGCCATACCGACGATGGTAGCGGCATCGGGTTATATACTCCTGAAAGATGGATATACAATGGATGTTCACCAGATGGGTGTCCTTGCTGTAGGATTCATTGTTTCATTTATTGTGGCGCTTCTTGTGATTGCTGTATTTATGAGTTATATAAGGAAGCATGATTTTAAAATATTCGGATGGTATAGAATTATACTTGGAATTGCAGTGATTGTGTATTTTCTGGGGATTAAGTAAAAAGTAACAAAAAACCTGCACCATTAACAGATGTAATTGTATTAAAAATAGTTGATTCATTTTATCCGATATGATTTAAAGTAAACGGTGTTAATGGAGTATTTGGTTTATAAAAAAAATGTCATTGTGAAGACCGTCATGGAGTGCGGCAATGATATTATATAACAGGAAAACTTTATGTTTGAAGGTAAAAGTCTAATATCTATTCTCAATTCAGGTGGAGGTATAATGTATCTCCTTATACTCTGCTCAATTCTTACTTTGGCTGTCGTTATACAGAAAGCCCTGATTTTCAGAAAAATAAGTAAATCAGATAGAAAAGGCCTGTTTGAGCGGGTGAAATTAAAAGTTAAAGACGATGATTTTGATGGAGCAAAAAATGAATGCCTCACCGAACCCGGGCCTTTCTCAAATGTTCTCTATGCCGGGCTTTCTCAACATGACAAGAGTGAGGCGGCAGTTGATAGTGCAATGGAAAGAAGCATTTCGGAAGAGGTGATGAAGCTTGAAGAGTATACCGGGATAGTCGGTACAATTGGAAACACCGCTGTATATATAGGGCTCTTCGGAACAGTTATAGGGATTATGAAAGCCTTCCACGATATATCAACAATGGGGCAGGGAGGAATGAATACCGTAATTATCGGAGTATCTGAAGCTCTCATAGCAACTGCAATGGGCCTTCTTGTCGCGATACCTTCTGTAATTGCCTTCAATTATTTCATGACACGCATAGAACGCATCATGAAAGAACTGGAAATATGCGCCTCTGAGCTTTATGATTACCTGAAGCACGGGTAGTATATGAGAATAACCAGATCAAGAAATTATCATATTAAGTCGGAGATAAATATCACTCCCTTTACTGATGTGGTTCTGGTTCTGCTGATCATCTTTATGATCACAACCCCGATTATCATCCAGTCCAGTATAACAGTAAACCTGCCGAAATCGCAGTACGGAGAGGAGAGCGGCAGCGATCAGTTCGAAGTTATTATAAAGAGTGAGAGGGAGATATTTTTTAATAACAGGAGTACCGATCTTACCTCTTTAAAAAATGAACTTGCCTCGTATGCGAAGGACCGACCGGATCTGCCCCTTGTGATAAAAGCAGACAGGGACATAAAGTATTATCTTATAATAAATATTATGGATGCCGCTAAAGAGGCAGGTGTAGGTAAGATATCGCTTAATGTTGAAAAGCAGTAATATCCGCTGGCTATTGTGAGTCTATACTGGCCTCTTTTATTATCTTTTAAAATCGTAAGTACACAATAAGAGCCGGGGAGTAGGGCATGGTTTTTGTGTAACAATCGTGCTTATTATTATCCTTAAATTTTATTTTAAACTGAAGGAGTAATTCATGAAGATAGCATTACCAACAGCAAACAGGCAGATAGATGATCATTTCGGGCACTGTGAATATTATACAGTTTATACTGTTAATGAAAATAAAGAGATAACATCGACGGATGTTGTTAAATCACCTGCCGGGTGTGGCTGTAAATCAGATATAGTACACACACTTGCTGATATGGGTGTAAAAGTTATGCTTGCAGGGAATATGGGCGATGGAGCTCTTAATGTTCTGGCAAGCCGTGGAATTGAGGTTGTAAGGGGATGCTCCGGCAATGTCAGGAGTGTCGCGGAGAGCTATCTGACAGGGACATTGAAAGATTCCGGCGAAGGGTGTCATTCTCATGAACATGGGCATGAGTGCCACCACTGAGAGCAGCTTTGTAATTATCAGAATCTCTTTGTGTATTGTATATGTAAAATTTTTAATAATATGCGTTTAAAGGGGTGTTAAGATGATAGAAAAATATCGATGTCAATCATGCCCTCTGCGGGCAAAGTATGATGCAAAACCGAAATCATTCGCAGGACGTTTCTGGCGTTTTCATATTAATTTCTGCCCCGGATGGAAATCGTATATGAAATCACTCCCGGATGCGGAGAGTCTTGAGGTTAAGACAAAGTATAACCTCAGGTAATTTAAAGCCAGGCTTTATGTAGCAGAGAAGTTGTTATCGGGAACTTCTTCATTTTGACAAAATTCAATAAAAAAGCATCAGATAACTGATGCTTTTTTTTGATTTTGCTCTTTTCCGGTAATATGTTTTTATTGAGAGAAGGAGATAACCATGAAAACAGCTTATAGTGTGAAAGGGTATCTTTTGGATCAGGAGACCATCAGGCTGGAAGAACCGCTCCCCATCGAAAGCGGGGATGTTAAGCTTGTCGTCGAATTTATCGACAGTAACGGGAAAAAGTATTCCAGAAAAAATATGCATGGAATTCTGAAAAGGGAAATCATTATTCCTGATGATTTCAATGAACCGCTTGATTGTTTCAGGGAGTATATGCTATGAACTATCTGATCGATACAAATGTTCTGCTTGTTTACCTTGAAGGTGGGCAGCTCCTCAATACTGATATGATTCGTAAAATCGAGTCTGAGGATAATAACATCTATGTGAGCGCTGTATCTTTATGGGAAATTGCGATTAAGTCGAGTTTGGGTAAAGTTCAGCTTAAGCGTGGTTTTGATGAAACACTTGCTGTTATAACAAATTCGCGGGAGTGGAAAATTCTGGAGATAAGGCCTAAACATCTCACAATGGTTCATTCTCTGCCATTTCATCACAGCGATCCATTTGATCGGCTGATACTGGCTCAGAGCATAGCGGAAGGGATGGAACTTCTCCATACAGATCCTGTCTTTGACAGTTATAAGATGATGTAGTTTGAAAACCGGGTAATCGAGTCTGATACGGCTTGTTTGCTTCTTTGTCAGGGAGATGGGTGGAAGGATTTTTATGACTTTCTTAAAATTTATTTTCTATATATTTTAGTCTTAACACTTTTTATTCCGGGATAAAAAGTGTTTATTTAGTTATTGAAATAATTTAAAGAAGCTGCCATTCGTGATTTTTTCGGTTAATTCATCATATAGAAATCTGTCACATAAAAATAATCGGCAATTTGCCGGCCTGGTAGAATATATAATGCATTTTCCATTTTTTGCAAGGTATGGGCATACAGAAAGAGTAGTCCCGTTTTCAAGTACCATCTTTACCTGTTCACCTGTCGGGGGATATCTTAAGCAGCAGACGTATATTTTTTCCTCTATGGGGCAGTCTTCGCATATTGACATCAGTTTAAGTTCCTTTTAGTATAAATAAAAGAATCCATGTAGTTTTCAGGCATAAAAAAAGACATCATCTGATGTCATTTTTTATTATATTTAACCCCGGCGACGTCCTGCTCTCCCACATAGCTACCCATGCAGTACCATCGGCGATGAGAGGCTTAACTTCTGTGTTCGGAATGGGAACAGGTGTGACCCTCTCTCTATAGCCACCGAGAAAATAATTTTTCTCGTTGATGAAACATATTTAGAACGTGGCATGTTTTTAGTCAATAGAATTTTAGTTTTAATTTAAAAAATTTTATATTTTTTTAAATTAATTTTATTTAACGCGGAGAGCTCCGGCGATGGCTGCCAAGGGGCAGCCTTTATCCCTATTTTAAATTGTTTTTTTTCTGGTCTTTAAAAATATTCCGGCAAAGCAGAGAACCGCGAATATAATGAATATAACCTTTGCACTCTGCAGAAAAAGCGCGCTGTTCTCTGTTGTAATCCGTGAGTCTTTCATAATCAGTGTAAATACGATCATCGAAATTCCCATGCTGAACATCTGCCCCAGAAGCCTCATTGTCCCCAGGACACTCGATGCCACTCCATAATATCTCTTCTCTGCGGAATTCATTGCCGCTGTTGTATTTGGAGATGAGAAGAATGCAAATCCGAAGCCAAGCACTGTAAGGCTTGTTATTATGTATGGTATTCCAGTGTCCCCGCTTATGAATACAAGAAGAGTGAGGCCTATAGCCGTCAAACCCATACCCGCTGAAGCTATAGACTGGGGATCTCTTCTGT
>CAZVFJ010000010.1:2763-17429 GCA_964625825.1 uncultured Leptospirales bacterium | reverse complement strand
AGAAAGTTTACCCGCCATTGGTGAAAAGATAGTCTGGATTACAGGCTGCGCCAGCATTACAGTGCCGGCATCAAACGGTGTAAGACCCTTTACGTTTTGAAGGTACAGGCTCATAAGAAAACCTACTCCGAATGTTGCGCTGTAGTTTATAAGGGCTGATGTGGTCGCAAGTGTATAGATTTTGTTATTTCTGAATATGTTTATGTTGAGCACAGGGTGTTCTATCCTGCTTTCGTATATCGAAAAAATAATAAAAAGGGCTATCCCCGAAGCCGAGAGCATTAATCCGGAATTTTCCGGTAGCCGTACAAATCCTGACATAAGCGCCACAAGAGATATACCGTATAACACAGAGCCCGTGATGTCGAATTTCTCGCCTTTAGCATCGGCCCATTCACCCTTCAGTTTCAGGGCAGTGAAAAAAATCAGAAATACACCAATGAGAGCTGTCGCAAGAAATACACTCCGCCATGTAAAGAACTGTGTAAGAACTCCTCCGATAAACGGCCCTGTGGCAAGCCCGAGATAAACAGACGCGACATTGATTCCGAGAGCCTTTCCTCTTTCGTCAGGAGGATAAACAGAAACAATTATTGTCATACCTGTGCCGAAGATCATGGCGCTCCCGATACCCTGAAGGAACCGGAGTGTAATGAGGAGCATGCTGCCACCGGGAATTACGGCAATAAGGAAAGAAAAGAAAGTAAAAATAATTATACCGGTAAAGAATATTTTCTTCCTCCCCACGATGTCTGACAGCCTCCCGAACGGTACAAGGAAAATTGCGGAGGAAAGGATATATGAAGTGATAACCCATCCTGTCTCTACTGCGGTAAGATTGAAATCTTCCCCGATTGATGGAAGGACTATATTTATTGCCGACCCCATGAAAGGAGTAAGGAACGCGCTCATTGCTGATGTTATCAAAGAGACCCGTTTCAATGATTTTTCTGTGTGCATAAATTTTTCCAAATAAAAAATTATCTCCTCTGGCTTAAATAGACACCGATAAAAACAAGTCCGCACCCTGCATACTGTATTAAATTCATCGTCTCCCCAAGGAAGAGCCATCCCCAGAAAATTGTGAAAACAGGTATCAGGTTAACGAATGCAGTAGCGGTACTGGCTTTCATGCTCCCGACTCCGACGCTGTAGAGGCCGTATGCTCCTATCGTAACTATAAGCCCGAGGTAGATTATTCCCAGGGCGGGCATGAGAACAAAATGAGAAGGCAATCCTTTTCCTGAAATAAATATCAGAGGGAAAAAGAAAACAGATCCTACAAAGCACTGTACTGCTGTAAGGAAAAAAGGATTATATCTTGCGCTCAGTTTTTTCAATGAAATTGTGTATCCTGTAGCACATATCATAGCCGTAAACTCGAAGAAGTTTCCCAGCACAGGATTCGGAGCATCTTCTGTAGCTTCACTGAAGCCGCTGAGAATTATAACTCCAATGATAGCTGTTAAAAACCCGATCCAGGTAAGGGGTGTGGTCTTCTCCTTTAAAGTAAAAAAAGCGGCAGCAGCAACAAGGAGTGGAAGCATGGATGTGAGCATCCCCGCCTGTGATGCTGTTGTGTTAATAATAGCCATCGCTTCAAAAACAAAATATAAGCACGGTTCAAAAAGAGACATGAGGAGCAGGTATTTAATGTCACCTTTTTCGTATTTGCATTTGTTCCAGAGCTTTTTTATTACAAAAAGAAAAGCTATTGAAGCAAGAATCTGCCTCCCCCATATTACAAACATCGGGTCATAAGTAATGAATGTTGCTTTGAGCGCAACAAAAGACGTTGACCAGATTATCATTGCAATGAGAAGCGCAATTTTTGATTTACAAGAGGGGCGTTCCATTTAAATACCTTTTATCCGACCTCATCCTAGTATTCCCGGAACGCAAGATTTATTTAAAAATTTTTGATTTAATGATGTTTTTTTTGATTCTTTTTAATGCATTTGGTATAATTTGATACAGGATATACCTGTTAAAAATAAATTGACAGTTGGATTGGTTAAAGCTATTATATTTGTTATTTTATGATAACGACTTGCTGCAGAACTCATCTTTTTAAAGGATTCATGGAGCAACGCTCCAGTATAAAATCCCTGCAGGCTGTTCCCCGGCGTGAAATGATTAGAGCTTAAAGGCAGGTCTATTATTAATGGAGGATTATAAATGGTAAGTTACAAGGATCTTGGACTTGTAAATACAAGGAATCTTTTTAAAAAAGCTGTAAAAGGCGGGTACGCAATACCGGCCTATAATTTTAACAATATGGAGCAGCTTCAGTCTATAATTATGGCTTGCGTTGAGACAAGTTCTCCTGTAATACTACAGGTTTCTGCAGGAGCGCGGAAGTATGCTAACCAGACTCTTCTCAGGTATATGGCTGAAGGCGCAGTTAAATATGCTAAGGATCTCGGCAAAAAAATTCCTATTGTCCTTCATCTTGACCACGGGGATTCATATGAACTCTGCAAAAACTGCATTGACACAGGTTTCTCCTCAGTAATGATTGACGGTTCACATCTCCCTTACGCTGAGAATGTGAAGCTTACAAAAAAAGTTGTGGCATACGCGCACAAGTATGATGTTACAGTTGAGGGTGAGCTTGGCGTTCTTGCGGGAGTTGAGGATGATGTCCACGCGGCTGAACATGTATTTACTCAACCGGAGGAAGTACAGGACTTTGTTTCAAAGACAGGAGTTGATTCGCTCGCGATAGCAATAGGTACATCTCATGGAGCATACAAGTTCAAACCCGGTACAGACCCGAAGATAAGGCTTGATATTCTCCACGAAATAGAGAAGAGAATCCCCGGGTTCCCGATTGTTCTTCACGGCTCATCATCTGTTCCCCGTAATCTTGTCGAGCAGATCAATGAATGCGGCGGGAAGATGGAGGATGCGATAGGTATACCCGAGAGCCAGCTCCGTGAGGCTGCGAAATCAGCTGTCTGCAAAATTAATATTGACTCCGATGGAAGGCTTGCGATGACAGCCGCGATCAGAAAAGTACTCAAAGAACATCCGGGAGAATTTGACCCGCGTAAATATCTCGGCCCGGCACGTGATGCGTTAAAAGAACTGTATATGCATAAAAATATAAATGTACTTGGCTCAGCGGGTAAGGCGTAACAAAAATAATAAGGGGGACCTTTATGAAAATGAGAGTGGCAGCTTTTATAGTAAGTCTTGTTATTTCTACATCAGCTATGGCAAGTGACCTTCAGCTTCAGGCTATAGGAGCTTCCACTGCGTCTAATCTGTATCTCTCCTATCTTTCAATAGGAGTAATTGCTGATTCTTATACAAAGAATGTCTATGCAAAGGATCAGACTCTATCATTCGTAAGTTCTATTGTTGCGCAGGGGGGAGTGCAGAAGGACTACCTTCAGAAGATGATAGACCAGGGTGATATCCCCGAAGGGGAAGTTGAGTTTGTTAATAAAATGATTACATGCTTCAAACTTCTAAGTGATGAAGGTAACAGCCTTATGGATTATGTAAAGACCGGGAACAATGCATCTCTTACAAAATATGACCAGAAGAGAAAGGAAGCGTGGGCTCTCATTAGTGAAATTATGGGGCTTTCAAATTAATTCGGGAGCAGGTTGAGGATGTTCGATATAAGGGAATATTATAACTGCAGCGGCGGTTTGAATCATGGGTTGGATAGTGAAATACTTGAAATCGATTCTGACCTTCTCACTGATATCGATAGTCTGATCTCTGATAAAAAGGAGAGCCTTTATATAACAGAGAGGTATAAGGCGCGTGATTTTTCCGTGGACATAATCTATCCGGAACTCGGATATCCCGGAAGCCAGACAGTTATGATAACTCCCGATCGGCTAAGGTTTCTGCTTTCTTTTTATCCATATAAAGGCGATCTTGCCAAGGTGGATAAGATTGTTCTCCGCCCCAGGTATATTGAGGCCGGGAATGTTGAACTGGCGGCGCTTTATTTCAAGAAAAAGAAGATACTTGTTCTCTATCTGACTTATCCCGGCGGGCAGTCGGAGGAGAAAGATCTCAACAGCAGGTTTATCTCCGTGGGACTGCAAAGTATTATGGACAGCAAGATTATTGAGGATTCCATTGACAGAAAGAATACATCAGGCGCAGGGAAAATACCTCTCCTCTGGAATATCCTTGCCGTTATAACTCCTGAAGGTGAAAGTGAATTTGACAGGTTTTTTATTAGAAGGGACCGGATCAGCAACAGAGAGTATATATCGCTTAACGACATTTCATATTTCTACTACAGGCACGGTTACTAAAAATGGTTAATTATCACAATCACACGAGCCTCTGCGGCCATGCCGACGGGAGCGTGGAGGAGTATGTTCTCGCGGCAATAAAAAACGGCGTAAAAGAATTCGGATTTTCAGATCACGCGCCGCTGCCTCCTGATCTCCGTGAGGAAATTTCCATGAATCCTGATGAAACTGAATTATATATTAAAGAAGTACTCAGGGTAAAGGAGCTTTATAGAGACCGGATTGAGGTAAAGCTCGGTTTTGAGGTAGACTTTCCTTTTTTCGATACATTTGAGAGCCGTTACCTTACGGATTCGAGATTTGACTTCATTACGGGATCTGTTCATTACATGGGTAATTGGGGTTTTGATCACCCGGATCAGACTCACAGATTCAGCGAGAGGCAGATAGATGAAATTTACACTGATTATTATGATCTGATTGAATCTATGGTTGATGCGCGTTTTTGCGATATAATCGGGCATTTTGATTTAATTAAAAAGTTCGGGCACAGAGCGGAGAAAGATATGTCGACTGTTATCCGCCGCATAGCAGGTAAAATGTCGAAATACGGTATCACTGCCGAAATAAACACTGCCGGATTTTATAAACCGGTAAAGGAGATATATCCCTCCGATGACATTATAAAGATTTTCTTTGAAGAGAATGTTCCTGTAACACTTGGCTCAGACTCCCACTCCCCTGATGACATATGCAGGGGATATGATATCGCGATTTCAAAACTTAAAAGTGCGGGTTACAAAAAACTTTCCGGTTTCACCAGCCGCGTGAGGCATGAGGTGATGCTGTAGTAATCGGTCCTCTTAAAGTTTACTGAAAAAGAATCTTCCTCATAGTTTCCTGTCAGTTTGCTCCCCTGGCGATTTCTCCGTTTTTTCAAAAATATTACTGCTGTTTTCTGAGTCAGGTTCCCGTGGAGGAGCAGTCTCTGCTCAACTCTTGACTCCTCCATTTTTATGCAGGAGTTTTTCATCCTTCTTTTGAAGATTCCAGGGAGCGGAACTGTCATAATACACTATTATTACCCCTGTTCTACCTGTATTAAAAACAGCACTAACAGAGGTTATGAAATTATAAAATCAGGTAAATGTTTTTCCATAATTCCGGAATTATAATCAGGAAGAATAATTGTCGTGATTGATGTTATAAGAATAACAGCTAAACTAATAGTCTGCTCTTTGACATGAAAATAGGTTACAATTTCTCCATTATTATCGGAGGCATCCTTTACGGATGAGGAAATCCAGTTAAAATCTGGAGCGGACCCGCCGCTGTAACCGGGTACGAAAACCGCGATAAGCCACTGCACTTTAGTGCGGGAAGGCGCGGTCAGTAGAAAGATCCGGAAGTCAGAATACCTGGTTGTAATCTTTCTGCCTTTTACCTCGGAGATAGGTAAAGAGGCATATTCGGCGGAGAGAAAAGGGATATCCCCGGAGCATTAAGCTTTCGGGGATTTTTTATTTTAAAAGGAGGCAGTTTCAAATGAGAAAAGGTATTTTTCAGGTAATGTTAATCTCCGCCTGTGTTGCTCTTTCACTGAATGTGCTGGCAGCACAGAGTGGAAACAACAGCAGCGATTTGGGGAAAGTTGTTGTTACAGCCACAAAGACTGAAGTGCCCCTGAATGAAACAGGGAGCAGTATCAGTGTAATAACGCTCGGAGAGATTGAAAAGAAAGGGAAAAAACAGATCGTTGATATCCTGCAGGATATACCCGGTGTCACTGTAAGCAGGGGTGGTGCTTTCGGAGGTCAGGCCGGTATTTTCGTAAGGGGCGGGAATTCAGGGAATGTCCTGGTCCTCATAGACGGGGTAAGAATCAATGATCCGATGAATACCACAAGGGGAGTAAATCTCGCCTTCCTTACCGCGGACAATGTTGAGAGGATCGAGGTGGTAAAGACACCCCAGAGCTCTCTTTACGGTTCAGATGCCCAGGCTGTAATAAACATTATTACAAAAAAGGGTGAGGGGAAGCCATCTGCAACAGCAAACTTCGAGGCTGGTTCATTCGGCACATTCAGGGAGGGGATCACCTTGTCCGGCGGGAATGATCTGGCAAGCTACAGCCTGGCAGTATCGAGGCAGGATTCAGATGGCATATCCAAGGCTGAGAATAAATCGAAGGGGAGCTCTTCAACAAAGAAGAACAGTGATTACGAGAAGGACAGTTTTGAAAATACTACCATCGCGTCAAAATTCAACATCCTCCTCCCCCTGAAATCGGATTATACATTCAGCGTCTATTACCAGTCTTCAAAATACGGATACGATGATAACCTGGAAGAGGATGATCCCAATAAAAGCGGTGATTATGAGACTGTGTCATTCAACAACATCTTTTCCCAGCAGCTGTTCAACTGGTGGTCCCATAAGATTGAGTATGGCAGAAGCACAATATCAAGATCTGATGAAGACAGGGCTGACCCTGTTGACACAACCGAGTATAATCATACATTCTTTAAAAGCAATGCGAACCAGGCTGAATGGAAACATGATTTTAACATCGGTGATATTGACACAATAAGCGCAGGGTACAACTTCTACATGGAGGAGGGCTCAAGCGTATACTATGATTCAGCATGGTCGTCAAATTCCTTCAGAGAGTCTGCCACAACCCATAGTGTTTTTGTTCATAATCATCTGAAGCTTATGAAGCGCATCTTCCATACAATGGGGGTCCGCTATGATGACCACAATGAATTTGGAGGCAATACCACCTGGAATACAACGGCCTCGGTAATCCTCCCATTTACAGAGACAAGGCTCAAAGGGAGCTATGGAACATCATTCAAGGCGCCGTCCCTTTACCAGCTTTATGACAGCTATTCGGGGAACCTTATACTCGATCCCGAAAAGGGTAAACATTATGAGGCGGGATTCGAACAGCCTCTTCTGTCAGGGAAGGTTGAATTCGGTGGGACTTATTTTAATAACAGTTATACAGATCAGATAGATTACAATTTTACAACTTTCAAGTTTGAGAACACCGGTGAATATGAAACATCGGGATATGAGGGCTACATGACATTCAGGCTCCCCATGAACCTTGATGTAACAGGGACTTACACATACACTGATACAGAGAATAAAGCTACAGGAGCGGATCTCCTCAGAAGGCCGAAGCACAAGGGGAGCGCCACTCTTAACTGGGCCTTCATCGAAGGTGCGAATTTTAACCTGGTGTATAACTATGTGGGTTCCCGTTATGATTACACCACATATCCTGCAACAGCAAAGCTCGATGATTATTCCACGGTTGATATCAAGCTTTCATACTGGATGAATGAGAATATTCAGGTTTATGGCAGAGTTGAGAACGCTGGTGATAAAAAGTACCAGGAGATTAATGGCTACGCAATGCCTGAGAGAGCGTTTTATGCCGGTGTTGAAGGTATAATACAGTAAAGATCAATCTTATGTCTTAGCAGATGTACAGATATTATGGTACCGGCAAATAAAAATTTTTACTCAAAGGATTATCCCGCTCAACCCGAGCGGGATAATCCCTCTTTTTTCGGCAGGTCTTAATATATATGATACACAGTCAGGAGGGAAGCCATGTTCGAATTGCTTAATAAAGGGGGATGGGTCATGTATCCTATCCTGCTCCTTTCGATAACTGCGCTTGCGATAGCGATCGAGAGGGTAATATTTTATATTTCCACTTCATCCAGGCAAGATCCTGCTTGCCGGCTTATAAATGAAGCAACAGAGGCGGATGAGATTAAAACAGTGTCAGAGCAGAGAAAAGCGGTGGCAGGTATTTACGGAAAAGTCGCCGCTGCATATGTTGAGAACTCAACTCGGCCTGCTGAGATTCTTGAAGAGAGCGTGCATCTCGCGGCTGTGCAGGAGATGAGAAAACTCGAAAAGCATCTCCCCGCGTTGTCAGCTATTGTTGTAATAGCTCCGCTGCTCGGGCTTCTCGGCACCGTCCTCGGGATGATCGACACATTCCAGGGCCTTTCTACAGCAGGGGGACAGCCGGATGTCAGCGCTCTTGCCGGTGGCATATGGATTGCTCTCCTCACCACGGCTTTCGGACTTATTGTGGCCATACCTGCAGCTGCTGTTCACCACTTATTCCAGAATCTTGTTGATTCGAGGATTGCTGATATTGAAGAGATGGTCTCAATGCTTAATATAATTTTCGGAGGGGGATGTGTCAGCCGTTTCGGAAAATCCGCTGCCGGACCACATCCGGCTGATGGTAAGAACCGAAACCCCCGTGTCACCACAACATCTCTTGCTGAAAGCAGAGAGGGGTGAAACCTATGAGATTTATAAAAAGAGAATCCAGGAAGGGGATTGAACTGAACCTGACGCCGCTTATAGATGTGCTCTTCAATATGATCATTTTTCTTGTAATTGCCGCGGGTTTTATAAAGCCGGGTATATCTCTCCAGCTACCGGATGCATCAGGAAGAGAAAAGATGGAGAAAAGTGATATCGTTATATCAGTTGATCATAACAGTATGCTCTATGTTGATAAAGAGGCTGTCGAAATAGATAAGCTTGCCGACGTGATATCCTCAAGGCTTGGCGAGGATGTAAACGGTGAAAAGAAAAGAGTGGTATTCTATGGAGACGGGTCTATTCCATACAGAACTTTCGTCAGGGTAGTTGACGTGATAAAGAGTTCAGGCGCGGATGAGGTCAGCATCGCTCATGAATAGCCTGGGGGCAAAGCTTTGCTCTCTCACTGAAAAACCGGGTGCTGTTTTTCGCGTGGCGTTTTTTATCTCCGTTTTTGTACACGTGATTATTCTCCTCCCTGGGGGATGCGGATGGTATTCTCCGGAGCAGATTCGCCTTGAATCTGTTAAGGCAAAATTCACATTAATAAATTTTCAGGCCGGCTCCATTAACATGAATAACGAACAACCATCGGAAAGATCATCAAGAGATCACAGTGAATCCCTGCTGCCCGGGATCAATGGTAAAAATAAATCTTACGCAGATGCGGCAGAACAGGCCGCATCATTATCCGATACTGATAGCATCGTGAAGAAAAGCTACGAGTCTGAAGTGCTGAAACGGATTCATAGGATGAAATACTACCCTGAGTATGCAAAGCGGATGTGCCTTGAGGGGCGTGTCACATTAAAATTTACTGTTTTTAAAAATGGGATGTTGAGCGGCAGTCCTGAAGTAATAAAAGGGTGTGCCCATGATATGCTAAACAGGGCGGGTATTATCACAGTTTCACACTGTTCACCATTCCCGTCGTTCCCGGCTGATATGGCTGATCCGGCTGAAAGCATGACCTTTTTTGTAACTATAGATTATAGTCTCAGAAAGTTCTGATATATTCTTGCCTGATTAAAATTAAGCCCTGTTATTTTGTCCTGCTGTGATTTGTGGAGTACTCAAGGTGGGATTCTTATATATAAATTCCTGCCGGAGATAAAGAAAGATCCGGCAGGAATTTATAATCTCAGTACAGACTTTTAGAAAATTTTAGTCAGCGCAAGAGTTGAAACGTATCCTTCAGTTCTGTCAACTGCGCCGAACTCTTTTTGTGCTCTAAGTGAAACAGCTGCCATAATCTGAGGAATGAAAACGTTAATCTCCGGACCAACGGCGAATACCCTGTCGTGAACGCTTTTGTCGTAAGTAACTCCGTCACCGCTGTCATCAGTTATCTGCCATGCGCAGTATCCTGATACTCCCAGGTCGATGATTTTCATAACGGTTTTGCCTAAGCCCCACTCGAAGTGGATCTCGTCACCCGGTTTGATTTTTGTATCATCCTTTTCTGTGTGTGTCTCGTATCTTGCAAGGATTGATGCTGTCCATGTTTTTTCGGTATCGAAGTACAGAGTACCGCCAAGTGTAAGCATCATTGTCCACATATCCTTTCCAGCTGATGATGGATCGGTTTTGTCATATTCGCCTGTGGGGGCAAAGAAACCAACGCCTGCAGCTGCATCAAATGCTGCCCCATGCCATGCCAGTACCGCAGGTTCAAAATTGATATCGCCAACGGCAAATGAATCCTCTTCAACCTTTCCACCAGGGGTGTTCATGCTGATGTCTGTATATACAAGCGGCACAAGCATGTCTACAATAAGGTCTGCTCCAAGCACTTTTACACCTGTGCCCCATATAAATCTGTGTACGTTCGCGAATACAGTAAGATCGAGATCGGCAGCAGCGATATCTTTTCCGTCTTTGTCTGTAACACTGTCAGCAGTGTAATAGGTGTTGTACATTTTGTAATAGAAGCCGGGACCTGGAAGAGTCGCAGCTTTTATGCCTTCAACGCCATTCACATAGTGACCTGTTTCAGCCGCAAAAGCAGCGGATGCCAGTCCAATCAGGATAACAAGTGTATATGTTAATTTAGAATGAATCTTTCTTTTCATAAAGACCTCATATTATTGTGAATTTATGTTACCGGCTGTTTCTCCGGCAACCTGTCTTCAGTAATTTTTGCAGGACTTTGCAGAAACGCAAAGCCCTGTTTCAGTTATACTGAAAAATTACAGTTTTAGTCGCGACCCGGTTTGAAAAAGAAGAGAATTGCCGCACCAGGCAGAGCCCATATGATAAAAAGTAACAGGAATCTCCATGCAGCTACGGGGCTCCCTATAGAAAGAGAATCAGCCAGAGCCCATAAACCTGCGGCAAGTAAACCCATCTCGATCATAACCAGCAGAATTTCATACCATTTAAGGCTGAGTGTCAGTTTAATATCTTTCATAGGTTACTCCTTTTCCCACATCTTGATAGCATCTTCATATTTCAGAATACCCTTCTCATACTTTTCAGATCTCTTCGGATATACATCTTCATCCTTTTTATACCATCCTCCAGCATAGAGCTTTCCGGCTTTCAGAAGCTTTGTGACTTCTTCCATTGGCATATATTTGCCTGGGAGAGGAAGACCTTTGGGAAGTTCACCACCTTCAAAATCCCAGTGAACGTTTCTGTTACGGCCGTTTTTATCAAGGAGTCTGTCCGGAATTTTTCCCCATTGTATCCCCTTGTATTTGAGGCCGATTTTACCCATCTGTGCTCCTATACCTGTAGACCATTCCTCAGCTGTAGACCTGTCCTCCTCTGTGAAGACATAAGTACCGATTACATACGGAAACTTCATTTTGAAGCCTTCAGCTTCCTGTATCCATCTTGCAGGCCTGTTTACATTGTACTTGCCTGATTCAGATGATATTTCAAAGTCAAGCCAGTCTTCAAGTCCGATAGCATTGACGTTACCAAAGAGGTATGCTGAAACCGGAGAGTGGCGTGTGATGTAAACTCCGAGCCTGTGGAACATTGTGTCAGGTTTGTTGTACGGGCAGACCCTTAAGCATTCATTACAGCAGTTACCGTTAAGGTTTCCTGCTCTGAACCTTACGCATTTGTCCTTGTCAACGTGCCACATCTTGACACCGTTCTCAACAGTCATATCACCCATAGGAATTGCGCTAACAGGACATGCCCTTGCGCACCTGTCGCAGTGTTCACAGAATTTGCTGATACCGTGGCCTTTATTGCTTTCATCAGGAGCCATCGGGAAGTCTGTCAGTATAGTTGCTGATTTGAAGCGGAGTCCTCCTGCTGTTGGTACAACAGCGTCGCTCAGACGTCCGAATTCTCCAAGTCCGTTGTATACTGAGAATGGAGATTCAGCTGTATCATAGTTGATACCGCCGTGTCCTACTCTTGCTTTATAGCCCATATCACGCAGCATCTGGGCCATTCTTACTGCTATCCAGGCACTTGTGCTGTATGCCTGTCCGCTTTTAGTGATACTCCACCATGATTCACCTGGATCGTTGTGAACACGTCTCCATCTCTGGTCTACGAAAACCTGTATGGCGTATTTCATGTCTTTTACATCTTTAAGATCAAGCGGGGTTCCCATGGAGAGAAAATCGTGGGAGTAAAACCAGCGAGGGTCAACTTTACATATACCAACTGTCATTGATCCAAGCCACAGTCCTATCTCCTTGATCATCAGGGCGTTCTCTTCCGGAGTGTATTTCGCCGTTTCATAGCCTACTTGATGAGCTACGTTGCCGAGAAGGAGGTCGCCCTTGTTCCATCCGATCTTGTTTTCCCTGCATGCGCCTTTCCATGTTGTCCAGGCGTATGGGACAATTTTAGTCGGCTCTCCACCATGCTGTACGTTGTCCCTTAAGGCATCAGTAATTGATGTAGCGCCAAATAGAGCTCGTGTGAGGGGGAATGTAGTTACAAATGTCGGCAGTGCGCCATAATCGCCGAGCCCTTTTATTTCTTCAGCCGGAGTAAAAACGACACCGTGATAGACGAGGTTCGGGCCGAGTGCCCCGAGAAGGCCTCTTCCCCAGCCGTGGTTAGGCTCACTGAACCTGTGGACTTCACCTACTACGTATTCCGGCCTGTCAGGTACAGGCCAGGGGAACAGCATCAGCAAAGCCATGGCAATCCAGAATGCGTTCACTCCGTGTATTGCCTTCTTCCTCATGTCTTCTGTGACTTTTCCGAAAAGTCCCCAGACCATGAGAGATGCCGCTAACATTACAAAAAAAGTTAAAAATGCATATATACTTAGACCCGCAGCGAAAAACCATATAACAGTTAAGGCTGTTGCTGACCACAGGCCTATGAGTATATATTTCTTCTTGTTATCCATAAAAACCTCCAGATATTTTTACTCATTTTTCCCGGCTGATCAGGCCTCATCGATCGGGTTCCCTCCACGCAGTTAAATATTTTTTTAGTACATGTACCTGGAGTGAAGTGCTGAATTGTATTCAGGGGCATTAAAACTTCAGAAATTATGAAAAAAATTCTGAAGCATTGTAACATTCTCTGAACAGGAGAGTCAGAAACTATCGAAACGCCCATCTTCATGCCAGGACATGCTTCGATTCTTTACTCATTTTCTTTTCCCGTTCTATTCGTAAAATAAATCCGGAATTGTTAATTTACAAAGAAGGAATACTTTTTTGCTTATCATTATATAATTATGGATTTACGGGATGACTTCAAAATTCCGGATTTAAAATTTCTAATTCTTTCAAAGGGAGTTTTTATGAAAGATGTAATATTCAGCAATGAACAGTTTACCCTGTTCAATGAGACAGACAGGAAAGGGAGCAGCAGGAGATTGATGTATGAGTTGAGGGCAAAGTATATAAAGGAAGATATATTACAATCCCTGCTTATGCAGACGGGTAAAGACTCTAAAACAGGTTTCGACTGGCTGGAGATGCCTGAGATTGAATCAACAGGGAATGATGTCATCTATATAAATTGTTTTAAAACAGATAAAAATCTGAAAAATAATCTGAAAAACCGTGGAAAAATAAAAACGGACACAGCTATAGAGCTGGCAGTGGATATTGCAGAAAAGATTTTTTTACTCAGTGAAGCAGGGCTTCTAAACCGCATTATAAAACCTGAAAATATTATCCCGGATGAAAAAGGGGCCATTCTTATATTCTCCCTGCTCAATACCGCCTCAGATATCAGGTACGGTAAAAACCAGATACCTGAAGCTGAATTCATCATAAATGAACTGAAATATACAGCTCCGGAACTCCTGATATATGGAGAACAGTCGTCAGACATCGGCAGCAACATATATTCACTGGGGATAATACTTTACGAGATACTTACAGGGATTACGCCGTTTCAGTCTGATGAAGCTGATGAGCTTGTATACTCGCACCAGTACAGGCAGCCTGTGCCTCCGATTAATCTCAACCAGAGTATACCCCATGAGGTTTCCGAAATAGTAATGAAGATGATTGCCAAGTCCAGGGATGACAGGTACCTGACAATTCCGGGTCTTATCCATGACCTGAAACTCTCTCTTAAAAATTTTCAGGGCCATGCTCCGGCAGCTAATTTCATCCTGGGGCAGTACGATATACCTGAGGAGCTGAGATTGCCTGCAAAACTTTACGGACGCGAGGAGGCGGATTCGGTAATAAAGAGTTCGCTTGAATCTGCGAGAAGGGGATCAAAGCAGGTGCTCTTCATTGCCGGAGCTTCAGGTATAGGTAAAACAGCTCTTATTGAAAGGACAATTAAACCAATTGCAGGGGATACGGTATATTTCCTTTCCGGAAAGTGTGAAGCCATAAAAAGAAATATACCGTATTCACCTCTTGTAAAAGCCTTTGACCATATTATTGATCTGATACTTCTTGAACCCTATGAAATACAGCAGATATGGAGAGAGAGCATAATAGATACCATCGGGGACAATGGCAGGATTATTGTGGATATGATCCCCAGGTTTAAAGAGCTGATAGGCGAACCCCCTCCGATCCAGGCACTTGAGAGTGATGAGAATAAAAACAGGATGAACATCATTCTCTCAAGGCTCATCAAGATTTTTACACCGCCAAAGCAGATACTTATAATTTTTAT
>CAZVFJ010000010.1:0-2753 GCA_964625825.1 uncultured Leptospirales bacterium | reverse complement strand
CAGTGGATAGATTCAGCTTCCCTCTCGCTGGTCAAGTACCTTGTAAGCTCGGGAGATGTGGAGTCCCTTCTCTTTATCTGCTCATACAGGGACAACGAGATAACGGAGTTTCATAATCTTAAAATTTTCAGGGAGGAGATACGCGGAACTGTTGCAAACGAGCAGGAGATTATCCTGAGGCCCCTTGATATTTCAAATATCAACAGCATAATATCGGACACAATCCGCATAAGCGATCAGAGGGTGAGAGAGCTATCCGAGCTTACGCTGAGGTTTACTGAAGGGAATCCCCTTTATATACGGGAGTTTCTCGGGAATATCTACAAAAGGGAAATACTTAAGCACAGCCACGGAAAGGGATGGATATGGGACAACAGCCAGATCCTCCGGATATATGAAACAGACAGTGTAATAAGAACCATGATAAACAGGATGAATGAGCATCAGCCTGTCGCAATAGAGATACTCAAATACTCAAGCTGCATAGGGAACACTTTCAGCACCGGACTTATAAGCGAGGTGATGGAGGTCACTGCTGAAGTTGTTGATGAGGAGATCAAGTCACTGATCCGGGACGGTTATTACAGGCAGAGGGGGAGCGACTATGTGTTTGTGCATGACAAAATAATAGAGGGAGCACTGTCGCTCCTTACGGAGAGTGAAATCTGCAACATACACTACAGGATCGGCCAGGTGCTCCTGAAGAGGAGAAGCGCGGAAGGTAATGACAATTACCTGTTTGACATAATAAATCACCTTACATTTGCGAAGTCAATGCTTGACAACCAGGAAAAGTTCGAGCTGGCCGTTCTGAACAGCAAAGCGGGAGAGAAGGCCAAAAAGTCCTATGCATATGAAGCTGCGCTGAAGTGCTTCTACGGTGCAGGCGAGCTTATACAGGAGGAGGGCGTTATACGGGATGAGGAGCGGCATGAATATCTCATAAAGGTATACACTGAATGCTTTATCTGTGAATACATGATGGATAATATGGAGAGATCCTATGAGCTCTTTTCCATGCTTAACAGAATGGCAAAGACGCGTGCCGAGAGGGTAAGAATTTATACGATTAACTGCATGCTCCTTTTTAATTTCAGCAGGGCTGAGATGGCTATTGAAATGGGGATAAAGGGCTTGAGCATCCTTGATATAAGGATCAGCAAAAGGCCGGGACTGGTACCGATTTTAAGAGAGCTGGCAGCGTTCAGGATGAAGATGCTGCGAAGAGATCCTGAATCGATCCTGGAGATGAAAAAGCTGAACAGCGATGAGCTCCTTGCTGCCATGGAGCTCCTCTTTGAGTTGTGGATGCCGGCCTATGCGTACAGCCATTCACTTATGACGCTCCTGACCCTGAAGATGGCGAACATTACGCTTGATCACGGCCTGTGTCACATATCGCCGTTTGCGTTCATGACCCTCGGAATAATCTATGGCACGGGGAGGGGAAAATTCAGATACGGGTATAACCTCGGTATGCTTGCCCTCCGGCTTAATGAAATAGAGAGGAATGCCAAAATGGAGTGCATACTGAACTACTATTTTGCGAGCTTTCAGTCATCATGGATTAATCATTACAGCAAGTCGATGCCTTTCTTCAACAAGGCAAATGAGATCGGGCTGAAGAACGGGCTCATATACTACACCGCTCTGAACAGGGTTTTCTTTGTTGCAACCAGGCTTATACAGGGTGAAAACCTGCATGAGATAACCAGGCTCTGTGATGAATATCTCAGGGACATAAAGATGAATAATGACAATCCCTGGTTTGCTGCAAAGGCTATAGGCTCGATTAAAAGGAATATTGAGCTTATGACCGACTATGAGTCTCTTACAGATTCAAGGCTCGCGGAGCGGGGGTTTATCACAGAGCTCAAAGAGGGGGAGGTCCCGCAGCCTCTGCACTGGTTTTATCTTTTCAGGTCAAAGGTGAATATGCAGTTAGGGGATTTTGATAAGGCCCTTAAAAATATTTACGCAGCCGACAGAGTGGTAAACTGGCATTTCGCGTCGCCGGTAATTTTTGAGCATCTTTATATCAAGACTATTTCAATACTCAACAGCACTGGCAAAAAAAGTTTTTACAGGAGAGTTAAGGAGCGGTTCATAGTTAAAAGTAATATGGCGTTTATCAGAAGATGTGCAAAAAGCTGCCCGGAAAATTTTAACCATAAATACCTGCTGCTTAAGGCCGAGCTTTTGAAGAGGTCGATATTCAGGTATAAGGCACTCCTTTTTTATAACCGGGCCATAGACCTTTCAAAAAGGAATAATTACAATAATGACGCGGCATTTGCATATGAGCTTGCAGCCAAGTTCTACAGGGAATCAGGAGCGGAAGAGTTATACAGAAATTCCATCAGGTGCGCTTATGAATGCTATAAATTGTGGGGCGCAGATGCCAAAGTCAGGAGACTTGAACATGAGCATACTTTTCTTATCGCTGAAGCTTCTGAAAGCAGGAGCGCTGCTCCCGGAGTAGCGGAGGCTGGTATACTGGCGGGAATTATAGACGGGCTTGCGGATATAAGGGAGGAGCAGGATATAAACACCGTGCTTGAAAAAATTTCCGGGCTTATATACTCAAGCGGAATTGCAGACAGGATCTGTTTCCTCGTTTCCGGGAAAGAGAAGATTATGCTCAGCTCGGACATGAGTGACGGATACTTCTGTTTTCACGATGAACCGCAGGTGTTTACAAAGGCGCGCCTTGTTGAAGATATATTCAGCCAGAGCGATAAGAGTCTTAGGAG
>CAZVFJ010000009.1:21805-35207 GCA_964625825.1 uncultured Leptospirales bacterium | reverse complement strand
AGTTAGGCGTTTTTTAAAAGAAAAAGATAATGGGGCAAAAAAAAGTATTAATTTTAAGCCCCATTATGAATAGTATTTTAAAAACACTTTAACATGGATAAAAAAGTAAACAACAGAGAACAGAAGACAAGTACTTTACGGCAGCCGAAGGAATATTTTCAAAGCCACAGATGAGGCATTTTAAGAAGCTTCTGAATGGAATAATTGAATATGATGGTCGTCATACAATTTCAAGTCTGAATGTGAGTCAGATAGATACAAGGGATGTCAGTAACGATATAAAATTTATAAGGAACACGAATTGGACCTGTGAAGAACTTTTAAAACTGAACAAGGATTTTTTGGAAAATATAGCGAAGAAGAGTGATTCAGGTTTTTTAATAATAGATGATACAGTAATAGAGAAGCAGGGAAAGCCAAAAAAGATAGAGGGTCTTGGTTGGCATTATTCGCATTCAAAAGGTAGAACTGTATATGGTCACTGTCTGGTGACAAGTCATTACAGGACGGGAGATGTATCATTTCCATATGATTTTCGATTTTATCTCAATGAAACAGTGGCATCTGAAACAGGAAAAGTTTTTAAAACAAAGCCAGAGATAGCATGTGAATTGATAGAGAAGTTTGAATCTTTTAGAGGTGAAAAGATATATTGCTTAGTGGATAGCTGGTACACCTCGGAAAAGGTTGTAAAAGCTGCGAAAGAGCGGGAATTTGAGCTTATTGGAGCACTTAAGAGCAATAGAGTATTCCAGTTTACGGAGCACGGTAAAAAGCATAAGCTATCAACTTATGTGAAAAACCTGAGAAACACATCCTTTGAAGAAATTGAATTAAAGGGTGAAGCCTTCAAGGTCAGGCGCATAGAAGTCTGGCTGAAAGGTATCGGTAATACAGTTATACTGATATCAAAGAGAGTCAAAGACGGATCAAAAATGTTCATCCTTAGTACGGATATGAACTTGAGCAATGAAGAAATCTTAAAATATTACAGCTATCGCTGGGATATTGAAGTTGGATATCTTTATTGTAAAGATCGTCTTGGTATGAGTCAATATCAGATGAGAAAACTGAAGGCAATAGGAAAATACTGTGCTCTTGTATTTGCTGCGTATACTTTACTTGAATCATTGAGGGTTTCAAATAATGAACAGAGTCTTGGTCAATCACGGCAGTATTTTAAAATCATGAAAAAAAGAGAGTATATTGATCAGGTGATCATATTACATAAAAAGGGTGTTTCTAAAAAGGACATCTATAAAAAATTAAAACTCGTGGCGTAGCTATGCCAAAAATTCGCCTAACTCGAGTAAATTTAGATTCCCGCCTTCGCGGGAATGGCATAAAAATAGAATGTGTTAATCATTTTATAAACTGTTTTATAGCAGTTTACGAAATAATTAGTCATTGTCATTCCGAACGGACGTGAGGAATCTTTTTAAAACCTGCCAGTATAAAACGGCTTTTTTATAATGAGACTTTACTTGAAACAGGATTATTATATAAGTCAAGAAGAGTTTAATCCTACCGGACTCTTCTTCTCTGTGTGTAGGCTTTCTCGTACCACCCTACATTTGCCCCGAATGTGAAACTGTACCTGTCATTCTCAAAACCGCTGTACCCGAACTCGAATCTAACTCTTTCCAGCACTGGCACAAGGAGATGAAGACCTGTAAAAAATGAATTATAATACGTTCCCCTGTTAACGCGATCACCATCCATCCACTCAACGGCATTGTCGCAGCCTGCCACAAATTGTAATCCGTAATAACCGTGCATCCCCAGGAGTGAAACCTGTCTGTTTGTAAAAAATTCATATCTGTATTCAAAAGTAGCAAGAGCTTCATGCTGGCCGCACATGGACGGATCCGGGTCGTAGGCGCGAAGGCTATTTACTCCTCCAACATGGAAAAGTTCGTACGCCGGGAGCGTGCCGGGCCTGAATCTCCCCAGAAAATTTGTATGGAATATATGCTTATCACCTGCAGGAAGATATCCCCGAAAGTCGCAGATGTATTCAGTAAAGTCGCTGTCGCCTCCGAGTTTACTTCCGTAAATAGTCACCCTGTATTCGTTGTAGAACCCGCTGTGTGGATTCATCTGCCTTTCCCTTGTGTCAATAACAAAACCGGCTCCGGCAGAGGGGAGATAGTCCCAGTCACCATCCCCGTAGAACATCGGCATATCTTTATGAGGCTCGGTGAAGAAGAGGGCGTTTTTATCATGTTTCACATTAAATGATGAGGCAGTCCCCACAATCGTATATTTTTTACTTAACCTGTAGTACAGGTCGATCTGGCTGAAATATGAGTTTTCATTATACAGCTTCAGGGTGTTATACGATTCGAAGTAGCTCAATGTTACTTCAGCGGTAACCGGGATATTCATTAATGCCGGGAAGCGTGTATAGCTCATAACTTCTTTTGCTCTTAAAGGTTCGGGAGCTACAGTATACCTGCTGAGCAGCTCCTGGTGAATCCCCAGTCCTCCTATATTCATGAATGTAATACCGGGACCGATCATGAGGCCATCCTGATCTGTGCGCTTCATCGCGGGAAAGATAATATATGACGGCAGTTCCTTATAGCAGTAAGTTAGATTTGCGCCTCCATCACATTTTTCTATCCGGATCTGTACGTCGGCGAATATATCAAGGTCCATTAGGGTGTCGCGCTCCTTCTCCAGGAGCTCTTCACTGATGTCATCACCTTCCCGGTGTTTAATTCTCTGTGCGACTGTCTCTTCCCTGGTATTATTAAGTCCGGAATGTACTATCCTTACAATTTTTTCAGAGGGCCATGTATATATGCATGTAAAACATAAAATCAGCGCTATGCTGAAGAGTTTAATCTTTCTCATCTCTGTTATTTTTTTATTCGTCGGTAGTCTAAACAACTAAAATGACGCAGGGTAATTAATCAATTATTATTTCTTAAGGTAAGACGTTACAGCCATGCGGAAATTGCAAGATAAAGAACGGGCAAATTTTTAATATTTTCTCCCCCGGAAAAGGGGAGAAAATATATTATAAAAAGGGAGTCTGAGAGCTCTTCTACTTCTTCCTTTCCCTCATCATAGCTTCAACCTTAATCGGAAGCCCGTAGAGATTCAAAAATCCTGTTGCATCCTTCTGATCATAAAGGGTGCTGGCATCGAATGTTGCTATATCCGCACTGTAAAGTGAATCATCAGATTTTCTGCCAACTATAATACAGTTCCCTTTATATAACTTTATTCTTACCGTGCCATTTACCAGTTCCTGTGTCTTATTTATAAGGGCATCAAGCGCTTCGCGCTTTCTCGTAAACCAGAGCCCGTTGTATATAATGGCAGCGTATTCATTTGCAAGGTTATCCTTGAAGTGCTGAGTATCACGATCGAGAGTAATTGATTCGAGGTCACGGTGAGCTGCCATTAGGACTGTTCCTGCCGGTGTTTCATAAACTCCGCGTGATTTGATGCCGACAAGCCTGTTTTCAACTATGTCAACACGCCCAATCCCGTTTTCACCCGCGATTTTATTAAGTTTTTTCATCAGTGGAACAGGTTTTATCTTTTTGCCGTCAATTGCAACAGGCTCACCTTTTTTGAATTCAATTTCGATATATGTCGGTTTATCCGGCGCCTGCTCCGGCGATTTTGTCAGGATAAACATACTCTCGTCAGGTTCCCTGTAAGGGTCTTCGAGTATCCCGCCTTCGTATGATATATGGAGGATGTTCCTGTCCATGCTGTACGGCTTGTCTTTTGTTATCGGTAGAGGGATACCGTGTTTTTCCGCATAGTCAAAAAGTTTTGAACGTGAATCCAGTTCCCATTCTCTCCATGGGGCTATGATTTTAAGATCCGGGGCGAGCCCTTTGAAAGCCATTTCGAATCTCACCTGGTCGTTTCCTTTGCCGGTTGCTCCGTGACAAACTGCGTCAGCTCCCTCAAGCCTTGCGATCTCCACCTGCCTCTTTGCTATAACAGGGCGGGCGATCGATGTGCCGAGCAGGTATCTGTCTTCGTATATTGCATTTGCCTTTATTGCCTGGAATATGTAGTTTTTAACAAAATCCTCTGTGAGATCTTCTATATAACATTTGGATGCTCCGGTCTTTTTTGCTTTTGCATCAAGCCCCTCAAGCTCCTCCTCCTGACCAACATTCGCTGCGTAGGCAATAACCTCGCACTTGTATGTCTCCTGCAGCCATTTAAGAATTATTGAAGTGTCAAGACCACCGGAATAAGCAAGAACAACTTTTTTGATTTTCATATTTCTATACCTCTTATTAAATATTAATTATTATAAAACTTCCCGACCCCGGTGTTCTGCATTATTAGAACCCCCCTTTCAAAGGGGGGCAGGGGGGGATCATCTTCCCATCAGCGCGCACATGATCGCTTTCTGGCAGTGAAGCCTGTTCTCTGCCTCATCGAATACTATGGAGTGTCTCCCGTCCATAACCTCATCAGTTATTTCTTCGCCCCTATGGGCAGGTAAACAGTGGAGCACTTTTGCGTCCTTCCCGGTTTTGGCAATGAGCTTGTCATCTATCCTGTATTTCGAGAAGATCTTTTTCTTTTTTGCTGTATCCTTCTCCTGTCCCATGCTCACCCATACATCGGTGTAGAGGTAATCAGCTCCGGAAACAGCTTCATCTATGTTATTAGTAATTGTAATCTTTGAGTTTGATTTTGACGCAAGCCTGTAGCCCTTTTCGACTACATCAAACTCAGGCTCAAACTTTTTAGGTGTAGCCACAGCTATTTCACACCCTAGTATCGCTGCCCCCATAATAAGAGAATTAGCCATGTTGTTCCCGTCACCTATATAAGCGAGCTTGATTTTTGTTATATCTTTTTCTCTTTCGAAAATCGTAAAGTAGTCAGCAAGCGCCTGGCATGGATGGAAAGAATCTGTAAGCCCGTTGATCACGGGAATGTCTGCCCATCTGGCAAGCTCTGTCACCTTGTCATGGCCGAATGTGCGGATCATAATGCCGCTGTTATAACGGGAGAGGACCCTTGCTGTATCAGCAATAGTTTCACCTCTTCCGAGCTGTATTTCATTGCTGCTTAAAAAAAGCGCGTGTCCGCCAAGCTGCAGCATTCCTGTCTCAAAAGAGACTCTTGTCCTTGTTGAGTTTTTTTCAAAGATCATCGCGAGAGTTTTATTCTCAAGGATCTTTGAAAATTTCCCTTTTTTTACTTCACGCTTGAGTTGTGCGGAGAATTCAAAGAGCTGTATAATATCATCCTTCGAGTAATCAGCAAGAGTAAGAAAGTCTTTAGTTTTTAGTTGAGGTATTTTCATATTCCTCCCCCTTTTTCAGTATCAGTTTTTCCAGTATATCGATCCCTTCTGTAAGAACCTTCATGTCAATATTCAGGGGTGGGGTAATTCTTATAATATTTCCCGCTGTACAGTTTATCACAAGATAATCGGCGAGGGCTTCCTTTACAAGGGGATAGCCCTCTTCGGCAAGTTCAATTCCTATAAGGAGCCCGATCCCCCTGAGACCTTTGATGTAACGTGTCTTCTGCATTATTTTTTTTAACCTGTCAAACACGTAGTCTGATGCTGTCATTACATCCGCGCTAAACTGCTTTTTTTTCACCTCTTTCAATACAGCAGCAGCTGCCGCGCATGAAAGGTGGTTCCCTCCAAATGTAGTTCCGTGACTCCCTTTAGGAAGAAATTCGGTCAAAAAGTTTTTAGCATGCATAGCTCCGACTGGAACTCCGCCAGCAAGCCCCTTCGCGAGAGTAAGAACATCAGGAGTCACTCCGAAATGCTGGTGAACAAATGTTTTTCCTGTTCTTCCAATTCCAGTCTGAACTTCGTCAATAATAGTCAGTACTCCATTCTGGTTGCATAAGTCGAATATTTCGCGCACAAAATCCTGGTCAGCGACATTTATTCCCCCCTCGCCCTGGATAAGCTCGAACATAACGGCTGCTATATGTTTTGACTTGCGCATGATTTTACGAAAAGCCTTTTTGTCGTTGTAAGGAACATAAATGAAACCGGGAACTATGGGGCCGAAACCCTCATGGATTTTTTCCTGGGCTGTCGCAGACATGGAACCGAAAGTACGTCCATGGAATGAACCTGTAAATGTGACAATTTTATATTTCCTTTTATTTATACCAAGCCCATATCTTCTGGCGAGCTTGATTGCCGCTTCGTTCGCTTCAGTTCCGCTGTTTACGAATAGAGTCTTCCCAGGGAATGAAGTCTCTGAAATAAGTTTTGCCGCCTCTATCTGCTCGGGATTAATAAAGTGGTTTGATGAATGGATAATCCTGTCAACCTGGCTATGTATTGCCTTCTGATAAGCCTGGTGAGAGTATCCGAGGGATGAAACGGCTATCCCTGAAAAGAGGTCAATATACCTTCTGTTGTCCTGATCGAAAAGATATGAACCATCCCCCCTGTTAAAAGCCACTGGGAGCCTGTCTCCGTAATTCTGAAAAAGGTATTCTTTGTCTTCGCTTATAAGCTTGGAAAGTTTTGATGAGCTCACGGCATTCACTTCCATTTGTTAAATTTATTTTGCCGGGAATGATTCCGGTATTATTTTCAATTCAGCCTGTCATTGCGGGGACCTCTTCAACAGGCTTCACTGCGTTCGCAATGGCATTTATTTAATGTTAAAGATAATAAATGAAACAAAGCAAATTAATTGATCAATGAGGTTTTTGATGTCAATGAATAAACATGGCAAAACCTGATTTAAGTGTCAAAAAATGCGGATTTCTACTCATCTTCGTCGTTGCTGAACTTCATCTCTTTGTTTAATATAGCTATGGCAAACTCACCCTTTTCAGTAAGGTCGATAAGTATATCATCTATATCTTTAGCGTTGAACCTCAGGTACTCCTCAAACTTTTTGGTCATCTCCCGCCCGATTATAATTTCCCTGTCCGGGAATACCTCTTTTATATCTGTGAGAGTTTTTCTTATCCTGTGAGGCGATTCATAGATTATAAGAATCCCCTCATGCTCCCCCATTCGCTTAAGCTCATTGACCCGCTTCCCTGGCTTTTTGCTGAGAAAACCTCCAAAGAGGACGCTTTTATCTGGAAATCCCGAGACAGAAACAAGAGTCGTAAGAGCTGAGACTCCAGGCAGGGGAATAACATCTATCCCTTCATTTCTTGCCATGGCAACAATTCTGCTTCCGGGATCGGAGAGGCCCGGAGTCCCCGCATCTGTCATGTAAGCTACATTTTTACCGGAATGGATTTCATTGATCAGATCATGTATCTTCCTGTCGTCTGAGTGCATGTGGAGTGACCGGAGCGGTTTGCTGATACCGAAATGCGAAAGGACTCTCCCTGTCTGTCGTGTATCTTCACAGTAGATAATGTCAATTGTGTCTCGCAGCATATTCACAGCGCGAATTGTCATATCATCAGGATTCCCGATAGGGGCTGCGATAATGTAGAGAGATGCGGATATGTTCATCTTCTTTCCTTAATAGTTAATTTGACTCAAATATAACAGAAGATGTATAACATCAAGAAAAATATATATCTATTTTTATATACTTCAATGAGGAGTTTTATAATGAACTTCTAGTCATAAATTAAGATAAAATATATACTTAACAAAAATTCAGTAATATTCTTGACAATAATGCCGAAAATATACTAAACGTTTATATAGTCCAGGTGTGGAGACATATTATTAGAATAGTTATTGCAATATTTTATTAAAAGAATAGGTTGTAATAAAAAAATTCTAAAAAAATCAGTATCCGGACGTTTATAAAATATAAAAAAGTCAGAAAGTCTATCCCTTTTATACGGTTCATCTGTAATCTGAAAAAGGAAGATCAATCCGGCGACTATAAAATAATAGCACACAGGTATTTTAAGAGGTAAAAATGACAGTTCAGAAAGAGTTAAATATGAAGAATCAGGCCATTGATGCTGCTATGCTTCAGATTGAGAAACAGTTCGGTAAAGGATCCATTATGCGTCTCGGGGATAATCCCGCAAAGGGGCAAATTCCGGTTATTTCAACAGGTTCCCTTGAACTCGATATAGCACTCGGTGTAGGAGGTATTCCGCGTGGAAGAGTTGTGGAGATTTACGGGCCTGAATCATCAGGGAAGACTACGCTGACTTTGCACATGGTTGCAGAAGCTCAGAAAGCGGGTGGGACTGCGGCGTTTATTGATGCGGAGCACGCACTGGACCCAATATATGCGGCAAAACTGGGAGTAAAAACAGATGACCTTCTTGTTTCTCAGCCGGATACCGGGGAGGAAGCCCTTGAAATTTGTGAGGCACTTGTACGCTCCGGAGCAATAGATATAATAGTAATAGATTCAGTGGCCGCTCTCGTTCCAAAAGCTGAGATCGATGGCGACATGGGAGATTCCCATATGGGGCTACAGGCAAGGCTTATGAGCCAGGCACTGAGAAAACTTACCGGGATAATAGCCAAATCCAACACCTGTGTGATTTTTATAAACCAGATAAGGATGAAAATTGGTGTAATGTTCGGCTCACCAGAGACAACAACAGGCGGTAATGCACTGAAGTTCTATTCATCAGTGAGGCTTGATATAAGAAGAATTGAGACATTAAAAAGTGGCGATGATTCAATTGGTAACAGGGTTCGTGTGAAGGTTGTCAAAAATAAAGTTGCGCCACCATTCAGGCAGGCAGAATTTGATATAATGTACGATTCCGGGATATCACGTGAAGGCGGTGCACTTGACCTTGCCGTAAAATATGATATAATAAATAAAGCGGGTACATGGTATTCATATAAAGAAGAGAGAATCGGCCAGGGAAGAGAGAATGTAAAAAAATATCTAAAGGATAATCCTGAAATATTTAAAGCAGTCGAAGAACAGATCAGAAAAGAAACAGGACTCAGCGGAAATGGTAATTCTGCAGAAAAACCTGCCGAACAGGTGAAGGGTGAGCCTGCTAAACATAGTGCAAAGGGAGGAGTAACTGCTGCGGTTCCGGCAGTTGAATCAGCTGCTGCTGAGTAATGATAAGGATATAGTATGAACAGGATAGTAAGGCTTAAAAATGAAGAAGATATAAAACGTATAAAGGAGTGTGGCCTTATTATCCATTCCCTTTTTAAATTAATTTATTCAATGAATCTCGAGGGCATCTCTACATGGGATCTCGATTCATTTATTGAAGATTATATAATAAAGAGAAAGGCGCGTGCAGCATTTAAAACAGTGAGGGGCTATTCCTTCGCATCCTGTATTTCGATTAACAGTGTGGCCTCTCATGGAGTACCGTCCCGTAAAATAAGGATTATGGATGGGGATATTGTAAAAATTGACACAGGAACAGTAATGAACGGATACTTTGCCGATTCCTGTGTGACTGTAAAAGTAGGAAGTATAACCAAATCTGCCGAAAAGCTTGTTGATGCTGCTTATAAAGCTCTTTTTGCCGGTATAAATGAAATTTATCCCGGTAAAAATGTTGGTGATATAGGTTTTGCTGTAGATAATTTTGTAAAAAGCCTCGGTTATTCCATAGTTAAGAATTTTACAGGTCACGGGGTGGGTTTTGCCCTCCACGAACCCCCGATTGTTCCCAATTACGGTTCTCGAGGCACAGGTCAGCTGATCCGCGAAGGGATGGTGATGACTGTTGAACCGATAGTAAACGAGGGAGCCGATGAGCTTATCGTGCTTGATGATGGATGGACCTCCATTACCTGTGACGGGAAACTGTCAGCCCAGTTTGAACATACTATTGCAGTTACAGAAGCAGGCCCGGTACTGCTCACGTCAGAATAACATCGAATCTTTTTGTTGACTCATTAGACAGTATTCCTGAATCTGGATGATTATTTGAATTGAAGGTAATCATGAAAAATAAAGAATTAAGAGATATACAATCTGAACCTGACCACAGAAATATTCCTATAAACAGAGTTGGAGTAAAGGATATCCGTTATCCCGTCGTGGTGCTCGACAGGAGTGAGGGGAGCCAGCATACTGTTGCGAAGGTTAATATGTATGTCAGCCTTCCTCATCAGTTCCGCGGCACTCATATGAGTAGATTTATTGAGATTCTTAACCGTTACATGGGTGGGATAAGTACTCTTAAAGTTCGGGAGATTCTCGAGGAAATGAAGGTTCAGCTCGACTCTGAAACGGCTCATTTTGAGATAGAATTTCCGTATTTTATAACAAAAGCCGCCCCGGTATCAGGTGAAGAAGCTAAAATGGAGTATACATGCCGGCTTATTGCAAACTCAGATGTAGACTACTACATGCTGGAGGTTAAGGTCCCGGTTCTCTCCCTCTGCCCCTGTTCAAAGGAGATCAGCAACTACGGCGCTCACAATCAGAGATCTATATTCACCATACAGATCGAGGCTAAAGAGAAGATCTGGATAGAAGATATTATAGAAATCGCGGAATCATCTGCAAGCTCCGACATCTTTTCAATCCTTAAACGGGAGGATGAAAAATTTATAACCGAAAAATCGTATAACAATCCGGTATTCGTTGAAGATATGGTCAGAAATGCAGCAGAAAAACTTATGGTTAAAAAGGGCATTCTCTGGTTTTCCGCTGAATCTGAAAATATGGAATCGATCCATAATCACTCCGCATACGCACAGATCTGCATGGATATGAGAGAGGGGTAATGCGGGTATTTCTTGTTTCATCTCTCGTTGCCGGACTGATGATAATATCAGGTTGCCGCAGTGATAGCGATGTTATTGCAGAGATGAAATCAGGAGTTATTACCCGTCTTGAGTTTAATCAATGGTTGAAAAGCCGGGGTGTTAATCCTGATAGTCTTAACGGGAATACCGGTGAACTCGAAAAATATTTAAGGCAGCTGGGGATTGAAAAGCTTGCTGTTGAAGAAGCAATTACAGATAGATTTGACAGAACAACTTTTTATAAAACCGTGAATCGTGCGGTATATTCCAACTACCTTGCCTCATATTATATATCGGAAATTAAAAAAAATATTAAATTTAATGAACGCTCTGCTGAATTAAACCTCATAAGACTTTATCTTCCTGCAAAGGAGAAGGGTGTTTCTTTTAACGAAGTCAGGAATGATAAACTGACCCTTGCGAAATATATTATCAGCCAGTATAGATGTGGAGAGTCTTTTGAAGAGCTTGCAAAAAGGTATTCCGAAGATATTAAGGGGTCTTCAGGTGTATTCCCGGTTGTTACTATGGAGAAAGAATTTTTTGAAAAGATCAAATATCTTCAGAAAGGTGAATGCAGTGATAATCCTATAGTATTTGATGATTCGATATTAATTGTTAAACTGGTCAGGTGGTTAAATATTAATAACGAAAACGCTGAAAAAATGATCTCTGATAAAGACAGGTATGAAAAATTTATTGAACAAATATCTGAGGATGCAGTTGAATATATCATATCAGAGAAAGGTTCTAATCTTGTTGTAAATTCAAATGTTGATAAAACCCGGCTTACAGGACGCAATCAAATCATCTTCTCAATTGACGGCGATTCATTTACTTCAGGTGATATGGTTGATCTTATTGAACTTTTTCTTTTTCTTAAAACAGAGTCCGGAGAGGATATTACAAATAATAATATTGATAAGAAGAATTTAACGCTGACCATGTACAGGGAGTCGCTTCTTTCTCACATAGCCGAAAAGGAGGGCCTGGGACGGAATGATGACTTCCTTAAAAAATGGGGTTACATAAAAAGAAGTATTCTTGCAGGAGCATATAAATATAAGCTCCTTTCAGTAGTAGATAACAAATCTGATATTATATCAATGAAGAGTGCGGTCGAGAACAGGCTCCTTCTGTCTGGCGGATTTAAAATTCACGGGGAATTATTATACTGAATAAATCAATTCAGAAGTCCCGAATCAGAAAATGCGGAGTCGACAATAAAAATTTTTTCATTTCCTTCAATCGAAATATCTTTAAGTGGGTTAATATCAATCCCAAGTTCTTTCGCTGAATTAATATAAAAGTATATAACATCTTTTAATCTTCTCACGGCTTCATTTTTATCTGATCCATAGCAGTTTATATCAAGCTCCGGGCAGTTTGCTATAAACTCTTCTCCATTATTTATAAGCTTTATAGATATATTCATTCTAAATCTCCATTTTAAATTACAAATTGAATTTCAGATTTATTCCGGAAATAGTATACAATAATAATATCAGCTGAGTAATCCCGGTCGTTAATAATTTCTGATTAATAATGAAATCGGAATAATTCTTTCAACAGCTTATTATTTTTAATCATCATAATAAATTATTATGAATATTTCTTGCATTAATTATATATTTAAGTCAGTTTTAATTTCAAAAGATGTATATTGCTGTAAAAAGGAAAAATTAGATATCCATCTCCCTTATGGAAGCGGAGATCATAATAGAATATTTTTTACTTTAAATAATATAAGTAATAATAAATTAAAAATGGAGTAATTTGTGGATAAAAAAAGTGGTAGCGGTCAGGTTGTGTTCGCTCATATAACAATAGGGATTCAGCTGGCAATAACAATTTTGATTTTTGTATTTGCAGGTAACTGGCTTGACCAACATTTTAACAAATCCCCTCTTTTTCTTGTAATAGGTACCGCATTAGGTATGGCCATCGGTTTTTATCATCTTCTTAAAGAACTTCATGAGGGTGAAGTAAAAGAAAAAAAAGATGATGAAAGAAAAAGAATTAAATGGAATTGAACCCCTTAAAAAGGATGACCGGATGGTTTTTTGTAAAAAAAAGCACAACACATAAAAAAAAGATTTACAAATTAAATAGCTTTGTTTAAAGTTAAATAGAACGAAAATCCTTTAAAAGGGTGATTGTTCATGTGTGTGTTTAGAAATAAATAGATAAAAAAATAAAAAACTCAAACATTGTCGGTTAAGCCAAAACTGGTTATTTATAAATTATAGTATTTAGATGATTGCAGATGTTTTAGCATTTTGTGAGCTACATAAATATATATACAATATGAGGGTGTATTCTTATGGTTCATTTTGTTCAATTACTAAACTCTATTATTTCGTCACATGCTGAAGCTTCTGCTTGCGGCGAAGAATCGATGTATGATATTGTTGTAAACCACGTAACAGATAAGCCTTTTGTGTATCACATTACACCGCACGGTTTTTTTGATTATTTTGGAAACTTGATATTTAAACTCAATACTCTACTTGGTTTTCATACACCGGATTCATCATCAGTTACGGAATGTATGCACGGACATCCCGTAGAAGTGATTAATGCCGCTCCTGTTAAATTGATGGGGATTTGTGACGTCAGAATTACAAAATGGGTATTGATGCTGTGGTTAGCAATGATTTTGTGCTTTATTATATTTATACCACTTGCAAGAAAAATCAAAAACTCACCAATGGGGTCTCAATCAAGATGGGTGAACATGTGGGA
>CAZVFJ010000009.1:0-21705 GCA_964625825.1 uncultured Leptospirales bacterium | reverse complement strand
AAAGCAGGGACCGCTTTATATGTTTTCGGGAATTGTTCCTCATGGTGTTCCATTCCTTATGTATTTTCTTCTCTGGCCAATTGAGCTTATGGGATTTGCGATTAAGCCATTTGCTCTCACCGTTCGACTTTTTGCAAACATGACGGCAGGCCATATAGTCATCATAATCTTCCTTTATCTTGTTATGATGTTCCAAAGCTATTTAGTCGGAGTTGGTTCAGTGACACTTTCGTTGGTCATATATTTGCTTGAACTGCTGGTTTGTCTTATTCAGGCATATATATTTACATGTCTGTCTGCAATGTTTATTGGCGCATCAGTATCAGCTCATTAAACCTGCAAATTTTTGCGGGTAAAAAATAGAAGAGTTAAGTAAATTACAATTAATAATGCTTAACAAAAACACTAATTTTCAGGAGGAAATTGATGGAATATTTAGGACTTTCTTACTTAGGCGCTGGTATGGGAGCAGGACTTATCGTTATCGGTGCAGCTCTCGGTATCGGAAGACTCGCATCTGGTGCAATCGAAGGTATGGCTCGTCAGCCTGAAGTAAGTGGTGACCTCAGAACAGCGATGATTATTGCTGCTGCTCTTATTGAAGGTTTCACATTCTTTGCTCTTGTTGTTACTTTCATGCTCGCAACACAGGCACCAAAAGAAATGCCAGCTTCTAATAGGCCGGCTGCTGTAGAAACTGAAGCCGCTAAGTAATTTTCGGTAGTTAGTTATGCTGGAAATACTAGAAAAGGGATTACTGAGGGTTGAACCGGGTCTGACCCTGTGGACTATCATAACATTTATAGTGTTAGTGGGAATCCTATGGAAAACAGCCTGGAAACCTGTGGTGGAAGCGCTTGATGCCAGGGCTGAAAAGGTGCGCGGCGATATTGAAAACGCTGATAGATCCAGGCAGGAAGCTGAAAAACTTCTGGCACAGCACAAAGCAATGATGGATAATGCGAAGAATGAAGCTGCCAAGATAATATCTGACAGCAGAGCTGACGCTGAAAAGCTGAAAAATGAAATCATTGAGAAAGCTGGAACTGATGCTAAGGATTTATCAGAGAGGGCTAAAAAGGAGATTGAGTTAGCTAAAGATAGGGCACTTGCCGATATCAAAGCAGAAGTGGTAACTCTTTCTACAGAAATAGCTGCGAAGATAATCAACAAGAACCTTAATCCTGATGATCAGAAAGCTCTTGTAGAAGAGACTCTTAATAAAGTTAGAACAGTTCAGTAATCTGAACTGTTCTAACTAAAAAAAAGAAAGAGAAAGGTAATCAAAGTGGCTGCTAATGATATTGCTCGAGTTTATGCTAATTCAATTTTTGATATAGCAAAAGAGAAGAATATCCTCCCGCAGGTTGAAGAGGAATTGAAAGCTGTTTCTGATATAATTGCGGAGGATGAAGCTTTCAGAAACTATTTGAATACTCCTGGTATATCTAAAGATATCAAAAAGGAGTTTATTGATAAAGTCTTAGCCGGTAAAATATCTGAATATATTGTGAATTTGTTAAAGTTATTAATTGATAACAGTCGGCAGGAATTAATTAACGAAATCTACGAAGCCTTTGTGGAATTGAATGATATAGCTAATAATAGACAGAGAATTACAGTTATAACTCAATCAAATCTCAACGCTACTTTGCTTGACAAGATCAAACTTGAAATCGGTAAAAAATTAGGTAAAGAAATTATTGTAACTGAGCAGGTTGATGAATCGATATTGGGTGGTATCATTATAAAAATTGGCGACCTTGTTATAGATGGATCTTTAGCAAAGGGATTGAAGAATATAAGACGAAATCTATTAAATAGTAAAGTCAGGAGTGAAATGGCTTATGAAGATTAAAACGGAAGAAATTAAGTCAATTATTAAAAAGGAGATTGAGGGATATAAATCTGAACTCGATGTCAGTGAGGTTGGTACTGTTATTCAGGTTGGTGACGGTATTGCCAGGATTCACGGTCTCACAAGCGCGATGTCAGGTGAGATGCTTGAGTTCGAGAATGGAGTTCAGGGGATGGTTCTCAACCTTGAAGAAGATTCAATTGGTTGTGCTATTCTTGGTGATTATCTATCAATCCAGGAAGGGGATTCTGTTAAGAGATTAAACAGGGTTCTTGCTGTTCCGGTTGGCGAAGAGCTTTTAGGAAGAGTTGTGTCTCCTCTTGGTGACCCTCTCGATGGAAAAGGACCTATTAATTATGCTAAATTCAGACCTCTGGAATTTGTTGCTCCCGGTATTGCGGATAGACAGCCTGTTGTAGAGCCTCTCCAGACAGGTATAAAATCTATCGACGCTATGACTCCGATAGGAAGAGGGCAAAGGGAGCTTATTATTGGTGACAGAAAGACCGGTAAAACAGCAATAGCAATCGACACCATTATAAATCAAAAAGGTAAGGGTGTTGTTTGTGTTTATGTTGCTATAGGGCAGAAGGCATCAACAGTTGCATCTGTTGTTGAGAAACTGAACGAATATGGCGCTATGGACTACACAATCGTTGTTTCCGCAGCAGCTTCTGATCCATCTCCGGTACAGTACATAGCTCCTTATGCTGGTTGTGCAATGGCTGAATATTTCATGTATGAAAAGAAAGGTGCAACACTCTGTATTTATGATGACCTTTCTAAACAGGCAAATGCATACAGGGAACTTTCACTTCTCCTCAGAAGGCCTCCGGGAAGGGAAGCATATCCGGGAGATATTTTTTATTGTCACTCAAGACTTCTTGAAAGAGCAGCGAAACTCTCAGATGATATGGGCGGGGGAAGTTTAACAGCTCTTCCAATTATTGAAACACAGGCTGGTGAGGTTTCTGCTTACATCCCAACCAACGTTATTTCAATTACTGATGGTCAGATATACCTTCTACCTAACCTTTTTGCATCAGGTGTAAGACCTGCGGTTGATGTTGGTATCTCGGTTTCACGAGTTGGTGGTAACGCTCAGATTAAGGCTATGAAAAAATATGCCGGTTCACTCAGACTTGATCTTGCACAGTTTCGTGAACTTGAAGCGTTCGCCCAGATGGGGACTGAACTTGACCCTGCAACTCAGAAACAGCTGGATCGTGGTATGAGGCTTGTTGAAATATTAAAACAGAACCAGTATGTTCCAATGGATGTTGCAGAACAGGTTGCAATAATTTTTGCTGGTACTCAGGGGCTTGTAGATAAAGTGCCGGTAAATAAAGTAAAAGATTTTGAAGATAAATTTATTAAATATCTGAGAGATTCTCATAGTAATATATTGAAAGAGATGCATGATACACGTGAATTAAAGAGTGTTGATGAATTATCAAAGATTACAGCTGAATTTGTTGAAAAGTATCTCGATTCACTAAAATAAAAGTTGAGGATTGAGCTGTGGCTAATCAAAGAGACATTAAGAGAAGAATTAAATCTGTTGGTAATACTAAAAAGATTACCAGCACGATGGAGATGGTAGCTACTTCCAAGATGAAGAAGGTTCAGGAGCGTTTGAATCAGTCTAAACCTTATGAAGTTAAAATAAATGGGATAATAAAAAATCTCATGGCTGCCGGTTTTTCAACCATTCAGCATCCTCTTTTCAGAGAAGTTGCTCAGCCTTCGAGATGTCTTATTCTGCAGATTGCCGGTAACAGAGGACTCTGCGGAAGTTATAATACGCACGTTATTGATAAGACTATCGCTTTTAAAGAGCAGCTTGAATCTGAAGGTAAAGAAGCATTACTCTATGTAATTGGGAAAAAGGCAACATCGTTCTATAATTTTATAAAAGAACCAATGTATAAAAAAGGGCTCAATGCTGAAGATAAATTCAGCTTTGACGATGCGGCAAAACTTGGTGAAGAACTTACTAAACTTTTTATAAGCGGTGAGGTTCATGAAGTTTATGTTTCATATACCAAAGTTTTCACTTCATCAAATCAAAAGCCTGAATTGTTAAAATTATTACCAATTGTTCCTGAAATGGAAATTGATCATGATGTTCTGCCGTCAGCCAATTTGGATTATATATTTGAACCGAGTCCGGCTGATATTTTTTCCTATATACTGCCTCTTTATCTGAAAGTAAAGCTTTTTACCTGTTTTCTGGAGTCATCATATTCAGAACAGTTCGCTCGAAGGGTTGCTATGAAAAATGCTACTGATGCAGCAAAAGAGATGATAAAAGAACTGACTGTTACTTACAACAGGGTAAGACAGGATAAGATTACGACAGAGATTTCTGAAATTGTAGGGGGAGCAGCTGCTCTCGATTAATAAAGGTTGATAGAAATTAACGTAATTTAAGGAGTAGTTTTATGAGTGAAAATATCGGGAAAGTTATACAGGTTATAGGTTCAACCCTTGATGCTGAATTTCCTGAAGGGAAACTGCCTGGAATCTATAACGCTCTTATTATTGACACTGAAGTTATGGGTGAAAAAGTAAGACTCGTTAGTGAAGTTCAGCAGCACCTCGGTGGAAATAAAATAAGGGCGGTTGCGCTTGCCTCTACAGATGGTATAAAACGTGGAGATAAAATAACTGATACAGGAGCAGCTATATCTGTACCTGTTGGGCCGGAAACTCTTGGAAGAATTTTTAACCTTCTTGGAGAACCTGTTGATAAAAAAGGTCCTGCTAATGCAAAAGAATTCAGGCCTATTCATCAGGAACCGCCTAAGTTCGAAAATCTCGAACCTAAAACAGAGCAGTTCGAAACAGGTATTAAGGTTATCGATTTGCTTGCACCTTATATTAAAGGTGGAAAAACCGGCCTCTTCGGCGGTGCTGGCGTTGGTAAAACAGTTATTATTATGGAACTAATAAACAACGTTGCACAGCAGCATGGTGGATATTCAGTATTTGCCGGTGTTGGTGAAAGAACAAGGGAAGGGAATGACCTCTGGCTTGAAATGACTGAATCAGGAGTTATAAATAAAGCATGTCTTTGTTATGGACAGATGAATGAACCGCCTGGAGCAAGACTCAGGGTTGCACTTTCTGCTCTGACAATGTGTGAATATTTCAGGGATATGTCAGGAAGTGATGTTCTCCTTTTCATTGATAATATATTCAGGTTCTCTCAGGCAGGTTCGGAAGTATCAGCTCTGCTTGGTCGTATGCCATCAGCTGTTGGATATCAGCCAACACTAGCTACTGAAATGGGTAAACTTCAGGAGAGAATTACTTCAACAAAGACTGGTTCTATTACGTCAGTTCAGGCTGTATATGTACCGGCTGACGACCTTACAGACCCGGCTCCTGCTACGGCGTTTATTCACCTCGATGCACAGACTGTTCTTTCAAGGCAGATTGCAGAGAAAGGGATATATCCTGCGGTTGACCCGCTTGAATCCTCTTCAAGGCTTCTTGCTCCGGAACTTGTTGGTGAAGAACATTATTCAGTAGCTATGGACGTTAAAAGAATTCTTCAAAGATATAAAGACCTTCAGGATATTATTGCGATTCTTGGAATGGATGAACTTGCAGAGGATGATAAACTTCTTGTTCAGAGAGCAAGAAAAATCGAAAGGTTCCTCTCTCAGCCATTCTTTGTTGCTGAACAGTTTACAGGTATGGCGGGAAAATATGTTAAACTTGAAGATACAGTTAAAAGCTTTAAAGCTGTAATCGCAGGTGAATATGATGAACTCCCGGAACAGGCTTTTTATATGGTGGGAACAATTGAAGAGGCTGTAGAAAAAGCTAAGAAACTTGCAGGAAAATAGCAATGGAACGAGTAATAGATTGTAGCATATTAACTCCTGAAAAGTTAATTTATGAAGGTCAGGTAGGTTTTGCTGTCGTTCAGGCATATGATGGAGAGATGGGTTTTCTTTATGGTCATTCTCCATTGATTTCAAGGCTTGGTATTGGCGAAGTAAGACTTAATAATCTTAAAAATGTAGATTATCTCGTAATTGAAGGCGGGGTGGTTGAAATTAAAGATAACAGGCTGATAGTTCTTGCTGAAAAAGCTTTCAAAAAAAGTGAATTAAATGCAGAACAGCTTGAGAGCAAAATGAAAGAGCTTGATGCTCAGATTGATCAGATGAGTAAGTTCTCTGAAGAAAAATTTGAACTTAAGCTTGAAAAGGATAAGCTTAAAGTCAGACTTAAGGTTGCGAAAAGATAAATAGCCTACAATCAAATAAAAATAAAAAAGGAATGCAGAATATGCATTCCTTTTTTATTTTTATAATTGAAATATGCCGATAAAAAATTGATAGATATATTTTTAATGTTCTTTACTATTATTGGTTTCTGTATTTTTTTAAATGAACGATATTAAGAAAAGTTTTAATAAAATGAGTGAAAAAATATTAAATAATACCTTATCTGAAGAATTAAAAGAAAAGGTTCGTAAAAAGATTCCTGATCATTTTGATTTGAATTCAATCGGAACCATTGATCTTTTTGAAGCTGAAAAGATCGCTAATGAGGAGATTGTTTTTTTATCAGAAGATGATTTAATTGATGGTCTTGAAGATTTTGAGCTTATACCAATCAAATCCACATCTGAATCTATTGAAACACCTTCCCCAATACCTGATAAAGAAATTATCAATCCATTAGAGAAAATTAATTTACCAGAAAAAAAAGAAATAATTTCTGATGATATAATTTTTGAAGATTTTGGTGAAAAAACTTCAGAAATTACTGAAAGTTCTGATGCTATAAAGGAGTTTGAATCGGTTGATGAAGTTATTCAAAACACTGATTTGATTCATAAAGAGGAAATTGTTGAAGAGACTGAAGAATTTGTTATTGCGGATGAATCTGACGTTATTGAAATCGATCTTGATGAAATGATTTCAAATGAAATATCTAGAAAAGAAATAAGTGATGAATCAGAAGTTTTAAAGAAAAAGATTAATGAAAATAATTTTAATAATCAGCTTGATGATATTATTAAGTCTGAAGAACCGGAAGATGAGTATGAATATATCCCCGGGATATATAATGATTCCAACATTAAAGAAAATATTATTTTTATTGATGATAGTCATGTTGGTAAAAAAAATAAAGATTTATCACCTGTTTATGAATCAGACCCTCTGACAGAAAATCTTGTAAAAATGGTTGAAGTATCTGAGGGTACGCTACTTATACTTGATGAAATTGCCGAAAGTGATGAGAGAATAGAATATATACTTGATAATACTAAAACTTACGATGCTGAAACTCTTGCACTTCTTTTCAAAGAAGAGCGATTCATGGATGATACAGACTTTGATTTTATTGATAATGCGATTGTAAGGGATGATTACACAGTTTATATACAGGAAATCGATGATTATCTTAAATCGAGAGAAGTATTAAGCGGAAGTGAAGTTTATGAGATTCTCGGGTTACTCCCTGAAGAAATTGATTATATAGATGATAGACTCTTTGGAGATTATTACAAAGAGTTTGAAGATGAATATGAACTTGAATTTATCAGTCCAGAATTAAGTTTTTTTGATAGAGGGTTTGTCCAAAAAAAATCACTGAGTTATTTTATTAATAATAAAGAAAGTCTCCTCGATGAAGAGAAAAAATCCATTGAAGATGATATTACTTCAGAAACAGCAATTATTTTTGAAGAAGATATTTTAGAAATCATGAAACTTCTGGAAGAGTCAGGTGGACCGAACGTAAAACAAATTGTAAAAGATGAAATTATTCATGATGAGGCCATAGTTGAATCAACGTCTGAAGTTTATGAACTGTCAGAGCTTCCAGAAATAGAATCAGTAAATCATGAAAATTTAACTGAAATAATAGATATAACAGACAAAATTATTATTCTCGAAGATAAGTCAGAGATAGAAAGAATAACATCTGAATTTCCAGAAAAACATGATGATCTTATTAAACTTCTATCATATCTGGACGGTCTTCTGGAAAAACTTCCAGAGGAATCTATACGAAAATTTGCTGAATCAGAGTATTTTGATCTTTATGTTAAGGTTTTAAAAGAGATAGGTAAATGACAGATGGGCTTGCTTGAAAGAGCATTAAAATATAAAAAACAGCTTAATGAAACCGGAAGAGAAACATTAATTGATCTGATTAAAGGGCCTGCCGAATCCGAATTTTCTGAAATTCCAAACTCTGAAACGATTGGGTTCCAGGAAATTGATAAGTATCAGCTTCCTGATGAAACTATATCAATAGAAATAAAACCGGAAGAGTTAACAATTCATCAAGATATTGATGAAAACAAGTTTATTCCTTCGACAGAAAGACTGGCTTCAACTGAAGAAATAAAATTATCTGATTCAGGTGATGACTTTTTACTTGATGCAGATGAAGATGCCTTCCAGGAAGAAGATATAGTTTTATGGGAAGAAAATAAGCCGGTAGGCACTGTTACTACAGATAATACCGTCAAACAGGAATTAAATTTTGAAACTGATCTTCAATCATCGGGAGATATTGAGGATGATGAGTCAGTTGAACATGAAGATAGCACTGAACCTGGCGATTCCTATCAGATACCGGAATTTAATGATTATGCGGTACTTTATGAAATGCTGAAAGAATTTACAATTTCTGATTCAATTGATGAAATTTATGAATCAGTTATATTCTCAATTATGGGTCAACTTGGAGTATCATCAGTATCAGTAATTTCACCTTCAGAGGAAAATAATGATAAATGGATAATTACGCATTCTAATGGAATAAAGATTCCTGAAGCTGAGATTTCATGGGAAGTCTCCAGCGGGATACTTAATATTCTGGTAAACTATAAAGGCGTCATCGATATCGAAGATCTTAAAAATGATATAAGCCTCCGGGATGATTACTATCGTTTTATTTCTGCTAATGCCAGGCTGGTTACTCCTGTCATATATTCAGAGCATCTCCATGGTATAATTCTTGTTGGTGAAAAGATTGATTCAGCGGATTTTACGGCAGTGGAAATTGATTTTCTTCATTCTCTTTCTGAAGCCGCATCTTATGCTATAAAAGCAAAGGAGATGTATGAAAAAGCGGATACAGAATTATTGGGGCTTAGAATTGAAAAAGAGATATTATCTGATGTAGAAATGTTTCAGAACTCACTTCTTTCAGTAGGTTCAATTCATGAGCTTGAAGATTTTATTAGACGGAATTTTTATTCGCTTGGGATTGAGATATATTCTATATTTCTCGAGGAGGAGATTACCGGGGATTACTATCCTGCTTATTTCGAAAATGATGATAATCTGGGATTATCAGATTCCGGATTTAGAATAAGAAAAGATAACCGATTGGCAGCTTTTCTTCTGAATAAAAAGAGTTCAATAATTCTTGATAATTTTATTGAATCAAGCGTTATCGTTGAAACCTTCGGCAGAGAAAGGGTTTCTAACATGGATATTTTTATTGCCTATCCGTTTATCATATCAGGGAAATTATCCGGATTTATTATAATTTATAGAATTAATTCAGATGTAGAGATAACAGATGTAGATATAAGGCTCCAGCGGATTGTACGTTTTATTTTTCCTTATATCTATAGGCTTATAGAGCTTGATCCTGATAAAAATAAATATAATGATCTGACTGGTACTTTCTATTTTCGTATTGAAAATGAAATATCCCGGGCTGGTGATATGAATATGCCCTTAGCTCTTATATCGTTATCAGTTAAAAATTATAAAAGATTTTATGACAGATTCGGGAAAATAGAGATGAACAGGATGTTTATAACTATCTCTGATATTATTAAAGAGAGACTTTCTATTGGGGATTTTTCTGCGCGTATTGACAGAAATAAATTTATTATAGTTCTACCAGGAAAAGATAAAAAATATTCAGCTACTTTTTCTTCAATACTTAAAAATGAAATTAGTAATAGATTTAACACTACTGAATTTAAACTTCTTGTATCATTTATTTCTGCTGTATTTCCTGAAGATGGGAGTGATATATTCTCTTTACTTGAAACCATAGACTGATTGGTTCGCAATGATTGACCTTTCAAATTTTATTTATATTGACTCAGTTAATTACCGACTGGGGATCGATGTAGGTGATGCAAAAAGAATTGTGTCATCAATTACCTCCGGAAAATTAAAAAGAGAACATATTGAAGCCTCGTCTCCTGCTAAAGAAGTAGACTCTGACCCATTTTATATTTCCAGAAAACTTGTAACACTTTCAGAATTTCGAGAGTTTATCAAAGCTACGTCATATCGTAGTGATTCTGAAAAAGAGGGTTGGGGTTGGATCTGGGAGAATTCCTGGAAGAAAAGGGAAGGTGTATCATGGGAGAATCCTTTTAGAGATGATTCAGATATCGTTTATAATGACAATTCTGATATTTTTCCCGTGATGCAGGTTAGCTGGAATGATGCTGTAGCTTATACTGAATGGAAAACATCAGTTGAAGAATTAGATATACGAATACCCATGGAACTTGAATGGGAGATTTTTGCATGTAAGGTTGGCGTAAAGCCAATGTCTGAATATATCGAAATCGGAAATGAGATAATAAAAAATTCCGATGATTTTATCAGAATTTTAAAGGAAAAATTATTTTATTCAAAATGCAACACGGGTCTTTTATGGGAATGGACTCTTGACTGGTACAAAGGTTACTCTCCTGATATAAAATCTAAAGACTTTGGTGATGTTTATAAAGTTCTAAGGGGAGGTTCTCTTTTAAGTGAAGATATACAGAGAACCAGAGAGTTCCGATTCAGACGATGCCCTACGGCAAGAAGTCCTTATTATGGCTTTAGATTAGTGGTTATTCCTTAGTTAATACGGTAAAAGTATCAAAAACAGAAGAAAATTTTTTTTATTCCGTCCATCTGGCCGGTTTTTCTTGACTTATAAAAAATCTATGTTTTAATAGGATTAATAAAAATAATGCATTTTAATTTTATTAATCATTAATCTAAAGAGGAGGAGTAATGAAAAAGTCATTTTTTATAATAGTTCTATTTTTATTATTAAGTCTTCCTTCTGTAGTTTTTTCAGCAGGAAATTCTTTAAAATGTGATACTCAATATCCGGTAGTCCTTGCCCATGGTATGGGAGCTCAGGCAAAGATTGTTAACATTGTCGATTACTGGTGGGGTATAGAGGATGCTCTTGAAGATGAAGGCGCTGATGTTTATATTACCTCGGTAAACGGGATGGATTCAACTGCAAATAAGGCAGCGTCATTTAAGAAACAGTTTCTTGAAATACTTGCGATTTCAGGTAAACAAAAAGCAAATATAATAGGCCATTCTCATGGTACAATTTATACAAGATATGCGATTAGCAATCTTGGTCTTGCTTCTAAAGTAGCTTCTTATACAGGGCTTTCCGGTCCTCACCAGGGTAGCTCAGTAGCTGATTTCATCTTTAAAATTGTACCTGACCAGGGATGGACTCTTACAGGGGATGTTCTTGATATCGTTTATACTTTTGTAATGGGAGACGATGATCCAAATTCTCTTGAAAATGGAATGGAAATGACCAGGCCATACATGCAGAATATATTTAACAAAAACTGTCCGGATGTTACGGGTCTATATTATCAGAGCTATACATCTAAAGTTAAGTATGTTTCAAACAGCCTGCTTCTTCAAGTTCCGTGGCTCATATGTCTTTATTATGAAGGAGATAATGATGGACTTGTTTCAGTTCAATCAGCAAAATGGGGTAAGTTCAGAGGAGTTATTGAAGGAGCATGGTGGGCAGGTGGTGTTGATCACCTGAATATAGTAAATCAGTTTTTCGGTGTAACACCGGGATTTGATGCTCCAGAATTTTATATAGATATGATAAGTGATTTAAAAGATAAGGGTTTTTAATCTCCAATAACAGCTATAAATCTAAACCGGACTGTAAAACTTTGCAGCCCGGTTTTTTAATTACAGGTGGAATATGTTTCAGATTACATTTAAAAGAGTTTTAATTTTTTCGTCTTTTCTTATAGGTTTTGCAGTGATAATGAATATTTTATCTGAAAGCATCAATGTAAACAATGATGCTTATATTTCTGATATTTCTGAACAGATAAAGTATGATGATGTTAAGGAATATATGGCTAAGGTTGATTTTAAGGACAATAGGACTACAGATCTTTTTAAAAAAGGGGCCGTTAATAAATATACACTTAAATTTTTTAAACATCTTCAGATGAAATATAAGGATATGGAATATAGTGATCATATTGAGGCCGTAAGAAAATATTTATATTCGATTATGGAATCCGGAGAAGCTGAAAAGTTTATTGATTTATACATTAAGTATATTAAGTATGAAAATCTTGTTTCGTCAGCGATAAACAGTGCTGGTGAGATAAAATCAACAGAGGATTACCTTAAATTATTGAAAAATATGAAATCTTTACAACAGGAAATTTTTGGGAAAGAGATAGCAGAAATTATCTTTGGAGTAATGATGAAGTCACAGGAATATCCAATACGAAGAGGAGGAATAATAAACGATAACAGCCTTTATGCCTCTGAGAAGGAGAAACTATTAAAAAAATTAAACTCTGACATGTGGGGAGAGGATGGGAACAAGGTTGAACAATCTCGAAAGCCATATGTGGCGTATACTGAAGCACTTTCAATATATTCAAAGGATATGTCTGAAATGAGTGATTCTCAAAAAAACGATAAAATATCAGAGATTAGGAAAAGTGTATTTCCGCCTGATGTTGTTAAGAGACTTGAAGATGTTGACAATGAGATTGAAAAAGAGCAACAGCGAGATAATCAATATAAAAAAGAATATGATGATATAGTGAACAATAATGAAATTTCATCAGAAGATAAGGAGAATAAAATCCGGGTATTACAGGACAGAATATATGGAAATGAATCCGATTCAATAAGAAGAATAGATAGTATTTCCAAAGGGAAAGAGGAGATGATGAAAGAATATAATATTAATTAATATTAGTCTTATTTTTTTTTATTTCATCCCGCAATAGTTTATAAAGTAAAATGAATATAGAAAGAATAATTATCAGGTTCCCTGAAATTGAATAAAATGAATGTCCTTTGATTACTGGTAATTCACTTTTGGATATATTTCTGGAATTAAATGGAATTTCTGAAATGATGTTGCCTGAAGGTGATACCGCAAAGGATATCCCACTATTTGCGGATCTTATAATGCCGATTCTATTTTCAATTGCACGTGCAATTAAATTATACTTTTGAAGATGTGGAATACTGCTGTCCCCGAACCATGAATCATTGGCTACATTAACTATTAGAGAAGCACCGGATTTGGCCTGTTTTCTTATGACTGAAGGGTAGATTGATTCGAAACAAATATTGAATCCTGTTAATATCTCACCAATCTGATAAATGCTGTTTGAAGTGCCTGCACTAAATTTTTCTGGTGAATTTAAAAAGCTTCCTGCTGTTTTGCCAAAAAATGGACGTTCAGAATATGGGAAAAGTAATTTTTTGTCATAAATATATTCAAGGCCGTTTTTTTTCATTACAAAAATTGAGTTAAATGTATTTCCTTTTTTATCTTTTCGTATACCGCCGGTAATAAAATAACTTTTATCTTTCAGTAGAGATGATATTTCAGACATTATTTCAAAATTTATTTTATCAGATGAATTCAAGACAGTTTCCGGCCAGATGATTAAGTCTGAATTTTTAATCTCTCTTACAGTTAAACTTGCATATGTCTGATATCTGGAGATACTTGAAGCTTCATCCCATCTTTCTACTGAATCTGAATTCCCCTGTACAATGAGATAGTTTATTTTGTCTGAATTATGTTCAATTTCAGTTACTAATCTTTTTTTGATTATTCCATAAGTAGCAGTTAAAATAAGAATTGTAGAAAGTAATATAAAGTAAAAAAAGAGAGTTTTTTGATATCCAGGTTTTAAATTTTTAAAATTAGCTGAGGTATTCAATAAAATATTAGTTTTTCTTTTGTGTAGTTTTATCAGGATTATAACTATTTCAGCAATTATTGTATTTGAAAGAATTATTATAAATGTTACTCCATGTATTCCTGTTGTGTCAGCAATCTGGATAAATGGTGAGTAAATCTGACTATAACCGGCAAGACCCCAGGGAATAAAAAAAGAAGAGAGTTCTCTCATATAGTCTAAAAGAATCCAGAATGCTGGTGGAATTAATAATTTAAAGAATATCGATTCTTCAGAAGACCATCGGCAAATAATAGAAAATAAGCCATAAATCAGTGAGTACGGGAGTATAACTGTGATCAGGATCAGAAGAGCAGGTAAAAGATCACTACTGTCTTGATTTAGAGTCATTGAATGGTATAGCGGAAGACTATAATAGATTGATATAACAAAACCGAATATAGTACCTGAAAAAAGAGAATTCTTTTTTTCTGAAAGACGTGATATTATTATCAGTGGCATCAGAGCAATAAAAGCAAAATGTCCTGATAAGTTAAAAGGGAAAGAGAGAATATAGAGTATCGATGATAAAAGAGGTAAAAAAAAATTCATCTACCTACCAGAGATATTTAATCGGATTAAGCGTCTGACCATGTCTATAAACAGTATAGTGAAGATGATTACCTGTTGATCTTCCAGTGGAGCCTACGGAGCCTATTACTTCACCCTGTTTTATCCATTGTCCTTCTTTAACGAACATTTTCGCACAATGAGCGTAAAATGTTGTATAACCATCATAGTGTTGTACAATAATTGTATTTCCATATCCATCACGCCATCCGGTAAAAAAGACTATTCCGTCTCTGACGGATTTAATTGGAGTCCCGTGATGAGTAGCAATATCAATTCCATTGTGAAATTCATATCCTTCTCCGAAAATGGGATTAACTCTTTCCCCAAACATTGAAGTATAGAATCCAGTATCGACAGGATCGATGAATGCCATTTTATATCTATAAATTTTTTCAATATTATTGTTTACTACTGCCGGCCTTCCATTTTCAAAAAAAACAATTTTTATATCATCGGGGGAGAATAATTTAAAAATTTTAGGCTTGTAATCGCCGAGTATTTTGCAATTTGGTCCTATAATTTTTTTAATTCTGGATACATCTCTGTAATTATCAAATGCAAAGAGTGCTCCATTTTTTGATGGTATAACAATTGTCTGGTTTGGTTTGAGTTCAAGATCAGTCAGATGGGGATTGGCAGAAATGAGTGTGTCTATTGATATCCCGATGTTTCTTTTTATTGACCAGAGCGTTTCGTGGCCTGTCACTTTGTATATCTGGAGCTGCACACCGGGATTAAAAGGATAGTTAGTAATAAATTCGATATAATCTTTTTCAGAAGTAAAGATAGGAAAACCATCTTTTAATATGTAAGAGTCTTTATTTACATAAATTTTTTTATTAAAGAAGTAAGTATATATATTACCTGTTAATATTATAAGAAAAAGAAATATGACAGCACCAATTGTGTAGCGCTTAAACATATCAAGTTGATATATCGTAGGCGTTGTCATGTAGTTTTTTCTATCTCCCTCGCTCTATTAAATGCGGCTTCTACAGCATCAATGATTATTCCGTTAAAACCGGCACGCTCAAATTTGTGTAATGCAGCTATAGTCGTACCAGCAGGTGATGTTACATTGTCACGTAATTTAATTGGATTTTCCATTTTGTCAAGAAACATTTTAGCAGACCCGTATAATGTCTGTCCCGCAAGTTGAAGCGCATCATTTCGTGTTAGTCCTAATTTTACTCCGGCATCAGCTAAAGCCTGTATGATGGTAAATACATAGGCAGGCCCACTGCCGGAAATTGCGGTTACAGCATTCATATGCTTTTCATCCATGATGAGTACTTTTCCTGTATATTCAAGAAGAGATTTAACTTCCATGGCATCATCGGATGAAACACTTTCAGAATGAGATATAACAGTCATACCGCATCCGGATATCGCGGGAGTGTTTGGCATAGCTCGTATGAGTTTTTTATCTCCGGAATATTTTTTTAATGTATCAATATTTATTCCTGCTGCAAGTGAGACAATTATTCCAGAGAATTTTTTAAGCATAGTTGCAACATTTACTATTTTATCAGGTTTTACCGCAAGGATAATGATATCAGATGAAGAGATGATTTCTTCTATATCTTTAGCTGCTGCTATTCCGGTTTCCTTTACAACTTGGTCGAGCTTGTCCTGATCAGTATCATATGCTTTTATGTTTGCAGGAGGAGTTCCTTTTACAATTCCAAAAATTAGTGCGCTTCCCATATTTCCTGTTCCGATAATTCCTATCTTTTTAAACTTCATTTAAATAACTCCTTTTCCCGAATATCGCGCTGCCTATTCTTACCATTGTTGCACCTTCTTCAATTGCAATCAGGTAATCACTGGACATCCCCATGGACAATTCTTTTAAATTAAGAGAGAGTGCTTTATTGATGTTGTGAATAGTATCGGCAGTTTCAATAAAAGATTTTCTTGTTAAATCCATATTATCAGTAAGCGGGCCAATAGACATCACACCCTCAAGTTTGAGGTTTTTAAGTCCGCATATATATTCGGCAAGCTTTACAGCTTCGTCAGGTGAGATGCCGCTTTTCGAAATTTCATCTGAAGTTTTTATCTGAATTAAAACTCTTTGGATTTTATTTAACTTTGAAGCTTCACTATTAATTTTCTGAGCAGTTTCTGCTTTATCAAGAGAATGGATCAGGTCAAAAAGTTTAACCGCGTCTCTGACTTTATTCGACTGCAGATGCCCGATCATATGGAAGGTGAAATCTCCACGCAGATGCGGAATTTTGTCACGAGCCTCCTGGACTTTATTTTCCCCGAAGAGAGTTATCCCTGAATCAATAGCTTCCTGAACATCGGTATAAGGGAAAGTTTTTGATACTGAGATGATTTTAATATCATCAAGATTACGCCCAAGCTTTATTGCCTTTTCGGCGATTTCATTTTTGATTTGATTGAAATTGTCAATTATATTCATAAAAGGTTCTAATGCGCGATGATACAGATTACAAATTTTTTATACTGGTTAAATAATGAAATTATGACATAATAAAAATATCAAATTATTTATACTAAAATAAACAGGAATTGAAGGCAGAGTCAACATGATTTTTATTATTAATCTTTAATATAAAAAGATAAATTTTTATATTATCCTGTTCAGGCTTTTTTCAGATAATTTAAAAAATCGGATGTTTCAGCATCAAACAGGTTAAGGCTATGTGCTTTTTCTGCTGCTATTAAAGCTCTGTTAATGTAGCCTGCTTCAAACTCTATGCGGGCTATTGAGAGCCATGTCCCGTAATATGATGGGACTATCTCTGCACTCTTTCTTAGCAACTTTATAGATTCATTATGAGAAATATCACTTATGGCTTCGGCTGCTTTAAGGTAACCCCAGATATTACCCGGATTATCTTTTATCACTTTTTTGAATATTTTGGCAGCTTTCCTGTTGTCTCCTGAATCGAGGAAGTAATCACCTTCAAGTATATCGGTCATCCAGAAGCTTTCAGTACCTTCAAGTTTTCTACTGGCAGCAAAATCGGTTTCACGGTAAATTGCTTTTGCCGAAACTTTTTTGGCTGCACTTAAAATTTTTTTGATCCATTTTCCGGAAATTTTTTTATCTATGAGATAAAGGCCATTGTCGCTTTTTTTTTCCCATATACTATCGTTTATTTTTCCATCCTTCTTTGCGGAGTTATAGATATCAGTGCCCGGGTAGTATGCTACAGGTGAAATAATTGAATCATGCGGAAGAGATTTATGCAGGATGGAAATAGTTTTATCGATATCTTCATCATTTTCTCCCTCCATGCCAGCCATAAGATAAAATGAAAGGTAAACTCCTGCTTTTCGTGTTATCTCAGAAGCGTGAATGATTTTTTCAAGAGATGTGGATTTTTCGTAAAGCTTCAGTATTTTTTCGGAGCCGGACTCAATTCCATATTGTATATGCTCCAGTCCGCAGCTTTTCATTGCAATGAGCATTTCAAGATCAATTGTATCAACTCTTGCCTGGCAGTTCCACATCATAAACATTTTACTCTCATTTAATAAACGGCAGAATTCAAGAACCCGCGTTTTGTTTAAAGTAAAATTATCATCTCTGATCGAAAAGTATATTATGCCGTATTTTTGTCTGATAGCCTTCAATTCATTTATTATATTTTCCGGGCTCCGGTATGTGACTTTTCTTTCCCAGAAGTTTGGGGAGGAGCAGTATCGGCATGAAGAGGGGCAGCCCCGTGTGGTAATAATATATTTGTATTGTTCATGTGGATTAACTCCGATTGTTGTGCCGCTGAATTGAGAAGGGTATGGGATTGAATCCAGGCGCAATATCCGTTCCTCTTTAATAATAGAGCCGATTTTAAAATCCTTAATGTTATTAATAATTTTTGATACAGCAATCTCGCCTTCTCCACGGATAATAAAATCAATTTCGGGGTGTAATGAGTGTATTTGTTTGTGAAGAAATGTCGGATGCTGTCCGCCCGCAATTATTATAAGGTTTTTTTTTCTTTTTTTGAGTTCCGTTATTAATCTGAATGATTCATGACGATTAAAAGAGAATATTGATACAGTCACTGCATCGGGGTTTTGCTGAGTTATAATTTCTGATCCTTTTACTGCTCCATGTTGTGAAAGATTTGCAAGTACTACAGTATGGCCATCCCGTTCAAGGTAAGCTGCAATTGATGGTACACCTGAAGGCATCAGTGAGATGAAATAGTCTTCCCGATCTCGGAATTCGCAGAGATACGCGCATACTACTCTCATTTACATTCACTGTTGATTGAGTTAACATATATTGGAGCAAGATGGCCGGCAATATCTGAGCCTTTAAAGGTTAGCTCAGTCCAGATATTTCCGTCTTTTTCATTATAAAGCCTGTTCCACTCATGGAGGAACTGTCTTGAAAGGGGAAGATAACTCCAGTGCCATTTCTCCTCATGATAACCGGTATTGCGACCTGCAGTGTATGGCTGATAAAATCCATACCGATTAGCATTTTTATTCAGCCAATTATAAATTATTTTTCCTTCACCTTTATCGTAGTATTCATTGTTAAGTTTATTAATATCGAAGTCGGTACCCCAGTGGTGACGCGAGGTCCCGGGCATAGATGAATATTGAAGGATAAGTTCAGCTTTTTTCAGGGGTTCTTTGATTTTATTTATTGATGTTATACCGGTAATTTTTCGATTGCCTGTCCATTTCGCATCCCATATATTTTTCTGGGAATGAAAGTTCCGGGTAGCACTAATTACATATATTTTTATTCCGGGATTATCTTTTTGAAAATCTTTTATAAGGAGCGATAGTGCTTCTGCGGTTTCTTTTCTCAGATAAAGATTTTTTTTCGCTGAAGGTATATCTGTTTTATCAAGGTTGATAAAACATGGATGCTTTGCGGGATTAAAATTTCCTGTCACATAATTAAAAACAGGAATCATATCGATTCCTGTTTCCTGTGACATTGTTGTTTTGCTCATAAAGAGTAAAACTAAAACCGGTAAAATAATTTTACATACTACTGACTGCAAGTTGAGCCTGTTCGGTTTTACTTATCAATGTTCCATCTGGCTTGTTGCAGGTGGATATATACCTTTTTTCCTTCTGTAAATAGCTATCCCAAACCTGATACACCCGGAAACACACACAAAACCGACAATAACACTTGCAATCACAATAAAATTTCTCACCAACAGGTGATATTCACGCATAAAATTAATGATTGCCAGATCCATTTAGAACTCCTTGTTTATGGATTATTTTTTTTAAAAATACCATTTAAGATAATAATGTCAATATTAATTCAAATAAAATTGAATAAAAACCTCGCATATTGGGGCAAAGTTTTTATTAATATTAAAACAATTTTCAGAAATAAAAATAGTGTATGAAAAAGAATTTATGATTACTTTATTTAATGAAATATTGAGGGTATACACCAATTAAACTTTTAATTAAAAATGGAGTATATGCATATGTTATATAAAATTTTTAGTAGAAAATTATGGTTAAAATAGGATTAACTCTTTCTCTGGAAAAGAGAGGTGAAATCTATGAATATGGAATTCCTTCAGATTATATCCGGGCTGTAACTGAGTGTGGTGCTTTACCGGTTTTGCTGCCTCCCGTTGATAATTGTAATATACTTAATGAGTATCTTTCCGGTGTTGATGGAATCATTATGACTGGAGGTGATGATATATCACCTGTATTATATGGAGAAATAAATACGGGTCTTTCACGCAATGTTTCAGAGCAAAGAGATCGCTCGGAACTCTATCTTCTTAAAAAAGCTATTTCTAAGCATTATCCGGTACTTGGTATATGCCGTGGATTTCAGCTCATCAATGTTTATTTCGGTGGGACTCTTTATCAGGATTTAAGTATGGAGTTTAATGGGATAGAAAATCATGCAAATGTATTTAAAAATCCTGAAGATCTTCATCATGATATATTGATAGAGAAGGGGTCATTTCTTTTTGATATTATAGGAACTTCTGATTTCAAAGTAAATTCGCGGCATCATCAGGGAGTTAAAAATCCGGGGAAAGGGCTTGTTTGTTCAGCATATTCCGGTGATGGAATTATTGAGGCGCTGGAACAGCCTGATATGAATATAATAGCTGTTCAATGGCATCCTGAAAATTTAGTTTGCCTGGGAAGGAGATATAAATCACTTTTCATCGATTTGATCAAGCGGTGTGAACTCTTCCGGGAAAAGGTGTAGGATATATATTTAAATTGATGTTCAGAGGACTGGGAAAATGGAAACTAATAGCCTGAGATGCGTTGCATGTTGCTGTTCAAAGACTTTTCTTTTTGATGAATTACAGGAATTTTTTATAGAGAATCAGCGCGCTGTTATGTATAAAGATGCTATTCATATTTCAAAGGAAGGGGGGGATATCTATATATTCAGTTATGGAGTTGTTATATTCTGGAATATTTCGCGGGATCAAACTCTAAGGGTTTTTGATGACCTCGAAAGGTTCGAGGAGGAGCCTCTTGATAACATGTTGGCAGATGAATTTACATTTACCATAGATGATATTCCGATGAGAATACATGAAGATCATATTTATCTTCAGTCTGAAGATGCTCTTGAGAAACTTGCTGTTTCTCATGGAATTGCACAGTCTCTTAAGCTTTCAGATCTGGAGAACTACGCGGAGCAGACAATAGAAACAGTCTCTCATATCCCTAAAAGTATAGCCAAAACAGGTAAGAGCAGGTTAAAGAGAAAAGAACTTTCCAGAATCAGAGGACGTCTGTTCCTGGTTGATATGGATATAAATCTTAATTATGATCTTCTTGACACTCCGGAATTTTTCTGGGAATACCCGGAGGCTGAATGTTTTTATGATAAAACAGTAAAATATCTTGATATTAAGGCAAGGATTGAGATCCTTGATAAAAAGCTTGCTGTCATCCGTGAACTTTTCAATATGCTGGCTGATGAACAGAATCATAATCATTCAGCCGTGCTGGAGTGGATAATTATATGGCTCATCGCAATCGAGATTATACTCTTTACATTGAATGAGGTTTTATCGAGATGAATCGTTAATCGAAACAGGATATGAAGGAATTTCAGAAAATATACCAGGCAAAACGAATTCTGGATATCCATCCACAACCGGATGACACTTCCTGTGGCCCTACATGTCTGCATGCGGTATATAATTTTTTTGATGATCGTATTTCTCTACAGGATGTTATCTCAGGAGTTAAACCGCTTACTGAGGGTGGGACTCTTGCTGTAAATCTTGGCATTCATGCACTTAAAAGA